>CAZMLG010000007.1:0-41707 GCA_964566985.1 uncultured Intrasporangiaceae bacterium
CCTGCGACGCCGCGAGGCGCGCGGCGACGTCGTCCACGGCGCCGATCGCGCGCACCGAGGTCGCGTCGGCGGCCGCCAGGATCGCGTCCTCCGAGACGGCGGCGCGGGCCGCGATCGTGCGTGCCGCCGCGCGCTCCTCCCACCGGCCGAGGGCCGCGGCACCGGCAGCACAGGTGGCGGCGAGGGACAGCAGGATCCAGGCGACGGGAGGGAAGAGCAGCAGGCAGACGGCGACGCCGACGACCGTGGTGACGGCGCACCCGAGGAGCGGCACGAGGGCGCGCACCTGCGTGTCCACCTCGTCGTCCAGGTCGTGCACGATGCCGGTCAACAGGTCCCCGCGGCGCCGCCGGCCGAGTCCGACCGGCGTGAGCGGGATCAGTCGACGGTAGGTGGCCGTCCGTCGCCGGACCAGGTCGGCCAGGGCGGCGTCGTGCGCGAGGATCCGCTCGGCATACCGCAGCACGGGGCGGCCGATGCCGAAGGCGCGCACCGCGACGACGGCCGTGAGCAGGGTGAGGATGACCGGGCGTGTGCTCGCCTGCACGATGAGCCAGCCCGAGGTCGCGGTCAAGGCTACCCCGCACAGCGAGGCGAGGGCGCCGACGACGGCGGCGCGCACGATCCCGGGTGCCGGATGCCACCACGCCGATCCACCGTTTTCAGGGGTTCTTGCGGGGTCCCCGGCAAAGTACCGAGGGAGGGACGAGTGAGGACTTTGTGGGGTGCTCTTCATCACGCCACCTCCGCGGTCAGGTCGACCGTGTAGTCGGCGAGCGCCATGAGGACGGGGTCGTGCGTGGCCGCCACCACCGTGCGGTCCCGAGCGAGGTCACACACGAGTTTGCGCACGTGGTGGGCGATCTCGGTGTCCAGGTGTGCCGTCGGCTCGTCCAGCAGCAGCACCGGGGCGTCGTCGAGCAGCGCGCGGGTGAGCGCCGGCAGAGCGCGCTGTCCGGCAGACAGGCCGATGCCGTCGTCGCCGAGTTGCGTGTGGAGGGCATGTTTTTCGCCGCGCAGCACCGCGTCGAGACCGGTGCGGCGGGCTGCTGCCTGAAGGTCTGCGTCGGAGGCGTCGCGTCCCGCGCCCAGTCGGAGGTTGTCGGAGAGCGAGCCCGGCACGAGGAACGGCCGCTGGGTGACCAGGTGGGCACGCCATCGCGGTGCGGTCTCACCGCGCAGCCCGGCGAGCAGTTCCAGCGCGGTCGTCTTGCCGCAGCCGGACGGGCCGGTCAGGACCGTGAGGCCTGCCTCGAGCGGGATACGGACGCCGCGCAGCACGTCGGTGTCGGCGCCGGGATGCCGGTAGGTGAGCGTGATCTCGGCCGGTGGGCGTGCGCTCGCGGCCGGGTGGGAGGGCGCCGTCTCCGCCGGGAGCAGGTCGTCGAGGGCGGTGGCTCCGTCGGCCGCCGCGTGGAACTCCTGCCCGACGCGGCGGATGGGCCAATATGCTTCCGGCGTCAGCAGGATCGCCGTCAACGCGACCCGCAGGTCCATCACCCCGTAGGCCAGGCGGAGCCCGACACACACCGCGACCATGGCCACCGAGATGGTGGCGAGCATCTCCAGTGCGGCCGTGCTGAGGAAGGCGATGCGCAGCGTGCGCACCGTTGCCACCCGGTGCCGTTCACCCACCTCGCGCACGACGTCCGCCTGGGGCTCCGCGCGCTGATACGAGGCCAACGTCGGCAGCCCGCGCATCACGTCGAGGAAGTGCCCGGACAGTGTGCGCAGCGCACGCCACCGGCGGTCGGTCGCCGCCTGGGTGTGCCGGCCGATCAGCGCCGCGAACAGCGGGAGCAGCGGCAGGGTCACCACGACGATCAGGGCGCTGGGCCAGTCGGTGATCAGCAGCGCGAGCACGGCGAACCCGGGCAGCACGGCGGCCGAGACGAGCGCGGGCAGGTAGCGCGCGACATACGGCTCGACGCTGGTGGCCCCGCCGGTGACGGTCGTCATCAACTCGCCGGCGGGCGGGCGCCGGTCGGCCGGGAGGGCCAGGGCGTGCCGCACGGCCAGCGATCGCACCTCGCACGACACCCGGGTGCCGGCCCGCGTCGCCGTGGCCGTCGACACCGCCGAGACGACCCCGCGGGCCGCCAGGACCGCCACCAGCCACAGCGCCGCAGCGGCGAATCCGTCGCCGCGGACCAGATCGACGACCAGCGCCGCGAGCACGATCGCCTGGGCGATGGCCAGGAGGCCGGCCACGACCCCGAGTATGCCGAGCGCGACCACGGCGCGCCGTGCGCCGCGGACCGATCGCAGCAACCGTGAGGACAACGGTTTCATGGCGCTCTCACTCCCGGGGAGCGGTGGGTGCCAGCTCGTCGGAGGCCAGGGTCGGCTCGCGCGCCTCGGGGATCTGCGCGGCCGAGATCCGCCGCCGGAAGACCCAGTAGGTCCAGCCCTGATAGAGCAGGACGAGCGGCGTGAGGAGCCCGGCGACCCAACTCATGATCGTCAGCGTGAGCGGGGAGCTGGCCGCGCCGTCCACGGTGAGCGACCACGCCGGATTGCTGCTGGACGGCATGACGTCGGGCCACAGGCCCAGGAAGAGCGCCGCGACGAACAGCCCGATCGCCGCGAACGTCCCGGTGAAGGCGAGGCCCTCGCGGCCGCGCAGGTTCGCCGCCGGCGACACGAGCAGCGCGACCACGGCTGCTGCGGCGGCGATCAGGGGTGCCGGCTTCGCTCCGGCGATCGCCCACGACGTGGCCGCGACGAGCACGACGACCGGGACGGCGAGCCGGGTGGCCAGGCCGCGTGCGTCGGCTCTGATCTCGCCGTCGGTCTTCAGCGCGACGAAGAAGAGGCCGTGCAGCAGGAAGAGCGTGGTCGTGGTGACTCCGCCGAGCAGCGCGACCGGTCCGAGCAGATCGAGGAGCCCGCCGGTGTATTCGCCGGCCGCGTCGATCGGCACGCCTCGCACCATGTCGGTGAAGATGACGCCCCACAGGAACGCCGGAGTCAGCGACCCGGCGATGATCGCCGCGTCCCACCGCCGTCGCCAAGCCGGGTCGTCGCGCTTGCCGCGGTAGTCGAAGGCCAACACACGGACGATCAGTCCGACGAGCACCGCGAGCAGCAGCAGGTAGAACCCGCTGAACATGGTCGAATACCACAGCGGGAAGGCCGCGAAGGTCGCCCCGGCGGCGGTGACCAGCCAGACCTCGTTGCCGTCCCAGACCGGGCCGATCGTGTTCAGCAGCACCCGGCGTCGTCGCTCCTTGTCGGCGCCGCGGCCGAGGATCGCGAAGAGCATCCCGACACCGAAGTCGAAGCCTTCGAGGACGAAGTAGCCGGTCCACAGGACGGCGATGAGGATGAACCAGAAGGTGGACAGATCCATGGCGAAACTCCTTGTCCCCTGATCAGTAGGCGAACGACAGCGTGTCGGCGTCGTCCTCGTCGCGGTCGTAGTCGTCGTCGAACGGCTGGGCCCCTGCCCGCACGTAACGGCAGGTGAGCTTGACCTCGATGACGGCCAGCACGGCATACAGCGCGGTGAACACGGCCAGCGACGTCGCCACTTCGGCGGTGGTGGTGCCCGGGCTCACCCCGGAGCGGGTCGTGAGCAGCCCGAAGACCAGCCACGGCTGGCGTCCGGCCTCGGTGAAGATCCAGCCGAACGAGTTGGCGAAGACCGGCAGCAGGATCACCGCGATCGCGGCCCACGCCCACCACTGCGCCCGTGCGGCGGAGGCGGTCTCGCGGCGCAGCGTCCACAGGGCTCCGGCTGCGATCGCGGCGGCCCCGACGCCGAGTCCGATCATCACCCGGAACGACCAGTAGGTCAGCGGTAGCGTGGGGACGTAGGTGGCCGCGCGCGTCTGCGGGTCGTGGGTGTAGGACTTCTGGTAGGCCGATTCGAGGTCGTTGATGCCGTGCACGGTGCCGTTGACGTCGCCGGTGCCGAGGAAGGACAGCAGCTTCGGCACCGTGATGGCGATCTTCTCCTGCTTCCCGTCCAGGCTGGAGACGGTGAGGATCGAGAAGGGAGCGCCCGACTCGGTGTGGTAGAGCGCCTCGGCAGAGGCCATCTTCATGGGCTGCACGTCGGTCATCACCTTGCCGGAGACGTCGCCGCTGATCGCGACACCGAGCCCGCTGAGGAGCAGCACCCAGGCGCCGAGCTTCGCGCCCTTGCGATACATCGGCACGTCGGCGGCGACCCGACGCTTGTGCACGTGCCAGAGGCAGATGCCGAGCATGAACCCGGCACCGGTCATGTAGGCCGCGAGGACCGTGTGCGGGAACGCCGCGAGTTGCACCTCGTTGGTGAGCACCGCCCAGAAGTCGGTCAGTTCGGCCCGGCCGGTCTTCGGGTTGCTCCGGTAGCCGACGGGATGTTGCATGAACGAGTTGGCGGCGAGGATGAAGTAGGCCGACAGCAGCGTGCCGATGTGCACGATCCACATGCAGGCGGCGTGCACCTTTTCCGGGATGCGGCCCCAGCCGAAGATCCACAGGCCGAGGAACGTCGATTCGAGGAAGAAGGCGAGCAGCGCCTCGATGGCCAGCGGTGCGCCGAAGATGTCGCCGACGAAGCGGGAGTAGGCCGACCAGTTCATGCCGAACTGGAACTCCTGCACCAGCCCGGTGGCCAGGCCGAGCGCGAAGTTGATCGTGAACAGCTTGCCGAAGAACTTCGCCAGGCGGAGCATCTCGCGATCGCGCCGGCGCAGCCACGCGGTCTCCAGGATCGCGACGAGCAGCGACAGACCGATGGTGATCGGCACGAAGAAGTAGTGGTAGACGGTGGTGATGGCGAACTGCCACCGCGCGAGATCGAGCTCCACGAGGTCCTCCGGACGGTGATCTACGACGTAACGTAGTAAATACTACGACACGTAGTAATCTCCGCCGAGTGGTGCCTCAGAACCGCCGAGTGGTGGGTTGGAACCGTCGAGTGGTCGCTTCGCGCGGCGGACGTCAGGAACTCGTTGGGGGCGAGGGCCCGCCCGCCCGTATCCTTGGCTCATGCCTGCCTCGACTTCCGCGTTGACCTCTGCCGTGCAGTCCGCCATGGCCGCCGCCTTCGGCGACGAATGGCGTGAGGCGGACCCGGTGATCCGTCCGGCCAACAAGCGCCAGACCACGGCGGACCTGCAGGTCAACGCGGCGATGGCCGCCGGCAAGAAGATCGGGAAGCCGCCGCGGGAGGTCGCGCAGGCCATCGTGGAACACCTGGACGCGGCGGAGCTGCTCGCCGATGTGGAGGTCGCCGGGCCGGGCTTCATCAATGTGACCTTGCGGGACGGCTGGATCGCGCAGGCCGCGACCGATCAGCTCGGCGACGACCGGCTGGGCATTCCGAAGGTCGATCCGGAGCGGGTCGTCGTCGACTACTCCTCACCCAACGCAGCCAAGGAGATGCACGTCGGCCATCTGCGCACCACCGTGGTCGGCGACTCACTCGTGCGCACCCTCGAGGCGCTGGGCCACACCGTGATCCGGCAGAATCACCTCGGCGACTGGGGCACGGCATTCGGGATGCTCATCGAGCATCTGCTGGAGGTCGGTGAAGGTAGCGACGAGGCGCAGTTGCTCAAGACCGACCCCAATACCTTCTACCGCGGTGCCCGGGCCAAGTTCGACGCGGCCGACAAGGCCGAGCCCTCCGGAAGTGCAGGGGATTTCGCGGTCCGCTCGCGTGCCCGCGTCGCGACTCTGCAGAGCGGTGACGAGGAGAGCCTGCGCCTGTGGCGGGAGATCCTCGAGCTCACCAAGAGCTATCTCAACCACGTTTATGCCGATCTCGACGTGACGCTCACGGACGATGACATCCTCGGTGAATCCGCATACAACGCCGTGCTTCCCGACATCTGCGACGAGTTGGAGGCCAAGGGGGTCGCGACGATGAGTGACGGCGCCCTGTGCGTCTTCCTCGATGGATTCACCGGCCGCGACGACAAGCCGGTGCCGCTGATCATTCGCAAGTCCGACGGTGGCTATGGCTATGCGACGACGGACATCGCGACGATCAAACACAGTTCGCTGGACCTCAAGGCCGATCGGGCGCTGTACGTCGTGGGCTCGCCGCAGCATCTGCACTTCCAGATGTGCTGGACAGCTGCTGACAAGGCGGGGTGGATCGACGGCACGACCCCGATCCATGTGCAGATCGGCAACGTCGTCGGGCCCGACGGCAAGATCCTCAAGACTCGTTCGGGCGATCTGGTCTCGCTGCAGTCATTGGTCGACGCCGCACTGGACCGGGCCACGCAGGTGGTCGCCGAGTCGCGCCCGGACCTGGACGAGCAGACCCGCGCGACCATTGCCCACCAGGTCGGTGTCGGCGCGGTCAAGTATGCGGATCTGTCGGTCTCGCACGACACCGGCTACACGTTCGACCTCGACCGGATGGTGGCGCTGCAGGGCAACACCGGGCCGTATCTGCAATACGCGACCGCGCGAATTCGGTCGATCCTCGCCCGCGCCGACGTCGTGGATGCGCGCGGACCGATCGTCCTGACCGAGCCGGCGGAGAGGGCACTTGCGTTGCGGTTGCTCGACTTCGGGGAGGTCGTCACGCAGGTCGCGGACATGTTGGAGCCGCACCGGTTGTGTGCCTACCTGTTCGACCTGGCGCAGACCTTCACGACGTTCTACGACCAGTGTCCGGTGCTCAAGGCCGAGGACACCCAGGTGCGTGACTCCCGGCTGGCGCTCTGCACGCTGACGCGGGAGGTGCTCGTGAAGGGGCTGTCCCTCCTGGGGATCCAGGCTCCCGACCAGATGTGACGCGGTCGCTTGCGCCGTCGCGAGCTCGGCGAGTCCGGGCCGGGCTCATGCAGGTCGATGGCGGCTTTTCGATGGCGGCTGCGGTGGTTTCGATACGCCTCGCGCCGGGGCGCTCGGCTACTCAACCATCCGAATGGGGTAAGGGGCTCGCTACGGGCCATGCGGGTGGGGGATCGCTACTCGAGCTTCCGGGGTGAGCGTGGTTCCTGTGCGACGAGTTCGACCTCGAACCCTTCGGAGTTCTCGATGAACAACGCCACGTGGTCGGGGCCGCCGGCATACGGATAGCGCTCGGCGAACATCTCGCTCCATCCGTGCTCGACGCACCGTCCGCGCACCCTGTCGAGATGCTCGCGATCAGTGGTGCGAAGCGCCAGGTGATTCAGTCCGGCGCGGAGGCGATCATGGGGCCCGCTCACGTCCGGTGATTGTTCGAGGACCAGATAGACGCCGCTCTCGTGGTGCCAAGTGCGCCCCTGTGGCCAATCCGGGTCGTGGTGCACGGCCCATCCGATCTCGGCGAGCAGCCAGTCCCATGACGGGAGGACGGTCGCGAGGTCTGCCGTCCACAACTCGAGGTGATGCACCGGGTTGACCATGCGCCGATGCTATCCGTCGGCCCGATCAGGTCGACCGGCCGCGGATGCGCTCCGATGAACCCCGTGTCGCACGAGCAGCACGACGGTCAGGCACCACAAGGCGACGGTCGCCCAGCCGGCGACCCGGCCCACCTGGTGCACTGCGGACGACTCGCACCATCGCGCCGCTTCCAGTGTGCCGAGGGCGAAGACGGCGGTCGAGAAGGTTGGCGGCCACGGCGGCTTGCCATACGGACGTCGTCTGCGGAGCAGATGTGCGACGCTCGCGACGACGACCGGGATCAGCGCCAGGCACGCCAGGATCCACAGGCCGACGACGACCGACTCCACCCCCTCCGCCGGTATGCGGACCGGCCCGGCGTCCGCGACCCGTCCGGCCGTCGCGGCGCCCAGGCCTCCGCAGCCCGCGCTGATCCACCAGGGCGCCTGCGGCGCCCCGCGCAGGCCGTGCCGCGCGAGGCGCGCGCCGGCGAGCGCGAACACGACGAGGTAGGAGCCGATGCCGATCGCTGCCGCGATCAGCGCGGCCCAGCGGGCGATCTGCTGCAGCGGAAGCGCCGTGCCCACGGCGCTCACCGCGAGCGCGTCGCCCAGCAGCGCCGCCGGCGCGAGGAACCAGCTGCCGTCGACGTCACGCAGGCGCGGCCGCATCGCCGCGGCCAGGCGTGCGAACACGGCGACGGTCGCCAGCCAGGCGAGGGCGACCGCGACCGGGGCGACGCCGTCGCGCCACGGTCCGGCCTCGGACGCCAGGCCGACGGCGACGACGGCGATGCCCAACGGCACGGTGCAGTCACCCGGGGACCAGCGGTCGAAGAAGACCCGTCGGCCCGGGACGACGCGGCATGCGGCTCGCAGCGGGAGGAGGACCGCGGCAGCGACCGCGAGCACCAGCAGCGGGCTGCCCCACCGATGTGGGCCGACCTGCGTCGCCAGGTGCGATGCACCGGCGGTTGCCATGACCACGCCATACGGCAGCGGCGATCGAGCGCGCCCGTCGCCCGAGTGCGGCAGGTGCATGGCGAGGTGGCCTCCAGTGGTCGCGGGTCGGGGCAACGATAGGACGGGATGCCGCGCCCCGGGCGGCACACCGGTCGACCGGGTGTCTACGGAGTGAGACGCCCCGCTCAACGGTATGACGCGTTGTTATGTTTACGATCATGATTCGTTCGCGACGAGCCGGCCTGGTGGGGGCGATGATCCCCATGCTCTGCCGCTGTCGGTGCATGGCCTAGCCGCGACACGGGCCCTGTCTCTCCGGAGCGCTCGCGCGCCCCGCCCCCGCCTTTCCCGCACGCACGAGCACGGCGCTGTGAAGAGCGGACCCGTCCGATCGGCCGCCACCCCGATTGCATCCACGCCGTCCACCGCATGGAGGATCCATGACCACCGTGACCGAACGCCCCCGCCGCCGCTCCCGCAGGGATCGGCCCGCACCGGACTGGGATCTGGTCTACAAGCGCAATTACATCGAGCGGATGAAGCGTGACCGTCCGCCGATGAACGTCCGCGAGGAGCTGCCCGAGCTCATCGCCCGAGGCTACGAGGACATCCCCGAAGAGGACATCGTCCGCCTCTACTGGTGGGCCCTCGCGCACGACAAGCCGAAGATCGGCACCTTCATGGTGCGCATCAAGGTCGCCGGCGGCCTGGTCAGCTCCGCGCAGGTGCGTGCCCTCGCCCGCATTGCCCGCGAATACGGCCGCGGCGAGGCGGAACTCACGACCCGGCAGGGCATCCAGCTGCACTGGGTGGAGCTGTCGAAACTGCCGGCCGTCATGGCCGAGATCGAGGCGGCCGGGCTGACGACCAACGGTGGTGAGGGCGACACCGTGCGCAACATCACCGGTTGCCCGGTGTCCGGCCTGAGCGAGGGCGAGGCATTCGACGTCACGCCGGTCATCCGCGAGGTCGCCGACCACTTCTACGGCAACCCGGACTACTCCAACCTGCCGCGCAAGCACAAATACACCATCTCGGCGTGCACGGCGCAGTGCAACGCCCCGGAGATCTCCGATGTCGCCCTCATCGCCGTGCGTCAGGACGGCCGGGACGGTTTTGCGCTGCGTGTCGGCGGCGGCATGACCAACACCCCGCGCATCTCCCGGGACCTGGGCGTCTTCGTCCCGCGCGAGGAGACGATCGAGGTGCTCGAGGCCGTCACCAACGCCTGGCAGCGTGACCTGCGCTACCGCATCTCCCGCGCCAAGGCCCGCATCAAGTTCATGATGGACGACTACGGCCCCGAGGGCATGCGTGCCAAGGTCGAGGAGGCGCTCGGTCGGCCGCTGGAGGACGGCGTCGCCCCCGAACCCACCACGAATGCGGACCATCTCGGCGTGCACCCGCAGGCTCAGCCCGGCCTCGCGTATGTCGGGGTGCCGGTCTCGTCGGGCCGCATCACCGCCGACCATCTCGACACGATCGCCGACCTGGTCGACAGTTACGGCGGCGACGTGCGCTTCACCCGGCAGCAGAACTTCCTGCTCGGCAACGTGCCCGAGGATCGGGTCGACGACGTCAAGGCGACGTTGCGCGACATCGGGTTCGACATCGACCGTGGGCGTGCCTTCGGCCGCTCGATCGCCTGCACCAGTCACCGGTTCTGCAACTACTCGGTCGCCGAGACCAAGGGCAAACTTGAGGAGCTGCTCGACGAGCTGACGGACCACTACGGCGCCGACGCGATCGGTGACCTGGCCGTGCACGTCGACGGCTGCCCGCACGCCTGTGCCCAGCACTGGGTCGGCGAGATCGGGTTGCAGGGCACCACGACCCGCGTGGAAGGCTCCGACGAGCGCATCGAGGCCTACGACCTGACGGTAGGCGGCGGCCTCGGCACCCGCAGCGCCATCGGCCGCCGCCTGCTGCGGCGCGTGCCGACCCACGAGATCAACGGGGTCATGGACCGCCTGGTCGGCGCGTGGTTGGAGGAGCGAAACCGCCGGGACGACATCGATTTCACGCTCGGAGACTTTTGCAACGCCCACTCCGACGAGCAACTCGTCGCGATCGCACGGGACACGCAGGTCGTCGAGGTGGCTGCGGAGACCACCGTCGGGGTGCGCGTGCCCGGGCCGCTGTTGCCGCTCGTCGAGGGGGAGGACCGGATCGAGGTGCAGGCGGCGACCGTCGGCGAAGCGCTCACGATCGTCGCGACGCGGTTCCCGCGGTTCGCGCAGACGGTGCTTCCCGGCGGGGAGGTCGACCGGTCCTATCTGGTGGCCATCGGGGACGACGACGTGCGCGGTCTGGACGGTCTGGCGACCCGCGTCGATCCCGGCACGGACATCCTCGTCATCACCGCCATGTCCGGCGGATAACCAACCACCCCACGACGCTCTCCACTTCCCTCGCAGACAAGAAGGACACGACATGACACAACTGGACCTGGCCCCGGCGGCCGAGGACGGGCGGATCACCTTCGACGACCTGGAGATCGGCGAGATCGCCGTCGAACTCGACGATCAGGAACCCGAGGACGTCATCGAATGGGGCCTGGAAACCTTCGGTGACCGCATCGCCATCGTCACTGCCCTACAGGAGGACGGGATGGCGATCCTCGACATGGCGGCCCAGATCAAACCCGATGTGCGCGTGATCACCGTCGACACCGGTCGGTTGCCCCAGGAGACGTACGAATTCATCGACGAGGTGCGCGCGAAGTATCCGCGGACCCAGTGGGACATCCTCTTCCCCGACGCCGCCGAGGTCGAGGCGATGGTGCGCCGTCGTGGCCCCAACCTCTTCAAGAACTCGGTCGAGGAGCGGATGCTCTGCTGCCAGATCCGCAAGGTGCGCCCCCTGGTGAAGGCGCTGCAGGGCCTGGACGCCTGGTTCACCGGCCTGCGCCGTGACCAGTGGGCCTCACGTGCGGCGATCAAGAAGGTCGAGCTCGACCACGACCATGAAGGCATCGTCAAGATCAACGCGCTCGCCGACTGGGAGGGCGACGAGGTCAAGTCCTACATCGACGAGTTCGACGTGCCGGTGCACCCGCTCTACGCCAAGGGCTACACCAGCTTCGGCTGCGCCCCGTGCACGAGGCCGATCCAGCCCGGCGAGAACGACCGCGCCGGCCGCTGGTGGTGGGAGACGGGCGCTCCCAAGGAGTGCGGCATCCACTGCCCGATCGAGACCGGAAGCTTCGAGCACGAGGCCGAGGCGATCTTCGCCGAGGCCGAGCGCAAGTCGGCTCGCTGATGGCCGACCTCGACCTGTCGGAGGGGGAGGCGGTGGCCGTCTCGGAGGTGACGGCCGCCTTCGCCTCCGTCCTGCCGGACGATCGACGGGGCCCGTATGACGCGTTGGAGCGCGCCGCCGCGGCGGGCACGGTGCCGGCCGATCAGGTGGGTGAGCTCGAGCGGGTCTGTGTGCTCGCGCTCGAGACCGGGAGGGCCCGGCTGCTCGGGAAGGCGGAAACGGAGCGGCTGGTGAGCGCGGTCTATCGGCGCACACCGGGCGGCCGTGCGCTGACGCAGGAGGCGGGCGAGATCAATGCGGTCCTCGCCGGGCTGACCGGCAAGACACTGCAGCAGGCCAAGATCATCGCCAAGATGCCGGGCCGCTATCAGCTCGACCTCGTCGTCGACGGCATCGACGTCGCGATCTCCCTCGAGCCCGAGGGCCCCGAGGTCCGAAGCCTCCAGACCGGCTGACAGCAGCCGGATTTCGCACTCCGCTCCCACGGTGGGGCAGGAAGGGGCAGCCATGACCCGCGAGACGCGCGCGGCCGGCCCGCGCCGGTATCCCCTGGCGCTCGACGTGTCCGGTCGTCGCGCTCTGGTCGTCGGTGGCGGTCGGGTCGGTGCGCGCCGCGTGCGTGGCCTGGTCGAGGCGGGCGCCGAGGTGACCGTCGTGTCTCCCGCGCTCTGCGACGAGCTCGCGGCACTGGCCGAGCAAGGCCGCATCGACTGGCACGCGCGTCGGTATGCCGGGCCCACCGACCTCGCCGGCGCCTGGCTGGTGCAGACGGCGACGGGCGACGACGCGACCGATTCCCGCGTCGGCCTGGACTGCCGCGACCTGCGGATCTGGTGCACCGACACCGGATCCGCCGATCGCTCTCGCGCCTGGGTGCCCGCCCGCGCGGACATCGACACTCCCGACGGGCCGATCGGCCTGGCGGTCAACGCCGCAGGTGATCCGCGGCGGGCCGCGGCCGTGCGCGATCAGGTGGCCGAGAGCCTACGCTCCGGTGACGTCGACGTCCGCCGACGGCGTCCGCGCGACGACCGCGGCTGGGTCGCCCTCGTCGGCGGGGGACCGGGAGACCCGGGCCTGCTGACAACGCGCGGCCGCGAATTGCTCGCCGCCGCAGACGTGGTCGTCGTCGACCGCCTCGCGCCGCATGCCGCGCTGGCGGGCCTGCCGGACGATGTGCTCGTGCTCGACGTCGGCAAGCAGCCGGGGCGACACCGGGTGCGCCAGGGCGACATCAACGGGTTGCTGGTCGAGCACGGCCTCGCGGGCCGGGGTGTCGTGCGCCTCAAGGGCGGTGATCCGTTCGTGCTCGGTCGCGGCGGCGAGGAGGTGCAGGCCTGCGAAGCGGCCGGCCTACCCGTCGAGGTCGTGCCCGGCGTGACGAGCGCGGTCGCCGTCCCGGCCGCCGGCGGCATCCCGCTCACCCACCGTGGCCTGGCCCGCGGCTTCACCGTCGTCACCGGTCACGACCAGTTGCAGGCGTTGCCGACGGGCGGCGATCACACCGTCGTCATTCTCATGGGCGTGGCTGCGCTGCGGGCCTCGGCAGCCGGCATGATCGCCTCCGGCCGGCCCGCCGACTGCCCTGCTGCGGTCGTCGAGGACGGCTTCGGGCCCCGCCAACGCGTCACGGTCGCCCCGCTGCATCGCATCGCCGACGAGGCCGAAACGGCCGGCGTCCGCTCGCCGGCGGTCGTCGTGGTCGGAGACGTGGTGACGATCTGCCCGGCGTGGCGGGCGATCTCACGCGAGCTCGAAGGGCGGACGGTATGAGTGCGCAGCCCGTGCTCGTCCTGGCGGCGCACGGCACGATCCACCCGGACGGGCCGCGCGTCTTCGAGGACCTGGCCGATCGTGTCCGTCACCGCCTGCCGGCCGCCGAGGTGCGCGTCGCATTCGTGGACGTCATCGGCCCGACCCTGCGCGACGTCCTGGCTTCCGTATGCCGTGACCGCGCTCGGGTGGTCGTCGTGCCGGTCTTCCTCGGGTCGGGCTACCACGTGGAGACCGACATCCCCGGTGTCGTCGCGGCCTACGACCCGGAGCAGGTCGTGGTCGCGCGGTCGCTCGGCCCCGCACCCGAGGTGGTCGACGCGGTCGCCGACCGCTTCCGCGAGGCTCTGGCGCCGACGGCGCCCGGTGACACGGCACTGCCCGATGCCGTCGTGCTGGCTGCTGCGGGATCGACCAATGCCGGCGCCAGACAGCAGACCCGGACCGCCGCCGACCATCTGGCGGCCGTCCTCGACCGGCCGGTCACCGTCGGATTCCTCACGGCCGGCACACCGAAGGTGGCGGACGTCGTCGAGCGGGCGCATCAGGGCGGGACCACGGTCGCCGTCGCGACCTATCTGCTCGGTCCCGGCACCTTCCACGATCGGCTGCGATCGGCGGTCCCGGACGTGGTGGCGCAGCCCATCGGTCCGCATCGGCTGTTGGCCGACCTCGTGGCGAGCCGCTACCGCGAAGCCGTCGAGCTCCGCCTGGGCGCCGTGGGCTGATCCGCCAGGCGACACCCGGCCGATCGAGCGGGAGCGGGGCCCGGCCTGGGTGGTCGAGCGGTGCCCGGCCTGGGTGGTCGAGTAGGCGAGCCCCCAGGGGCGAGCCAATGGGGGTCCCTCCCGCATGGAGCGGAGCGCGCGGGGGAGCGAGGCCTGTGAGTATGCGCTGCCAAGCTGCCCGGCGCGCATGCTCAGAGGTTTCGATACGTCCTCGACCCTTCGACGGGCTCAGGACATGCTGCGTCAGCGGACTACTCAACCATCCGGGTGGGTCTGGCGCTCGCTACGGGGCCATCCGGGTGGGTCTGGCGCTTGATGCTCAACCATCCGGGTGGGGCGGGCTACCCGTGGGTGGCGCCTTCGCTGAGGTCGAGCGTGCTCGACGTCCCGTTCGGGTCGACGACGGCGTCGAGCCGCGCCATGTCCGTGTCGTCGAGCCGGAGCCGGTCGACCGCGACGTTGTCCTCGAGATGGGCAATGCTGCGCGTCCCCGGGATGAGCGCGGTGTGTGGGTGGTGCTGCAGGATCCACGCCAGGGCGACGGTCGCCGGTCCGACTTCGTGGCGGGCGGCGACCTCTTGCACGATCGGGTCGTCGATCGGCGACGGCATCCGCTCGAAGGCCGACCCGAGCGGGAAGAACGGCACCCACACGATGTCGTGGGCGCGGCATACCTCGAGCAGGTCTTCGCCGCTGCGGTCGAGCAGGCTGTAGGCGTTCTGGACGCAGACGATGCCGGCGGGCAGCGCTTGGCGAAGCTGCTCGGCGTCGACGTTGCTGAGGCCGATGTCACCGATGAGGCCCTCGTCGCGCATCGCGACGAGTTCGGCGAGCTGGTCGTCGAGTGGCACGACGTCATCTCCGGTGGCGATCAGGCCCGGGGTCCGGTCGAGGCGACGGAGGTTGACGACCGGCACCTGCTCGAGGCCGAGGGTCGCCAGGTCCCGGTGCACCTGGCGGCGCAGTTCGTCCGGCCGTTGAGCCGGCGCGATCGGCAGCGGTGCGTCGACGGCCCGCGCTCCGAGCTTGCTGACGAGGACCAGGTCGTCGGGGTAGGGGTGAAGGGCCGCGCGGAGGTGGCCGTTGACGGTGGCGTCACCGTAGAACGACGCGGTGTCGATATGGGTGATACCCAGGTCGACGACGCGCCGCAGGACGACGGTGGCGGCGTCGGTCTCGAGATGCTCGAGCTGCATGGCGCCATAGCCGATCCTGCTGATCGGGCGTGAGCCGAGACGGATCGATCCGCCGGGAGGTGTCGGCATGAGGGTTCCTTGAACATCGAAGTGGAGTATTCTCCATTTAGACTACCATTAAACGGAGGATTCTCCATTTATGTCGACTGCTCCCCGCCCGATGCGCGCCGATGCGGCGCGCAAGCGTGACCAGATTCTGGTCGCCGCTGCCGACGAGCTGAGCGATCTCGCCTCGCCTGTGCGAGCCGGCGCGTCGCCGCGGCTCTCCCTCGACAAGATCGCCGCGCGCGCCGGCGTCGGCGTCGCCACGCTCTATCGGCACTTCCCCACGCGGGAGGCGCTGCTCGTCGCGGTCTATCGACACGAACTCGCGCGCCTGTGCGAAGCGGCACCCGCCGCCTCGTCCGCCGACCCGGCCGACGAGGGCCTGCTGGAGTGGATGGGGCGCTACGCCGGTTTCGTCGACTCGAAACGGGCGATGGGCGACGAGCTGCGCGACCTGGTGGCCTCGGGGGCGATCACCCAGACGGAGACGCGAGCGCATCTCGCCGAGGCGATCGACCACTTCCTGCGGGCGGGTGCGAAGGCGGGGATCCTGCGCGACGACGTGCCGGCCGACGACGTCGTCGCCGCCATGGCCGGTGCGGTCGTCACGGCGAGGGGAGAACGCCCGGCCGTGCAGACCCGGCGGCTGCTGCGGCTGCTCGTCGACGGCCTACGCCGTCAGACGTCGTAGCCGGCCTCGCGCGCGGCGTCCAGCAGCGGCCGACCCCGGTCGAAGACGGCATCGAAGGAGAGCACGAGTGCGGCGGCGAGCTCGGGGTGTTCGACCAGGATGTTGGTGGCGGTGATCGCCCCGGCCACCGGGTCGGTGAGGGAGAACAACGCCCGGCTGCGGTCGACGATGCACATCTTCATCGGGATGGTGTCGACGATGCGGGCATTCTCGCCGGCGGCGACGAAGTCGGCGGTCTCCTCGACCATCGCCGGGTCGTCGAGCAAGGAGGATTCGTAGCAGCACCGCACCTCACCGCCCGCGGCGGTGATCCGGCGGGTCGCCTCCAGCCCGATCTCGTTCTCGGTGGCGACATAGGGCGGCTTGGACAGCACCAGCATCGACGCGGACGCACTGGCCTGTAGGTCGTGGAAGCGGGCGGAGAGCACGCTCGTGTCGCGCAACATCTCGACGTAGGCCATGGGTGCGGTCTCGACCTGGCCCTGCGACCACAGGGTGCGCAGCGCCTCCGCGGCGCCCCCGGCGCGGTCGGCGAGGGCGTCGAGTTGCTGGCGGTGGTGCATCATCAGCCCGTCGAGCGCGACGTCCGGGCTGACCGCGGCATACGTCACGGAGGTGCCGGGCCGCTGCATGGCCAGGCCGCGCTGCATCAGCCCCGCCACGACGTCGTAGATGCGCTGGCGGGGGATCTTCGACTGGCGCGCGAGCTCGGCGGCCGTGAACGACTCGCGCTGGATGAGCGCGAGGTAGGCCTTCGACTCGTAGGAGGTCAGGCCCAGTTCGTTCAGGACGCTCTGGGCTGTCGTCAGATCCGGCACGTCGGAACTTTATCCTTCGGCGGCGACAGACGCCTGCAATTAAGGCCGATATCTCCCAGCTGTGACCACATTGCGACACAATCACGCCCGATTCCGCGTGGCTCGTGTGACGAATGGGGCGGGCGGGCGCACAATGGCATAAGGCGGCACCGATGCGGGGACCGGGCCGCCGACGGCGCCGCCGACCGGCGACGCGGCGGCACGTGCTGGAGGCGCATCGCGATGGGCAACCCGTTCGAGGACGAAGAGGGACTGTATTTCGTCCTGATCAATCGCGCACACGAGTTCTCGGTTTGGCCGGCGGACGTGCCGTGCCCGCAGGACTGGGAGGTCGCCCACGGTCCCACGACCCGCCCGCTGTGCCTGCGCTACGTCGCACGCCATCGTCCCGGTGACCGGGCACGCCTCGGCCAGGGTGCCGGTCGCACCGCGGTCCACCGTCGCTGACCGGTCGGCAAGCGCTGCCCCACCGGTCGGTGGCGCGGGAGGGCGGGCAGCTATCCGACGCGCCAGAGGTGCATGGCGGCATACGACCGCCACGGTGACCACGCCCGTGCCCGCTCGGCCAACCCGCGATGCGCCGTGGCGGTGGACAGGGCCCCGTCCACGAGCCCGAGTCGCCGGCCGGCCGACAGCAGTGCCACGTCCCGGTCGAGCCAGGCGTCGGGGTCGTGGGTGACCCGCATCGCGATGTAGGCCGCGGTCCACGGCCCGACGCCGGACCGGGCGAGCAGGTCCTCGCGCAACGCGGCGTGCCCGGCGTCCGGGCCGACCCGCAGCGAGCCGTCGGACAGTGCCCGACAGATCGCCACGATCGACGCGATCGCGCGGCGCGGCAGGCGCAGCGGCCGGTCCGGGTCGAGGACGTCCGTCGCCCCCGGCACCGGCACGCTCGCCGCGATCGTCGCGGCATCCGGGAAGAGCCGGTCCACCCCCTCCCACGGCGTGTCGATCGGTATGCCGTGGCGTGCGGTCAGGCGCCCGAGGTGCGTCCGTGCCGCCGCGACCGAGATCTGCCGGCCGACCAGGGCCCGGACGACGATCTCGTGCGGCTCGGTCGCGCCGGGCACGCGGATCCCGGGGGTGCGGGCCACCAGCGGTGCCAGCGCCGGGTCGCGCCCCAGCGCCGCGTCGACCGGCGCGGGGTCACGGTCCAGGTCGAAGAGATGGCGCAGGGCGCCGGTCGCGGCGGACACGTCGGCCCGGTCGATCGCCTCGATGTGCGCCCGCACGCGCCACGCCGACCCGTCGCGGGTCGCGACGACCTCGACGGCGCCGGGGCCGTGCGGCAGCGCCAGCGTGCGCGCATAACGCAGCCGCCCCTCGTCCGAGACATCCGCGACCTCGACACCCGCCACCGCACGCGCCGCAAGGAACCCGAAGACCCCTGGCGCATCGAAGGGTTCGGGCGCCGGCAGGTCGACGTCGCGACGCATCGGCCGGAGAGCCTACGCGTCCGGGTAGCCCTGGGGGTTCTCGGACTGCCAGCGCCAGGTGTCGGCGCACATGTCCTCGATGCCCCGGGTGGCGCGCCAGCCGAGTTCCTCGTGCGCGCGGGTCGGGTCGGCCCAGTAGGCGGGAAGATCGCCCGCACGCCGGCCGATCACCTCGTAGGGCAGCTCGTGGCCGACCGCCTTCTCGAACGCATGGAACAACTCGAGCACCGACGTGCCGGTGCCGGTGCCGAGGTTGAACGCACGGACCGGCGTGCCCATGGCGTCGAGGTGTTCGAGCGCGGCGACGTGCCCTTCGGCGAGGTCCTGCACGTGGATGTAGTCGCGCTCGCAGGTGCCGTCGGCGGTGGGGTAGTCGTCGCCGAAGACCTGCAGCCTCTCGCGGCGACCGACGGCCACCTGCGCGATGAACGGCATGAGGTTGTTGGGCACGCCCTGGGGGTCCTCACCCATGCGCCCGGACGGGTGAGCCCCGACGGGGTTGAAGTAGCGCAGCACCGCCACCCGTAGGCCGTCGCTCACCGCCGCCACGTCACGGAGCACCTGCTCGTTCATCACCTTCGTGCGGCCGTAGGGGCTGGCCGCCGAGAGCGGTTCGTAGTCCTCCTGATACGGCACCGGCGCATGGTCCCCGTAGACCGTCGCCGAGGAGGAGAACACCAGGCGGTGCACGCCTGTGCGCTCCATCGCGCGCAGCAACGAAAACGTCGTGTCGAGGTTGTTCTGGTAGTAGGCGAGCGGCTTGTCGACGCTCTCGCCGACGGCCTTCAGGCCGGCGAAATGGATGACGGCGTCGACCGGTTCGGTGGCCATCAGGTGGGTGGTCTTGTCGACGTCGGCGAGGTCGAACGAATGCAGCGGCACGTGGACACCCGACAGCGACTCCAGTCGGGTGAGCACGGCGGGCTTGCTGTTGCTGAAGTCGTCGACGACGATCACCTCGTGGCCGTGCTCCACCAGGGCGAGCGCGGTGTGGGATCCGATGTATCCGGCGCCGCCGGAGATCAGTACACGCATGCGGTCAGACTACGGTGCGTGACAATGGCGACATGACGCAGACGCCGTGGACCGACGAGCAGGTGCAGTATGTCGAGCGGATCCGTTTTCCGATGCAGCGCGGGGGGTTCGTGCCCGAGGACGTCGACCGTCAGCTGCATCGGATCGTGACGCTGATGCGCGCGGAGCAGGCCGTGCCGCAGGTCGCGCCCACCGCGATGCGGCGCACCCGCCTGCGGCAGGCCTACGCGCCGGCGCCGGTAGAGAAGCTCTTCGACCAGATCATGATCTGGCAGCGCGAGGTGCAGGCGGCCGGCCCGGCGCAGGATCCCGCACCGGAGCCGGCGCCCGCCGCGCCGCAGGCGGGCACGGCGGCCGCGCCACGGCATACCGAGGAGACGCTGCGGTGGACACGGCAGCAGCAGGACTGGGTGCGCGAGTCGACGTTCGGCAAGCGGGGCGGCTCGAACGCCTACGTGATGGACGAGGTCGACGACTTCCTCGACCGGGTGCTGGTGGCGATGGCCAAGGGTGAGCCGCTGCCGCCGATCGAGTCGGTGAAGTTCTATCCGCCGCGCTTCGCCCAGAGCGGCTATGACGCGATCGAGGTCGACGAGTTCCTGGACCAGCTGATGACGCTGCGCCCTGCGCTGCCGGAGGGCTGACCACCGCCCAGACAGGCACTTCCACCCGAAACAGGCTGCCGTGCGTGCCTGTCTGGAGCGAAAGTGCCTGTTTGGCGGTCTCGAGGGGTCAGGAGCGCTTGTCGACGATGCGGCGGGCCTTGCCCACGGAGCGCTCGATGCCGTCCGGGCCGACGATCTCGACCGTGGCGGAGGTGCCGATCCGGCTCTTGATCAGATGGGCGAGCTCCGCCGCGAGCGCGGCCCGGCGGGTGTCGTCGACGGTGGGCACGGCTTCGACGTTGATGGTCAGTTCGTCCATCCGGCCGGGCCGGGTGAGGATGCACTGGAAGTAGGGCGTCAGGCCGTCCAGCCCGAGGATCAGCTCCTCGATCTGGGTGGGGAAGACGTTGACGCCGCGCACGATCATCAGGTCGTCCGAGCGGCCGGTGATCTTCTCGATGCGTCGCATCCCGGGGCGGGCGGTGCCGGGCAGCAGCCGCGTCAGGTCGCGGGTGCGATAGCGCAGCACCGGCATCGCCTCCTTGGTCAGGGAGGTGAAGACGAGCTCGCCCACCTCGCCGTCCGGCAGCGGGTCACCGGTGAGGGGGTCGACGATCTCGGGATAGAAGTGGTCCTCCCAGATGTGTAGGCCGTCCTTGGTCTCCACGCACTCCTGCGCGACGCCGGGGCCCATCACCTCCGACAGCCCGTAGATGTCGGTGCCGTGCATGCCGGCGCGCTGCTCGATCTCGCGGCGCATCGAGTCGGTCCACGGTTCGGCGCCGAAGATGCCGACCGACAGCGGCATCTCGAGCGGGTCGACGCCCTGGGACTCCAGTTCGTCGAGGATCGACAGGAAGTAGGACGGGGTCACCATGATCACGCGGGCCCCGAAGTCCTGCAGCAGTTGCGCCTGCTTGGCCGTCTGGCCGCCCGACATCGGCACGACGGTGCAGCCGAGCTTCTCCGCCCCGTAGTGGGCGCCGAGCCCGCCGGTGAACAGGCCGTAGCCGTAGGCGACGTGCACGACGTCACCGGGGCGGGCACCGCCCGCGCGCAGCGACCGGGCCACCAGCGTCGCCCAGACGTCGATGTCGTGCGCGGTGTATCCGACGACGGTCGGCAACCCGGTGGTGCCGCTGGAGGCGTGGATCCGCGAGACCTTCTCGCGCGGCACGGCGAACATGCCGAACGGGTAGTTGTCGCGCAGTTCCGCCTTGCCGGTGAACGGCAGGTGCCGCACGTCCTCGAGCGAGGTGATGTCGCCGGGGTGCACGCCGGCATTGTCGAGTGCGGAGCGGTAGTGCGGCACGTGCTCGTAGGCGTGCCGCACGGTGGCCTGCAGCTTCTCGAGTTGGTGGGCGCGCATCCGGTCGGCGGACCAGCGCTCGGCGTCGTCGAGCAGGTCGCTTCCGTCCGGGATCGTCGGCAGGGTCGTCATGGTGTTCTCGATGTCCTTCGGGGTCGGGTTCGGGCGGCCGGGTGGGCCAGGGGTCGGGGCGCCGGGTTCATCCGGCGCGCAGCGTGCGGGAGCGGCCGCGGAACTCGGCCACGAGGTCACCGTCCGGCTCGCGGGTGACGGTCACGTCGGTGAGGCCACTGCGGCCGTATCGGGTGCGCTCGACCGCGGTGGCGACGAGCACGTCCCCGAGGCGGCCGGACGAGATGAAGGTGATGTCGCCGCCGGAGGCGACGGTGGTCGACCCGGTGGCGTTGCAGGCGAGCGCGAACGTCGAGTCGGCGAGGGTGAAGATGAAGCCGCCGTGCTGGATGTCGTGGCCGTTGACCTGGTCCTCCGCGACGCGCATCCGAGTCGTGGCGTGGCCGAGGCCGTCGGTGACCCCGACGTCGACCAGCTCGATCCCGAGGCCGCGCGAGGCGCCGTCGGCATCCCACATACGGTGCACGTGGGCAAGCATGTCATCGTTCATATGACACATGTTTGCAGATTTGTCGTCGATGTGTAACAAGGTTGACTATGATGGATGGTGTGACCACCACGAACGCCCCCCGGAATCATCCGCTCGTCGGCCGGCACGCCGACACGTTGCGGGAGGCCAGGCAGGCCCTGGCGGACCGCTCCTACTTCTCGCGTTATCCCGAGTCCCCGTCCCCGCGGGTGTATGGCGAGCAGGCCGCACCCGAGGGCAAGGCCGCCTACGAGGCGCGACTGGGGCAGCCCTTCGCGTCGCTGGACGACCAGCCCGGTGACGGGTCGCGGGTGGGGGACGAGGTCTCGCCCTACGGCCCGACGCTCGGGGTGACCTATCCGCATCTCGATCTCGACGCCGCGATGACGGCGGCACAGCAGGCGATCCCGGCGTGGCGCGATGCCGGGGCCGTGCTGCGGGCGAGCGTGCTGGTGGAGGCGCTCGACCGGCTCAACACCCACGCGTTCGAGATGGCGGATGCGGTGCAGCACACGTCGGGCCAGCCGTTCGTGATGGCCTTCCAGGCCGGCGCGACCCAGGCGCAGGACCGCGGCCTGGAGGCCGTGGTCGCGGCGCTGGTCGAGCAGGAGCGGGTGCCCGCGTCGGTGGTGTGGGAGAAGCCGGGCAAGAAGGCACCACTGCGCATGCAGAAGGACTACCGCATCGTGCCGCGCGGCGTCGCGCTGGTGGTCGGCTGCAACACCTTCCCGACCTGGAACGCCTATCCGGGCATCTTCGCGTCGCTGGCCACCGGCAACCCGGTCGTGATCAAACCGCACCCGCACGCCACGTTGCCGCTGGCGATCACTGTCGAGGTGCTGCGCGACACCGTCCGGGAGGCCGGGTTCGACCCGGCGCTGATCCAGCTCGCGGCGGAGGCCGAGGGGGAGGGGCTGGCCAAGGAGCTCGCGATGCGCCCCGAGGTGCGGATCATCGACTACACCGGCGGCCCGACCTTCGGCGGCTGGCTGGAGCGCGAGGGTGCGGCGGCCGGCAAGCAGGTCTACACCGAGAAGGCCGGCGTCAACACCATCGTGGTCGACTCGACCGACGACCTCAAGGGGCTGCTGGGCAACCTCGCGTTCTCCTTCTCGCTGTATTCGGGCCAGATGTGCACCGCGCCGCAGAACGTCTATCTCCCGAAGAGCGGCGTCGACACCGACGAGGGGCATCTGAGCTTCGACGAGTTCGGCGAGAAGCTGGCCGGGGCGATCAGCGCATTCACCAAGGACGACGCCAAAGCGGTCGAGGTGCTGGGCGCGACCGTCAATCCCGATGTGCGCGAGCGGGCGTCGTCGTTGCCGGCGCTGGCGGAGAAGTCCGGCGGCCGGCTGGTGCTCGACTCCCGGGCGGTGAAGCACCCGGCCTACCCGGACGCGGTGGTGCGCACACCCGGCCTCGTCGCGCTCGACGTGGCGGACGCGTCGACCTACACCACGGAGTGCTTCGGCCCGGTAGCGTTCTTGATCGCCACGGATTCGACGCGCCAGTCGCTGGACCGGCTGCGTGACACGATCCGCGAGCACGGTGCGATGACGGCGTCGGTCTATTCCACGGCCTACCCGACGTTGGAGGACGCCCGGGAGGCGGCGGCCGAGGCGGGCGTTGCCCTGTCCGAAAATCTCACCGGTGGCATCTTCGTCAACCAGACCGAGGCGTTCAGCGACTACCACGGCACCGGTGCCAACCCGGCCGCCAACTCCGCGTATGCCGACGCGGCCTTCGTCGCCGGCCGCTTCCGGGTGATCACCTCTCGCCGCCACGTCTGAGACGGCGGGCCGCCCACCTCGGCTGGTCGACTGTGCCCACAGCCTTCCACCATCTCTCGTGGCGGAGAAGGATCGGGTAAACTGAGATGTCCAGCGAGCACCCGGGACGGAGGATCATGTCTGCACAGGTGTTGATCAAGTCGACGGAGGCTCGTGCGGCCTACTTGGCGGTGCGTCTGGTTTCGGTGGCCGAGGTGCTGCGCCTCGTTCCGGCGGGTAGTGAGGAGTCCGGGGTGGACCGGGAGCACGTCGATGCGGCGTTGACTGCGTTCGCTCGAGCCGGTGTCGGTCGCACGTCGTCGTCGCTGCGGGAGCAGTTCACGCCGGAGGCGTTGGCCGCGGTGCTGGAGGATGTGTTGGCGGCGGTGGAAGCATCCCCGATGCCGGATCGTGAGTGGGCGCCGATGTCGGATGTGCTTGGTGACGAGCTCCTGGCGAGCCTGGTGGGGGTGAGCATCTCGTCGGCGCACAGGTATCGCTCGGGTGAGCGTGTCACGCCGGATGTGGTGGCCGCTCGTGTGCATGTGGTGGCGTTGATCGTGTCGGACTTGGCCGGAAGCTACAACGGGTTCGGGATCCGTCGTTGGTTTGCCCGTTCGCGTGTCGCGCTTGCGGGCCGTTCCCCTGCCGACATTTTGACGGGTGGCTGGTCACCGGATGACGAGGACGTGCAGGCCGTGAGGGACTTGGCGGCGTCGTTGCTCGGGGCGTCTGCGGCGTGATCGCGTTCCGCCAGTGTGACCGGCGGTTCCCGTTCCTCTGGGAGTCCGGGGATCAGCCGCCGGCGCGATGGCACGGCCCGGGTGAGGGTCCGGTGCAGTATTTGGCGTCGACACCGGATGGGGCGTGGGCGGAGTTTCTGCGCCATGAGGAGATCACCGATGAGGCTGATCTGGCGGGGGTGAGTCGCGCCATGTGGGCGGTGACGATGGATGAGTCGGAGCTCGCAGAGCCACGTCTTCCGACCGAGGATCTGCGGGGTGGCCCGGAGTCGTATGCGGCGTGCCGTGTCGAGGCTCGTCGGATCCGTGGGGAGGGCGCCTCGGCGATGCGGGCTCCGTCGGCGGCGCTCGCACCCGGGACGGCCGGCGGCTACCACGTCGAGTCAGGCCTTCGCCCTGGTGTCGCCGAGGACGCAGTCGTGTTCGTGCTGTTCGGGACGCGACCGCAAGCGACCGGGTGGAGGGTCGTCGATGAGGGCCGGCCGCCCCAGGCGTTGTTGCCGCAGGTGCATCCGTTGGAGGGCTGATGCGCAAGGGTCGGCTGATCTCGTAGCCTTCGGTCATGGTGATGTTCACGCTGACCTGCATCGGTGAGGATCGGCCCGGGCTCGTCTCGGATCTGTCGGCGGTGATCGGCGCTCACGACGGCAGTTGGGAGCGCAGCCAGATGACGCGCCTGGCCGGCAAGTTCGCGGGCGTGCTGCTGGTGCAGGTGCCGGGCGCGAATGCCGACGCGCTCGTCGCCGGGCTCGCCGCGCTCGCCGATGCCGGGCTGCAGGTGAATGCCGAGCGCGCGGCCGCTCCTGCACGGCCCGAGACGGTGCGGATGCAGTTGGATCTGCTCGGCGCCGACCGACCCGGCATCGTCGCAGAGGTCTCGGCGGCGCTGGCGCAGCGGCGGGTCACGGTCGAAAACCTTGTCACGGACGTCTACGAGGCGCCGATGGCGGGGGATTTGCTGTTCGAGGCACAGGCGGTGCTGGGCGCACCGCCGCAGCTGAGCATCGAGGGCCTGCGTGCCGTGCTCGAGGAGCTCGCGGACGAGCTGATGGTCGAGGTCAGGCTCTCCGAGCCCGACGTCGAGGACGCAGTGCATCCGGCCGGGTGAGGACCTCGCCCGGCGACCGCCGACGGTGACGCGAACCACACGATCTTGCCCGGTTGTCTTCCGCAAGTCCGTCGCGCAGGTTAGGGTGTCTACTGCGCACGGGGGATGTCAGGAGTGCGGAGGCAGACCTACGCCACGTCGCAGTCGGCTCACGAGCCTGCTCGCGGAGCGGCCCCCACGCGCGTCTCAGATGTGAAGACAACAAGGAGCGCCTAAAGATGAAGCGTCGAAACCTCGCTGCCATGGTGGCAGCAGCCACCGCCGTGGCGGTGATCCCCGCCGCCGGTGCGATGGCTGCGAGCGCCAAGCATGACGGTCGGACCGTTTTGCCGAACTCGGGGACACCGTCGGCTCAGGGTCTCTCGATGAAGAGTGCTGCAGCGAGCTCGAAGCAGATGAGCTTCACCCTGCAGTTGCCCATGCGCAACGCCGAACTCGCCGACTCCCTGGTGGCCCGGGGAGTCGTGCTGTCTCAGGCGCAGTATCGCGCATACTTCTCGCCCAGCCAGGCCAGCGTCAAGAAGGTCACCGACTGGGCGAAGAGCCAGGGCTTCTCTGTGACGCACACCAGCCGGATCTCCGGCCAGGTCAGCGTGCGCAGCGACGTCGCTCACGTCAACAAGGCCTTCAAGGTGTCGATGAAGAACGCGACCCTCGACGGCGTCCGCGGCCTGGCGGTCAACAAGGCCCCGTCCGTGCCGGCGAGCGTCGGGGTCAGCGGGGTGGCCGGCCTCAACTCCGTGCACCGGATGACCACGCACGATCACGCGATGCCGAACTCGAAGCGGCCCACCCCGCGGCCGGCCTCGTCGAACAACCACCGGATGCGCACCGGAGGGGTCGCCAAGGGCGGGCAGTTGCGCGGCGCCCCGCGCAACGTCAAGCCGCACGACGGCGACGTCCTCGAGAACTGCACCGGCTACTGGGGCACCTCGGTGACTCCTTCGGCGCACGTCTTCCAGAAGGAGTCCGACCCGATCTGTGGCTACCTGCCCGGTGACCTGTCGAAGATGTACAAGGCGGGCAGTGCCGACTCCAAGAAGCCGGCCATCGGCATCCTGCTGTGGGGCAACAACCCCAACATGAAGGCCGAGACCAACACCTACATGACCAACCCGAAGGTCGGCTACCCCAAGCTGACCAAGTACCACACCAAGGTCGCCAAGCCGGACAGCAACATGCCCAACTGTGACCCGCAGGGGGTCCAGACGGAGCAGGCGATCGACGTCCAGTCCTCGCACGCGATCGCCCCGAACTCGCCGATCTACTACTACGGCGCGGCGAGTTGCTACGACGACGCACTGACGTCGATGCTGCAGACCGCAGTGGACGCTCACAAGGTCAGCACCATCTCGATGTCGTTCGGCACCTACAGCGACAAGGGCATGACGAAGTCCGACATGAACGCGTGGGACCGGCCGCTGCGGCAGGCGGCACTCACCGGGATCAGCGTCTTCGCCTCCACCGGTGACGACGGCGACAACTCGTTCGTGACGGACGACGGCAAGAAGCATGTCGGATATCCCGCCACCAGCGAATACCTCTCCGCGGTGGGAGCCACCTCGGTCGGTATGAAGGCGAACGGGAAGCTCACGGTCCAGGCCGGCTGGGAGAACGGCTTCTACCAGCAGCCCGACCTGAACTCCAAGAAGCACACCGACGTGACCGACGAGATGGCGAACACCGTCATCGGCGGCTCGAAGTTCGGCTACCACGGAGCCGGTGGCGGTGTGAGCGCCGTGTCCAAGCGGCCGACCTGGCAGAAGGGCGTGGTGTCCTACAAGGGCAGCAAGCGGGCCGTGCCGGACGTCGCCGCGGTGGGCAACCCCTACACCGGCTACACGATCTACAACTATGACGGCCAGTACTACACCTACGGTGGCACCAGCCTCGCGTCGCCGGTCATCGCCGCGGCGTCGGCGTTGGCCAAGGCCAAGAGCGGTGTGAAGCTCGGCAACCTGGCGCCGAAGTTCTATGCGCTCTCGGGTAGCTCGGCCATCAAGGATGTCAACCTGGCCAAGAAGTCCGGTCTGTACTTCCCGACCAATTACTTCAACCTGATCGCCTTCGACTCGAAGCCGCAGTCGCTGGTCACCAAGAAGGGCTGGGACAACGTCACCGGCGTCGGTGTGCCCGGTGGCAAGGCGTTCTACACGGCGTTCAAGTAAGCAACACCCCCTGATGCGGCACCGGCCGGCAACCTGCCCGGCCGGTGCCGCGTCCATGGGATATGAAGAGGTTCGGAATGCGAGCGCCGAGGCGGGTCACCCCGCTGGCGGCCGGCGCCGTCGTGGTCGTGGCCGGGCTCGTGGGCTGCAGCGGCGGCTCCGGGCAGGGATCGACCGGATCGGAGGCTCCGAGCACCGAGGCGCCGACGGCTCCGCCGACGTCCACCACCGGCTCGGCGCCGGGAGGTTCCCCCAGCGGCTCGCCGACCGGCACGAACAGTGCGGAGAACACCTTCCACGGCATGATCGGTGGGAGCGGGTTGACGTGCATCGCCTTCCGGGCGGACGACGGGACCAGCTACGCGCTGACCGGACCGGGAGTGACGAGCAAGGTGCGGTCGATCGCGCACTCCAGATCTCGCCGTGACTCGCTCGAGGACACCCCGTCGGCCGGGAAGGTCGCCGAGGTCACCGTCGTCGGGCATGTGGAGCGGCATGCGATGAACACCTGCAGCTTCCGGACTCTCGTGGCCTCGAAGATCGTCGTCCAATCGGTGAGCGATGCGACCAACGAACCGCTGCGGCGATCGGCCTGACGGTTCCGGGCATCGGCGCGGATGCGGTTATGCTTCCTGCGGGGGACCCGCGGCACGACACACGTTGAGGAGACATGCCAGCACATCGGGCACGCCGATCCGACCGATCGGCCTTGCTGAGTGGCGTCGGGACGACGCTGCTCGGGGTCGTGTGCGGATTCCTGCTCATCGCGCTCGCCGCCGTCCTGGCCATCAAGTTCTTCGGGGGAGGAGGCAGCAGTCAGGCGGCGCCGGCGCCGGCGTCCTCACCGTCCACCACCGCGCGACACATCCCGGTGCCGCATGTCGACAAGGCCGTTCTGGCGAAGCTGCCGCGCGCCACGACGAAGACCACGGTCAAGGGCGCACCTACTGACACCACGACGCCGAGCGGCGGGCAGGTCGTGGAAATCCAGAAAAATATTCCAGGATTCGCGCATCCGGGGGAAAAACCCATTACAGTGATCCCGAGTAGGCAGATCGGTGACCAGACCTGGTTGCCGATCATCGGGCGAGACGCCAACTGGATCAAGGTGCGGCTGCCATCACGGCCGAACGGTGCCACTGCCTGGATCCCGGGGGATGGCCTACGCACCGCCACCACGGCGTGGCGGGTGAAGGTCTCGCTCACGAAGGGAACGATGACGGTGAGGAAGGGGGGAGACTCCCAGGGCACGTGGCACATCGGACAGGGGAAGGCCTCTACGCCGACGCCGGTCGGTCGCACGTTCGTGCTGGCCGGGTTCGTCGATCCCACGCAGAACTTCTCCCCGGTGATCTATGCGCTCGGGACCCACTCAGACACCCTCGACAGTTTCGGCGGCGGCCCGGGGACCGTTGCCGTCCATGGCTGGCCCTCCAAGTCGGGCCGACTGGGCAAGGTTTCACATGGTTGTGTCCGCGTCCCAGATGGTGCCTTGGCACTGTTCAAGAAGATGCCTTCGGGCACACCTGTTGATATCACTGCGTAAGACGCACAACGGAAGGGAACACTATGAAGCGCAACGTTGCGCTCTTCGGAGCCTCACTGGCTGCCGGCGCGCTGGGCGCCGTCGGCCTCGTGGCGACGAGCACGGGCAGTTCCGCTGCCCCCGGAGACAGCTTCGCCGGTGCGGCCTGGAAGACGGCCAGCGGCGCCCACGGCTGGGCCTCGGGAAGCGTCGCGGACGATGACGGGGTCTTCACCGCCACTGCCGCGGTGAGTGGCAGCTCGGCCAAGATCACGGGCTTCGTGCTCGGCGGCTTCACCGACCCGGCGACCGTCACGGTCACGTGCGTCGACGGTGAGCCGTCCGTCACGGCCAACGGTCAGAAGGTCGCCAACGGCAGCACCCAGTCGCTCGCGGCCTTCACCGGCAACGACAACATGGTCGGCACCGTCACCTTTGGTTCCCAGTCCGTCGGGGACTACACCGTCGGTGCGTGGGTCGACCTGAAGGACTCCGGCCTGGGTGACTACGTCGCGCTCGGCGGCGCCAACTGCGCGGCGGCCTCGCCGACCAGCAGCGAGTCTCCGACGAGCACCACCTCGCCGACCAGCTCGCCCACCGGCAGCGAGTCGCCGACCAGCAGCGAGTCGCCCACGAGTTCCAGTTCGCCGACCGAGACCTCGACGCCGACGGGCACGAGCACTCCGACCGGCACGTCGACGCCGACGGGCACCAGCACTCCGACCGGCACCTCGACACCGACGGGCACCAGCAGCCCGACGAGCACCTCGACGCCGACGGAGCCCCCGACCCCGACGCCGACCACGACGACCCTGCCGGTCACCGGCTGACGTCGTGACGATGTGAGACACCAGGCCCTCGACCCGACGCGGGTCGAGGGCCTGGTGCCTTGCTCGACGCCCCTTCCGGGGCGTCGCCCCGTCAGTCCACCCGATGCATGACCACGTCGATGATCGCCTGCCACCTCCTTCGCCGGGCCGCCTGCGGCGGCGCCGTGCTGCTCGCCGCGTGCTGCGCACTGACGTCGTGCGCGACCTCGACCACCGATAGGGCGCAGACCCGGGCGGCCGGGGCTCCTTCCTCCCCGCAGCCACGGGTCTCGGCGCCACCCGCACCGACCGCGTCGACGTCCTCGCCCACGTCGCGCGCGGCGGTGATCCGCCGGGCCGCGTCACTGCCCACCCCGACACCGATCGCGGTGCCGGCCGTCTCGTCGAGCGTTCGCAGCACCTTGCCGGTCGCCGACACCTACGGCCGGGTGCCGAAGGCCAAGGTCGACCGCTCGTCGACTCCCACCGGCACGCTGGTGCACGTGGACCACGACCTCGTCGCCTTCGACGCTCCCGGTGGCACTCCGGTCGCCGTCGTCCCCGACCAGGAGGTCGGCGTCGACACGTGGCTTCCGGTGACCGACACCCGCCCCGGCTGGTGGCAGGTGCGCCTGCCCAGCCGACCGAACGACACCGTTGCCTGGATCCCCGCGAAGGGGCTGTCCACCAAGACCACGGCCTACCGGATCGTGGTGTCGCTGCACCACGGCACGATGACCCTGCGGCGCGGTCGGCACGTCGTGGGTCACTGGAGCGTCGGGCACGGGCGCCCCAGCCTGCCCACGCCGGCGGCCCGGACGTTCGTGATGACCCGATTCCATGACCCGAACCAGTCGTTCAGCCCGGTGATCTTCGCGTTGGGCGCGCATTCCGACGCCATGGGCTCCTTCGAGGGCGGCCCGGGCACCATCGCCATCCACGGCTGGCCCACATATGACGGGCGGCACGGTGCCGTGTCGCACGGGTGCGTGCGCGTGCCCGACGGCGCGCTCACCGCGCTGCGCAAGGTGCCGAACGGCACCCCGGTGCGCATCGCCTCCTGAACCTCGCCTGTGTCGTGCCCCAAGGCGCAAGCCGGTGAGAGGCATACATCCGGTGTGAGCGGCAGACGCCTTTCGTATGCCGCTGACCGGAGACACCTGCCTGTCGGCGAGCACCCTCGTCGGAAATCTCATCCGGATCGCCGCCGCGGATCCCCGGCGAGCGGCCCTGGCGGTGGTAAGCAAGGCTGCGGAGATGACCACCGGCGGGCGAAGGGACAGCAATGAGCATCGAGGTCAGCGGCTGCGCGGAGACCGGCGAGATCGAGGTGACCCGACCGGGTCCGGACGCCACCTGGTCGTGCGCCTGGGCTTTCGGCCGCCGATACGACCGCGCCCTCATCGGCACGCCGTGCCGGCGGACACGGTGCAGGTCGGCCGCATGGCGCGCTGGGTCGCCGCCGGCGTGCGGCCCGCCGGCAACTCGCGCGGGCTGTCGGTGCCGGAAACGCTGCACTACGTGCTCGACCACACCGGCACGGCACGCGTGCTCATGGCGGCCCTGTCGACGGCGGTGACCCACCCATTCGGCAAGCACGGCACCTTCTACGAGGTCGCCGGGGCCCTCGCCCGCGACCTGGACGGGATGCGGCCGCCCTACGAGGGTCTGCTGCTCCCGCCCCTGGACGCCGAGGACGCGGCCCACCTCACGGAGCGGCTGGAGGCGAGGATCGGCGCCGGCGTCGCGATCGTCGACATCAACGACCGCGGAGGATCGGTGCGGGCCGCCTCGAGCCGGGCGCTGCCGCCCGACGTGATCTACGAGGTGCTGCGCGACAACCCACTCGGCCGGCGCGACCAGTCGACGCTCCTCGGGCTCTCCGGGCCACGTGGCCGACTGAGGCCCGGCACCTCACCGGAGGGTCAGTGGCCCGGCCGGATCCGGCGCCACAGGCCGCGGCGCAGATCGGCCAACTCGCCGATCTCGGGGCGGCGGGCGATCCGCAGCGACGCCAGATAGAGCCCCACCAGCGAGACGAACGCGACTACGCACAACACCAGGGCGCCCAGCGTGCCCGGATGCGACCCCAGCCCGGCAGCCTCGCCGACCGCCGCGAGCGCCGCCACCGTCCCCGCGAGCGCCGCCCAGCGCATGACACGACCGCGCGAGCACCTCCCGGACACCGAGCCCGAACAGGCCGACGGCGAAACAGGCCACGGCCGTGCTCGTCGGCGACACGTCATACCGGTCGAAGTCACCCCGCTCGAACAACACGATGACCAGATCGCGGCCGGCCACGATCAGCAGCGCGACGACCGGCGCCAGGATCACCGTCAACATGCCGATCCCGCGGGACCAGGCGGCGGATCTCTCGGAAGCCGGAGTCGCGCACGTCGAACGAGGGACGCAACGACATGCCGAGCCGGCGTGCGGTCGGGACCTGCAGGAGGAAGCGCAGCGCCGACCCGATCACGAACCCGACGGCGATCGCGCGGACACCGAAGACGTGCCCGAAGACCGCCGCCGCCGCGATCATCGTCAGGTTGAACGGCACCCCCTGCACCGCGGCCGCCGCGAACTTGCGGTGCGCCTGCGCCGTCGCGGCCAGGATGTTGGTGCCCGCGATGAAGACGGTGGCCACCACCACGATGCGGGTCATCTCGACCGCGGTCTGCGCTGTGGCGTCGTCGAAGCCGGGAGCCAGCACCGTGACGATCAGCGGGGCCGCCCACCACATCAGCACCGACCCGGCGGCCAGCACCGACACCGCGACCGTGAGCCCGACCCGCGCGGTGTGCAGGCCGCGGGCGCTCTCTCCCCGCTCCACGGCCCGCGAGACGGTCGGCACCGTCGCCTTGGCCATCGCGCTGGTCACCAGGCCCAGCACGAGGTTCATCAGCCCCTGCGCCACCAGGAAGGCGTCGTAGCCCCCCGAGGCGCCGAACGCCCACGCGTTGACCGCATCTCGCAGGAAACCGAGCACCTGACTGACTCCGACCAGGCCCGAGACGAGCGCCGCCGAGGCCGCCACCCAACGCCTCGGGCGCGGAGCCGGCGCGCCGGCTGCGCGAGACGGTGGAGCCATGGTCCTCAACAGTGCCACATCGCGGTGGTGGCACCCTCGCCGACAGGCATACCTTCGCGCGAGCGGCAGACATTTTTCATCTGCCGCTCGCCGGTGACATATGCCTGTCGGCGGGCAGATTCCACGGCTACCATCGACGCGTTCCGTCCCGGTCGAGGTTCGAGATGAGAGATGGTCGCGATGTATTGATCGGGCGCGCGACCGAACTGGCTGCGCTGCGCCATGCGCTCGACGAGGCGCGGTCCGGTCGTCCGCGCAGCGTCCTGATCGAGGGCGAACCCGGCATCGGCAAGACGGCGCTGCTGCGAGCATTCGTCGCCGGGCACGCCCGTGAAAGCCTGTGGTGGGCGAGTGGTGGTGAGCTCGAGCAGGATCTCGACTTCGGCGCGGCCGACCAGTTGCTCGCGTGCGCGTCACCCGACGAGCCACGTCCGGCGCGACCGGTGCACACCGACGCCCTCGCGGTCGGAGCCAAATTGCTCTCGATGGTGGGGCGGCTCGAACACTCCGCGGCGTTGGTCATCGTCGTGGACGATCTGCAGTGGGTCGACAAGGGGTCCACGCACGCGCTGGCGTTCATGCTGCGTCGGCTGCGTCACGACCCGGTGCTGTTCCTGGGCGCCGCGCGAGATCGCGGGCACCTCGATGCAGCCTGGACGCGAACGTTCGACGCGCAACGGATCATCACCCTGCCGGGCCTGACCAGTCATGAGGTGCTGGCCCTCGCCTCCATGGACGGCCGCGATCTCGAACGCAGGGCAGGAGAGCATCTGCGACAGCACACCGGTGGCAACCCCCTCCATGTCCGCGCGCTGCTCGCGGAGCTTCCGGAGGAGTTGCTCGCGGGGGATGTCCACGAACTGCCGGCTCCTCGGTCGTATGCCGCCACCGTCCGTGAGCGCCTCGGCGCGCTGAGTGAGCCTGCGCGGCGGCTGATCACGGTGCTTGCCGTGCTGGGCACGCCCGCGACCGTGCGGGCGGTCGCGGAGATCTCCGACGTGCCCGAAGTGATCGGTGCGGCGGAAGAAGCCGTTGCTGCCGGGCTGCTCCGGATGGAGGGCGCGGGGGCCGGGGCGCACCTTCGCTTCGTGCACGCCCTCACCAGAGCCGCGATCTACGAGGCGATCCCCGGATCGCGACGACGACAGTGGCACCGAGCCGCCGCCCGGACCCTCACGGGTCACGAGGCGTGGCGGCATCGTGTCGCCGCAACCGACGGCACGGACGCCGAGTTGTCGGCTCGCCTGCGAGACGTCGCGACGCGGCGGATCAGCCGTGGCCGGCTGCCATCCGCGGCGGCGATGCTGGAGCTCGCGTCCCGCGTCGAGCCGGATGTGCGAGTCGCCGACGACTGTGTCTTCCGGGCGGTCGAGCTGTATCTGATCGTCGGTGACGTCGACAGCGCCGCAACGTATGTCGCGCGCGTTCGAGAAGCGGATGAGAGTGCGCACCGCGACTACGCGCTCGGGTTGCTCGCCCTGTTGTCCGGTGACCTGCGCGGGGCCACCGAGGACTTGACCGCGCTCGCACGGTCGATCCCGAGCGGTGATCGGACCGACCTGTTCGAGCGGGTGGCTGCCGGGGTCGCCTACCTGCGCTCGATGCTGGGTGAGGACGAGGGAGCCATCCATTGGGCTCGCCGCGCGTTGGACTCGGGAGGACGAACCGTCACGGCGGCCTACCTCGCGAGGGAGAGCCTGGCCTGGAGCTACGCGCGCGTGGGACGCATCGACGATGCGATGGCGTTGTTGACCGAGCCCGCCGCCGGGGCCGGCCCGTCGGCCGCCATGGAGACCATGCTGCTCGCCGCCCGCGGCATCATCCGCACGTGGACGGGCGACACCGCCGCGATCAGCGACCTGCGCCGGGTCGAGCGCAGGGTCAGGGCAGGATCGTCGCTGTCCGGGATCGTCGTCGTGCACACGTTCGCGGCGTTGGCGGAGGCGGAACTGCGCGACGGCGACTGGCAGGCGGCCGCCCGGCACATCGAGCTCGCGGTGTCGTTGGGAGAAGACCTGGGGCACTTCTGGCACCTGCCCTACGCCCACCAGGTCGCCGCCCATCTGTATGCCGTGCGCGGGCAGGCGAGCGTCGCCCGCGAGCACGCGGCGGCGGCCCGCGCGAGTGTCGGGGCGGGCCCCACGCGCGAGGGGCTCGCTCATGCGGCCCTGGCCGGGGCCCACTGCGCGTGGGTGGCCGGTGAGTGGTCGGCTGTGATCGAGGCGCTGCGCCAGTTCACCGAGAAGTCGGACCTGCCCGTCGACCATCCCAACCTCGCCCTGTGGCGATTCCGCCTCGCCGAAGCGCTGGTGCGCAGCGGCCGGGCGGCCGAGGCCACCACGGTGCTCGATGCGGGTCAAGGGCGGATCGGGTGGGGAGGGGTCACCCGCGCGGACGGCATACGGCTTCGGGGGATCGTGCGCTGGAGGCGCGGTGACGTGCACGCCGCACGCACGATCTTCGACACGGGAGGGGAGATGGTCCACGCCCCGGCAGACTTCTCGCAGGCGCTGCTCGGGCTCGACTACGGACGATTCCTCGCGGAAGGGAACGACCTGGCAGCGGTGCGCGTGATGACGGCGGCACGGGACGTCTTCGGCCGGCGAGGTGCGGCGCCGTTCGTGCAAGCCTGCGACCGGGCCCTGGCCGATGCGGGAGCACGACCCGCCGGATCGGGCGGATCTGCGGAGGGATGGGCTGCCTCGTTGACTCCCCGCGAGCAGGTGGTCGCTCGGTTGGTCGCCGAGGGTGCCACCAACCGGGAGGTCGCCGCGGAGCTCTTCCTCAGCGTCAAGGGCGTCGAATACCACCTGAGCAACATCTTCGGCAAGCTCGGCATCAGCTCGAGACGCCAACTGCGGCCGCTGTCCGCGCCGCCCGACACGGGCGCTCCACAGGGGGCGAAAGACTAGGGACTTCCCCTAGGGACGCCGAATCGTCCTGCGACCGAAGATTCTTCATGAGGCCTGCGCGAGACGACGGGTGTGCCGTCCGGGTGCCGTGGGCGGATGCGGAGGTGCGGCATGCATGCGCTGCTGGGTCGGGTCGGACACATCTGTGCCTCGCGTGGATGGGCGGTCGTCATCGCCTGGCTGATCGTCGTCGCGGGGTTGGCCGGACTGCGGTCCGGGTTCGGCGGCGAGTTCTACAACAACTACACGGTGCCGGGCAGCCAGTCCTCGCAGGGCCTGGACGTGCTGCAGAAGAGCTTCCCCTCCCAAGGCGGGTATGCCGGGCAGATCGTCTTCCACGCGAAGAAGGGCACGATCGCCGACCAGACGACCGCGGTCGATCAGGCCATGAAGAACGTCGGCGGCCTGCCGGACGTCGTCGCGTCGACGAACCCGCTCACCACGAAACCGGCGCGCGTCTCCAAGGACGGCACGATCGCCTACGGCACCGTCTCCTTCTCCGTCGTGCCGGCTTCGCTCGGCAGCGACTACCTGGCGAAGCTGGACGCTGCGGTGAAGCCGGCACGCACCGCAGGCCTGCAGGTCGAATACGGCGCCGGCGCAGGGCAGATCGGCCAGCAGACCAGTGACAAGGCGTCCGAGGTCATCGGGTTGACGTGTGCCCTCCTGCTGTTGCTGTTCATGTTCATGTCGATCTGGGCGGCGCTGATCCCGCTCGTCTCGGCCCTCTTCAGCGTGCTGGCCGGGTTGTCTCTCGTCGGGCTGCTCGCGGCCGCGAGCAGTTTTCCGACCACCGCGCCGACCGTCGCCACCTTGCTGGGCCTCGGCGTCGCCATCGACTACGGCCTCTTCCTCGTCGCGCGCCATCGCGAACACGTCGACCAGGGCATGGATCCGGTCGAGTCCGCGGCCGAGGCGACCTCGACGTCCGGGGGAGCGGTCGTGGTCGCCGGCGGCACGGTCGTCGTCGCGATCCTGGGGCTCTATGTCTCCGGGGTGCCGTTCGTCGGCGCGATGGGACTGGCCTCGGCGATCGTGGTCGCGGTGGCGATCCTCGCTGCGCTCACGTTGACCCCGGCCTTCATGGGAGTCGCAGGCCGCAATGTGCGGGCCTTCGGGCGCTATCGCCGGTCGCACCCGCAGGACGACGCGGCGCACGAGCGCAGTGCGTTCGCCCGGTGGGGGACCATGGTCAGCAATCGTCCGTGGCCGTGGGCGATCGGATCGCTCATCGTGCTGGCGATCCTCATCGTGCCGGTGTTCTCGCTGCGCCTCGGGCAACTCGACGCCGGCACCAACCCGACCGACCAGACGAGCAGGCGTGCCTACGACCTGGTCGCCAAGGGCTTCGGGCCCGGCGCCAACGGACCCCTCACGATCGTGGTGTCCCTCCCCAAGGGATCCTCGCAGGACAGCACCACGATGCTCACCGATCTGCAGTCGACCCTGTCCAAGACCCACGGTGTCGCCTCCGTGAGCGCACCCGACGTCAACAAGGCCGGCACGACCGCCTCCCTGACCGTCGTCCCGACCACGTCACCGCAGGACCAGGCGACGACCGATCTGGTGAATCATGTGCGTGACTCGGTGCTTCCACCGGTGAAGGCCACGACCTACGTCGCCGGCACGACCGCGGGATATGTCGACTTCACCGCAAAGACCGCCCAGCGTATGCCGTGGCTCATCCTCGCGGTGGTCGCCCTCTCCTTCGTCCTGCTCACCGTCGCCTTCCGCTCGGTGGTGATCGCCACCAAGGCCGGTGTGCTCAACCTGATCTCGGTCGGCGCGGCCTACGGCGTGATGGTCGCGGTCTTCCAGTGGCAGTGGGGATCCGAGCTCGTCGGCATCCACGAGAGCCTGCCGATCCCGGCCTTCGTGCCGATGCTGATGTTTGCCATCGTCTTCGGACTGTCCATGGACTACGAGGTCTTCTTGATCTCGCGGGTGCACGAGGCGTGGATCAAGACCCGCGATTCGCGTCGCAGCGTCGCCATCGGCATCGGAGGCACCGCCCGCGTGATCACGACCGCGGCCGCCATCATGATCGTGGTCTTCACCAGCTTCGTGCTCGATGACGACCCGACCGTCAAGATGCTCGCCGTCGGCATGGCGGTCGCGGTGCTGATCGACGCCAGCGTCATCCGGATGATCTTCGTGCCTGCGGTGATGTCGCTGCTGGACGAGCACGCGTGGTGGATGCCGCGCTGGCTGGATCGGATCACCCCGCACCTCGACATCGAGGGCACCGGAGCCGCCGGCACCGAGCCCGTCCCCGACATCCCGCCGAGCGAGGGAAGCCGCGCCGAGGTGCCGTAGGGTGCGGGTATGCCGTCCCCGCACGCCTCCACCCTCGGCGACGGGACCGTGACACTGACAGCACGCGACGGGGCCGACGGGTGGTCGTTCGAGGTGCGGGCCGACGGCGCCCGCGTGGGCACCGTGGATCTGTCACCGGTGCCCGGCCGCGACGGGGTCGGCCTGCTCGATTGCGCACTCGCGCCCGATCGGCGCGGGCACGGCTTCGCGCATCGGGCGCTGCGGCTGCTGGTGACACACGCTTTCGACGACCTGGGGATGCACCGCGTCGAGATGTATGCCGACACCACCGACCGGCGCGCGACGCGCCTGGCCGCACGGGTCGGCCTACGCAAGGAGGGCGTGGTGCGCGGCATCCGGCCCGGTCACGACGCCGTGCTGCTGGCCCGCCTCGCATCCGATCCGGGGCCGACGACCCGTGAGGGGTTCCGCGCCGGCCTGAACGCCGGCCTCCCGCGCACCCGAGCCATCGCCCAGGGCCTGATCCGTGACGAGGCCGGCCGGGTGCTGATGTGCGAGCTGGTCTACAAACGCTACTGGGACCTGCCCGGCGGGGTGGTGGACCCGGGGGAGGCTCCCGCGCACGCCGTGGTGCGGGAGATCCGCGAGGAACTCGGCGTCGATGCGACCGTCCGCGCGCTCGCCGTCGTCAGTTGGCTGCCCCCGTGGGAAGGCTGGGACGACGCGATCCTCTTCGCGTTCGAGGCGACCGTGCCGACGGGTCAGTGGGCCGACAGCGTGCTGGAACGACGCGAGATCCAAGCCGTGCACTGGTGCGACGACGCCACCGTCTCCGACCGTGCGGCGCCCTACACGACCCGGCTGATCCGGCGCGCGACGCAGCAACTCGACGGCGGCCACGGACCGGCATACCTGGAGGACGGGCGCGACCCGACCTGGTGAGCGTCAGCGGCTGGGCTTGTGCTCGTCCGGCAGCAACACGTGCAGGATCAAGCTGACGAACGACACGATGACCGCGCCGAAGACCGCGGTCCAGAAGAAGTCGTCGACGTGGAAGGCCAGGTCGAGCTTGCCCGAGATCCACGACAGCAGCTCGAGCATGATCGCGTTGACGATGAACGTGAACAGCCCCAGCGTGAGGATGAGGAAGGGCAGCGAGAGGAACTTCACGATCGGACGCACGATCGCGTTGATCACCCCGAAGATCAGGGCGACCACGATGACGGTGATCACCTTGGCCTGCGTCGTCGAGCCTTCCTCGGTGAGGGTGATGCCGCTGACCACCAGCGCGGCCACCCACAGGGCGACGGCGTTGATGCCGGTCTTGATCGCGAACTCCTTCATGGCCCTATCGTGTCAGAGGTCGCTGTGCCACGCCTCGGAGCCGCCGCTGCCACGTGTCGCCGCGACACCCGCGGCGCACGGATAGGGTGACCGGTATGACAGACCAGACGACACCGGCCGACGACGTCCGGTTGCGCAGCACGCTCGATGCGGTCCCGTCCTACAAGGCGGGCAAGCCCGCGCCCGTGCGCGAGGGCGTCACGACCTACAAGATCAGCTCGAACGAGAACCCGTATCCGCCGCTGCCTTCGGTGCTGAAGGTGGTGCAGGACGCCGCGACCGGGATGAACCGCTACCCCGACATGGGCATGGCCGAGATGTTCGGTGCGCTCGCGGGTGCGCTCGGTGTGCAGACGTCGCAGCTCGCGGCCGGCACCGGCAGCGTCGGTGTGCTCGGGTCGCTGCTGCAGATCACCTGCGAGCCGGGTGACGAGGTCGTCTATGCGTGGCGGTCGTTCGAGGCCTACCCGATCGTCGTCGCGCTCTCCGGGGCGACGTCCGTGCAGGTGCCGCTGACCGCGGACGCACGACACGATCTGGACGCGATGGCCGAGGCGATCACCGACCGCACCCGGCTGGTGATCGTGTGCACCCCGAACAACCCGACCGGCCCTGCCGTGCACACCGACGAACTCGAGGGGTACCTCGCCAAGGTGCCGCGCGACGTGCTCGTCGTCATCGACGAGGCCTACCTGGAGTTCGTGCGCGACACCGACGTGCCCGACGCCCTGGACGTCTTCCGCCGGCACGGCAACGTGTGTGTGCTGCGGACGTTCTCGAAGGCCTACGGCCTGGCGGGGATGCGGGTCGGGTATGTCGTGGCGCACGAGCGGGTCGCCGATGCGGTGCGCAAGGCGTCGGTGCCGTTCGGGGTGTCGACGATGGCTCAGCAGGCGGCCGTCGCCAGCATCGCGGCATTCGACGAACTGTCCGAACGGGTCGACGCGCTCGTCGAGGAACGCACGCGCGTGCTGCACGGCCTGCGCGAACAGGGCTGGGACGTGCCCGATTCGCAGTCGAATTTCGTCTGGCTGCCGTTGGGCGAGGACGCCGTGGCCTTCGCGAAGGCCGCCGAGGACGCCGGCCTGGTGGTGCGCCCGTTCGACGGCGACGGCGTGCGCTGCACCGTCGCCGAGGTCGAGGCCAACGACCGGCTGCTGAAGGTCGCCGCCGAATTCCGCGCCGCCCACACCTGATCGAGCGGCTGCCCTCGGATGCCCCGCGGGTGCCCTCGGATGATCGAGTAGACGAGCCCGTGGGCGAGTCGTATCGAGATCCCGGCGACGAATCGCTGCCAAGGTCACCAGGTTTCGATACGTCCTCGACCCTTCGACGGGCTCAGGACATGCTGCGTCAGCGGGCCCCGGATCGATCCACCGAGAGGTATACACCCACCCCGAGGGGTGGACGAAACATGTGCGCCCGTGGCCGGAAAGTACACCTCTCGGCAGGGTCACCGCGGCTGGCCGGATTCGAAATAGTCGCGGATCTGCGCCGGCACGACCGGCACCTGGACCGGCCGGCTCCCGTCGCGCAGCGACTCCGTGCCCGCGACGCCGGCGGCGACCGCGTCACGCGCGGACAGCGGTGAGGTGTCGGTCGGCGCGCCGTCTCGCACGAACCGCACGAACTCGCCCACGGTGAGCGCATCCGCGTCGCCGTGACCGGTCGCGTCCCCGACGATCGGGTGCTGCTCGTGCCCGCGCTCGAGGAACCGGGTGCGCCGATTCCACACGCGCACCTCACCGCCTTCGCCGTCCCCGGCATTCTCCAACCGCCCCTCCGTGCCGATGACGGTGTAGTTGCGCCAGTAGTCCGGCGTGAAATGGCATTGCTGATAGCTGATCAGCGCCCCGGAATCGAGGCGCCCCATGATCATCGAGAGATCCTCGACATCGATCACCGGATTCAACTCCGTCTGCGCACGCGGCGGCCAGTGATCGAGCGAGAACCAGTCCTGCATACGCCGATCCGAGTTGTCCCGCCGATCGGCCACGTCGCCGTAGACCATCAGGTCACCCACCCCGGTCACCAGGCGGGTCGAGGACCCGGCCAGCCAGTGCATCACGTCGAGATCGTGAGCCCCCTTCTGCAGCAGCAGACTCGTGCCGCGCGAGCGCTCCGCGTGCCAGTCCTTGAAGTAGTAGTCGCCGCCGTTGCCGACGAAGTGACGACACC
>CAZMLG010000008.1:0-41160 GCA_964566985.1 uncultured Intrasporangiaceae bacterium
TTGGCCAGGTTGACGGTCTGTCCCTTGCCGAGGTTGACGCTCATCGCGTTACTCCATTCTCCGTGTTGTCCGCGCTCGACGCGGATGCTGTGGTGGTGGTTTCGGACTCTGACGAGGGGCCGTCGACCCCGGTTCCGGCCTCGCGCCGCCGCTTGGCGACCAGCGAACTGGCCCAGGCCGCCAGGATGAGCGCGATGCCGATGCCGCCGATGACGGCCTCGCCGAGGTGGAACTTCATGGTCAGCAGCAGCATGACCGCCAGCGCGCCGATGGCCCAGTGCGCGCCGTTCTCCAGATAGACGTATTCGGCCAAAGTCCCCTGGCGCACCAGGTAGATCGTCATCGACCGCACGAACAACGCACCGACGCCGAGGCCCAGCATGATGATGATCGGGTCGGGGGTGATCGCGAAGGCACCGATGACGCCGTCGAAGGAGAAGGTCGCGTCGAGCACTTCGAGGAAGAAGAACATCGACAAGGCGGCCTTGCCGGCCAGCAGCACGGTCTGTCCGCTGCGGGCGGCCTCCTCGAACTCCTCGTCCTTGGACTCCTCGCGCGCCTCCATCGCGGTCGACAGGCCGCCCACGGCGAGGTAGAGCACGATGCCCAGCAGGCCGGAGAACAGCACCGTCGACTCCTTGTCGGCGGGAGTGATCGTCTCGGAGACGACCATCAGTGCGATGCCGGCGATGACGACCGACAGGGTGTCGAGTTTGCCGACCTTCTGCAGGGGCCGCTCGATCCATCCGAGCCAGTGGACGTCCTTGTCCTGGTCGAACATGAAGTCCAAGAACAGCAGGAGCAGGAACATCCCGCCGAAGGCCGCGATGCTCGGGTGGGCGTCGTTGAGGATGTAGCCGTAGGTGCCCGGCGTGTGTGGGTCGCCCTTCTCCAGGGCGAGGTGGATCGCGGTGATCGGGCTGATGTGACCGGACGTGCACACGACGATGAACGGGAAGACGAGCCGCATCCCGAACACGGCGACCAGCACGCCGACGGTCAGGAACATGTCCTGCCAGAAGTGGTTGAGGCGCCCCAGGTACTTCGCGTTGACGGCGGCGTTGTCGAACGAGAACACGATCTCGACGACGATCAGGACCGCAGTGAGCCAGACGGCCGCGCCTCCGCCGTAGAAGAACGCCACCACCAGCACCGCGGCGGTGATGGCGAAGTCGATGCGGAAGTGCTTCAGACCGGACATGCGGCTCCTTGCATGGGGCGATCGACGGCCGTCCCGGGACCGTCGATCACACGTGGCGTGGTGACGGGCCGTGTCACGCGCGTCCGGCGCGCGACACGACCCGGGGTGCGGCCCGGCGGGGCCGCGGGGGGATGGGTCACCCCACCTGCAGGCCGAAGTCGGTGATGACCCCGGCGAGTCCGGTCGAGTAGCCCTGGGCGACGGCACGGAACTTCCACTCGCCGCCGCCTCGGTAGAGCTCACCGAAGATCAGTGCGGTCTCGGTGGAGGCGTCCTCGCCGAGGTCGAACCGCACGCCCTTGTCGTGGTTGTTCGGGTCGTCCGTGTCGAAGACGCGGATGTAGGCGTTGGCGACCTGGCCGAAGTTCTGCCCGCGGGCGTCGGCCTGGTCGATCGAGGCGACGATGACGATCTTCTCGACGTCCGGCGACACGCTCGACAGGTCGACGTTGATCTGCTCGTCGTCGCCCTCGCCCTCACCGGTGCGGTTGTCGCCCTGGTGGACGACCGCGCCGCTGTCTCCGCTGAGGTTGTTGTAGAAGACGAAGTCGGAGTCCGTGCGCACCTTGCCGCTCGAGCCGCACAGCAGGGCCGACGCGTCGAGGTCGAACTGGGCACCGTCGGTCGTGCGCGGGTCCCAGCCGAGGCCGATCGTCGCGTGGGTCATGCCCGGTGCCGCCTTCTCCAGCGAGATGTTGCCACCCTTGCTCAGGCTCACTGCCATGGTCTGTCCTTCCTTCGCGGGGGCGTCCCCCGATATCCGTCGTCGGTTCTCGAGTGCTCAGGTGAGCGGCGTGAAGGGGTCTCTCCACGTGAGTTCGCTGTAGCCGTAGGCGTCACACACCTGGTGCAACGTCCCGGAGAACGGGTCGTGTTCCGCACGCAGCACGATGCGGCCCTCCACGACGTATGCCGTCAGCAACGCCTGCGCTCCGTAGGTCGGCTGCGTGCCCAGGGGCAACTCCATCCGTGAGCCACCGTATGTGCCCACCACGACCGTCCCCCCGGGCATCGTCTTGTTCTGGCCAGTAAGCACAGCGTAGATCAAGAACCGGTCGAGTGCCGCCACGTGCCGCAGGTTGACGATCACCCCGCCCCCCGAGGTGCGGAAGATCGGCGACATCGGGTCGGGCCCCATCGGGGCGATCGGGGACAGCACGACACCCTGGGTGCCGCGCGCCTCGTAGGCGACGCCGAGCGCCATGGCCGCCCCGGCCGGCACCGCAGGGGTGATCTCGAGGGCCCCGAACGCGGACTGCGCGCGGGTGAGGTGCACGACGACGTCGTCGTCGTCCATGCGGCGGCGTTCGCCGGCGGCCACCGTCGGCAGGTCGAGCTGGTGCCGCGGCAGGCGCCGGTGCCGCCCGGACGGGGAGGTCACGGGGCCGTCGGCGGGGCCGGACGGGGAGGTCAGGTCGAGCGGGTCGGCGCCGGACGGCGCAGGGGCTGCCGGCGTGCTCAGATCCAGCGGGTCGCCCGTCCCGGTGCCGCCTGCGCCGCTGCCCGGCGTGGCCGTATCGGGTGCCTCGGACGTGCCCAGGTCGAGCGGGTTGCCGCCGGGCGGCTGGGCCGGAGTGCTCGGCGGGGCCGACGCGCCCAGGTCCAGCGGGTTGCCCGCGGCGGGGGCGGGCGCCGGCGTGTCCAGGTCGAGCGTGCCGGTGTGCGAGGAGGCGGACGGCTCGGGTGGGGCGGGCGCCGGGTCGGGTCGGCGTGTGCGGCGGCGCATGAAGGCGGCGACGCCGCCCTCGGCACGGCCTACGTCCGGCCCGGGTGAGTCCAGGTCGAGGCCGGACCCGAGCGCCAGGTCGCCTCCACCGGCGGGTGCGGGCTCGGGCCGACCTCGACGCCGGATGAACGTCAGATCGGTGCGGGTGGTCACAATGCGACCCCGAACTCCTGCGCCACCCCGGTCAGCCCGCTGGAGTAGCCCAGACCGAGCGTCTTGAACTTCCACTCGCCGGCGCGGCGGTAGAGCTGCCCCAGACGCAGCGCGGTCTCGCTGCCGAGGCCGTCGGCCAGGTCGACGGTCTGCAATATCTGTCGCCCGTCGGCCAGGTCGAGCAGCCGCACGACGCAGTGGCGCAACTGGCCGAGGGTGCGCCGGCCGGTGCCGCCCTCGTTGAAGTAGAGGACGAAGACGATGCGGTCGATCTCGTCCGGGACGGCGTCGAGCTCGATCTCCACCTGCTCGTCGTCGCCGCCCATCGCCTCCTCCAGCTGGGCGGTGGACAGGTCCGAGGAGACCAACTGGTTGAAGTAGACGACGTGTTCCTGCGAAATCGCCTTCCCCTGCGCGTCACACAAGATGGTGAGCATCGCCAGGTTGTCCGAGAGGCTGCGCTCGGATCCCGCATCCCAGTCGACGCCCACCACGACGCCCGACAGCTGGGGGATCTCCTTGGTGAGCGCGACGTTGGCGCCCTTGGTCAGGGGTGTCACAGATCCAACTCCGAACCGCTGAACTTGTCTTCCAGAAACCGGCCGTGCACCTGCAGCGCCTGCATGTCACGGTCTCTGCTGGCCTGCGCCAGGTCGCCGACACTGCCGCGCAGTGTCGCCAGTTGATCGACGAGGGCGTCGGTCGCCCGCTCACGCGACTGCTCGCCACCCGAGCGCACCGCACCGATGTAGGCGCGGATCGACCCGGGCAGGTAGTCGGTGAGCACGCCGTGCATGGCGACCCGCACGCTCAGGTCGAGGTGGTCGGCGTCGGGAGCCGCGAGGATCGAGGCGACGGTATCGGTGACCGACCGGGCCAGCACGACGCCGATGCCGGGCACCTCCGCGGCGCTGCGGTTGATCTCCAGCACGAGTGCCTGGCACTGCCGGGTGAGCGCCGCGACGCTGTCGGTCTCGCCCCCGCCGTGAGTGACGGTGTCGACCAGCCCGGCAGTCGATCCCCGACGGTCCGCAGGGGAGCCGTCGGGGTCGAAGATGCGTGACAACAGGCCCATCAGACCGGGCCCCCGTGGCTCATCGAGCGAGGCCTGTCCTGAGTAGGGCGAGCGTGCGAGCCCGTATCGAAGGGCCTGTCCTGAGTAGGGCGAGCGGGCGAGCCCGTATCGAAGGGGACGAGGGAGAACGTCATGGGCGCCTTCAGGACTCGATCTGGCCCTGCGTCCCCTCCTGGGCACGGGCCCGCTCCAGGTAGGGCTTGGCGCGCTGGACCTGGCCCTCGAGGGCGCCGATGGTCTGCGCCATGTTCTGGGTCGCCTGCGACCGGAAGGTGTCGATGGCGTCCATGGTCTCGAAGACGTTGTCGAAGGCGCGCTGCAGCTTGTCGATCTCGATGGTGCTCGACGCGGCCTGCTGGTTGATCTCCGCGCCCTGGGTCTTGAGCTGCTCCGAGGTGCGCTCGATCAGGCTGGACGTCGTCGAGTTGAGCGCCGTGATCTGGTCGAGCACCAGCTTCTGCTGCGACAGCGCCTGCGAGACGATGACGGCGGTGCGCAACGCGGCGATGGTCGTCGTCTGCGCGCGGTCGACGCCGCGGATCAGCTCGAGGTTGTTCTTGCGCACCAGGTCGAGCGCGAGGTAGCCCTGCACCGACACCGACATCTGCGTCATGATGTCCTGCCGGCGCTGGCGCACCGCGAAGAGCACGTCCGACTTCATCTTGTCGGCGTCCTCGGTCTTGCCGGCCGCCTGCAACTGCGCGATCTTGTCCTCGACGGACTTGTCGAGCGCGGTGGCGAGCTGGTTGTACTCCCCCAGCTTCTGCATCGCCTGCCACATGTTCTGTCGCTCGACCTCGATCGAGGCGTTGTCCTTGCGCAGCTCGTCCTGGCCGGAGGCCAGGGACCGGATGATCGCGTCGATGTGCGACTGGGCGGACTGATACTTCGCGAAGTAGTTCTCCACCTTGCGGCCCAGGCCGCCGGGCAGGAACTTGAGCAGCTTCTTGGCACCGGTCAGGTCGGCCCGGTTGGGGTCGAGCTCGGTGATGGTGCCGCGCAGGTCGACCAGGGTGGTGCTGACCTTGGACTGTGCACTGTCCTTGCCGCCCTGTGCAGCCGGTCGCTGCAGCATCCGGTTGGAGACCTCGGAGGTCTTGCGGATGTCGGAGTCGCCCATCTGCAGGATGGAGTCGACCTTCTTGCTGAACTCCGGTGCCTTCATGTCCATACTCGCCAGGTCGGCGACGAACGCATCGGCCTTCTTCTCGATCCCGGTCTTGGCCTGGTCGGGCACGGGAACGGCCTGCACGGCCTGCTCCTCCGGCACGACCTCGACCGGCTTGGGCGCCTCCAGCACCAGGCCGCCGGAGGATCCGCTCTGCGCACTGTTGGTGTCTCCGCCGCCTTGCGCGCCGAGGCCCCCGTCCAGGTTCAGGTCCGACATGTCCTACGCCTCCTCTTGGGCCCGCGGCCTGTCCGCTCCCCGATGTCTTCGTCCCACTCTATGCAGAGTCGGCGGTTCACGGCAGCCCGCCCATGATGATTGCCGCGGCGACGCGGCTCGCCGTCACGGTCCTTCTCTTGTCATGACGAATGGGGCGACGATTTGGATCCCTGCCGCCTGCGCATCGCCTCGTGCAGCAGGATCGCACCGGCCGTGGCGGCGTTGAGCGAGCTGGCACTGCCGACCATGGGGATGCTGACGACGCCGTCGCACGCCTCCCGCCATCCTCGTGCGAGCCCGCGGGTCTCGTTGCCGATGACGAGCACGGTCGGGTCGGCCAGGTCGATCGCGCGCAGATCCTCGTGCCCGCCCTCGTCGGTGCCCAGCACCTGTAGCGCCACCCCGTCGCCGCGTCGACGCTCGACCCACGCCATCACCTCCCGGTGCGATCGCGCCCGCACGGTCGGCACGGCGAAGAGCGATCCGGTGCTCGCGCGCACGGCCTTCGGGTCGTAGGGGTCGGCGGCGTGCCCGGTCACGACCAGCCCGGTGGCGCCGAAGGCGTCCATGGAGCGCAGCAGGCCGCCGATGTTGCCCGGCTGGGTGGGCCGGTCGAACACGACGACCAGCGGGACGCCGCGCCCGGCGACCCGCTCCAGGTCGTCCGGGGGCATCTCGACGACCGCGAGCAGCTCGGGTGGGTCGTCCGGTTTTTCGGCCAACTCGGCCAGCAGCGGCGCGGCCAGGCGCACGTGATGACAGTCGACCTGCTCCCAGACCGACGTCGCCCAGTCCGAGAGGCGCTCGCGGTCGGTGCTCAGCAGAGCGCGGATCCGCCAGCCGTGCTCGACCGCCTGGCGGATCGGCCGCACGCCCTGCACCAGGAACTCCCCCGCCCGATGCCGCTTGGTGCGGTTGCGCAGCAGGGTCTCCCACTGCTGGTAGGCCGCATTGCGGGTGCCGATGCACAGCGGGCGGTCTGCCGGATTCCTCTGCACACAGCCCACGGTATCCGGTGCCGCACCGCCGCCCCGCTCGTCGAGCAACCCACGGCCCGGTCGTGGAAGGCGTGCACCACCACTACCCCACCCAGATGGCCCCACAGCCAGCGCCCCACCCGGCTGGTTGAGTAGTCCGCTGACGCAGCATGTCCTGAGCCCGTCGAAGGGTCGAGGGCGTATCAAAACCGCCGAAGCATGCGTGCCGGGCAGCCGGCAGCACACCTGCGAGCAGGCGATCGCTGAGCGCCGTCCTTATGATCGAGGAGTGTCCGACGATCAGCACGCGAGCGCGCTCCCTCAGGTGACGCGTGCGCTGCTGACGCAGCGGCTCGTGTCCTTCACGCCACAGGCCATCCCCGCCGAAGGACGCCGCGCCGCGGCCATCTGCGTCCCGGTCGCGCTGGTCGACGGCGACCCGGCGGTGTGGCTGGAGTTGCGCCCGTCGACGATGCGCGCGCACGCCGGCCAGTTCGCTCTCCCCGGCGGGCGCATCGACCCCGGCGAGACCGCGCAGCAGGCCGCACTGCGCGAGATGGACGAGGAGATCGGCATACGTGCTCGGCCCGATCAGATCCTCGGCCGACTGGACGACTTCGCCACCCGGTCCGGCTATGTCATGACGCCGTTCGTGGTCTGGCTCGGGCGACCCGAGCGGCCCCCGGTGCCGAACCCCGGCGAGGTGGCCGAACTGCACGCGGTGACGATGGCCGAGATCGACGCGCCCCCGCGGTTCGTCTCGATCCCGCAGTCGGACCGGCCGGTCATCCAGTGGCCATTCCGGGGCACCTGGATCCACGCGCCGACGGCCGCGGTCCTGCACCAGTTCCGCGAGGTGTGCCTGCACGAACGGCCTACGCGGGTCGCGCATTTCGAGCAGCCGCTGTTCGCGTGGAAATAACGGGCCCACGCCGGCGGATCCTGGAAGCCGATCAGCCCACGTGCGAGGCCAGGTGGGCCTGGATCTCGTAGACGTCGACCTCCTTGCTGAGCTTTTGATCGATCACCGGCTCCTCGTGCCCCGACACCCACACCTTCAACTCGGCGTCCAGATCGAAGTGCCCGGCCGTCTCCACGGAGAAGCGATGCACCGACTTCCACGGGATGGACTGGTAGCTGATCTTCTTGCCCGTCATGCCCTGTTTGTCCACGAGAATGATCCGCCGATCGGTCAGCAGCACGGCGTCGCGGACCAGCACGTAGGCCAGGTTGATCTGTTCACCGGGAGCCAGCAGGCGGCCGTACTCCGTGGCCGCCTCGGCAACATCGAGGCGCCCCGCATTCCCCATCATTCCGGATAAAAGGCCCATGGTCTCTCCCTGATCGTGGCAGAAGGTATACCGCACCGTATCGGTGGATCCGCCCGGATATCGGCGCAACCGCGAGATTCACAGCACCGATTCGACCGCTCATCCGACGAGGTCTTGATACTCCTCGTGGCGGCCGATGTATGCCGCGACGAAGGAACACTCCGCGACCACCCCCAGGCCCTCGTCCCGGGTCTCGTCCAGCGCGTGCCGGATCAGGGCGCTCGCGTGCCCGCGGCCGCCGTGGGCCGGGTCGACCTCGGTGTGCACGAAATGCCGCCGACCGCCGACGTCGACGTAGTCGGCGACCCCGATGGGCCGGCCGTCGACGGCCAGCTCGAAGCGGTGTCGGTCGCTCACATGCGTGACCTGCTCCGGCGACTCACCCTCCGTGGGGTGCCTCATGCGGGGTCCTCGCGACGTACCGAGCGACGAAGGAGTGAGGACTTCGTGGGGTGCATAAGAGGACCGTACTCTGGAGGGGTGGCCCTGCGACGCGAGCCCGAACCGGAGGAGGCCGGCATGAGCAACCTCGAGACCGATCCCCAGCCGCGCACCTGCGCGGACCGTCACGGCCCGGAGGTGCAGGTGCTCACCGCGCGCGACGTGCCCCTCGGCGGGCCGCGGGCGATGACGGTCCGGCGCACCCTGCCACAGCGTTCGCGCTCGCTGATCGGCGCCTGGTGCTTCGTCGACCACTACGGGCCCGACGACGTCTCACGGACCGGCGGGATGCAGGTGCCCGGCCACCCGCACATCGGCCTACAGACGGTGTCGTGGCTGTTCAGCGGAGAGATCGAGCATCGCGACACCCTCGGCACCCACGCGATGGTGCGTCCCGGGCAGATGAACCTCATGACCGGCGGGCGCGGCATCGCCCACTCGGAGTTCTCCACGCCCGAGACGACGACACTGCACGGCGTGCAGCTCTGGGTTGCCCTGCCGAGCGAGCACGCCGCGACGGCACCGGATTTCGAGCACTTCACTCCCGACGTGGTGACCGTCGACGGGTGCACGGTGCTGACCTTCCTCGGGTCCTTCGCCGGCGCGACCTCGCCGGTGTCGACCCACAGTCCGCTGGTCGGAGCGGAGATCACGGTCCCCGCGGGGAGGACGGGCACCTTCGACGTCGACGCCGGGTTCGAGCACGGCATACTCCTCGACACCGGACAGGCGACCGTATGCGGTCAGGAGGCCCGCGAGGCCGAGCTCGTCTTCCTCGACGTCGGCCACGAATCCGTCTCGATCACCGCCGGGCCGGCCCAGGCGGCCCGCGTCCTGCTGCTCGGCGGGGCGCCGTTCGGGGAGCAGATCCTCATGTGGTGGAACTTCGTGGGCCGCACCCAGGAGCAGATCGAGCAGGCACGCACCGACTGGGAGCGCGAGCGATCCTTCGACGAGGCGGGGCGGTTCGGGCCGTTCCCCGGTGAATGGGGCTCCACCTTGCCGGCGCCGTCGCTGCCCGGCGTGCGCCTGAGGCCACGGTCATGACATCTCCCGACGACGCCGCCGCCGAGTTGGCCCACCGCTCGCTCGCATCGGGCGATGTCACAGGATGGTTCGACTCCCTGTATGCCGCTGCCGGCCGAGGCGAGGCGGTCGTGCCCTGGGACCAGGGGGTGCCCCACCCGCTGCTGATCGACTGGGCTCGCGAGCAGCCGGTGCACGAGGGCCGCGCGGTCGTGGTCGGCTCCGGGCCGGGCCACGACGCGGAATACGTCGCGTCACTGGGCTATCGCACGACCGCCTTCGACGTCTCGCCGACGGCGGTCGAGGGGTCCCGCCGCGCCCATCCGGAGTCGTTCGTGTCCTACCAGGCGGCCGACCTGTTCGACCTCCCGGAAGAGTGGATCGGCGCGTTCGACCTGGTCGTCGAGGTGATGACGGTGCAGGCGATGCCGCGCACCGTGCGGTCGCAGGCCATCGCCGCCGTATGCCGTCTGGTCGCCCCGGGCGGCCGGCTGCTGGTGATCGGGCTGCACCTTCCGGGCGGCCGCGCCCTCGACGAGGGGCCGCCGTGGCCGCTGACCCGTGACGAGTTGGCGCAGTTCGCGCGCGATGGACTGGACGGCGACCTGACCACCGAGACCCGCGACGGCCTGGCCGACCGCTACCGCTACGTGTTGACCCGCGCTCGGTGACGTCAGGCGGTCTGTTCTCCGACGACCATGAACAGCGGGTAGGGGTGGTCCTCGCGCTCCTCCTTGATCAGGTCGTAGATCCCGCGGCGGGCCGTGCTGCGCAGGCCGTGCTCGGACAACCGGCTCGCCAGTCGCTCGGGGTCGAATCCGTGGTGGACGTCATACGACGGATCGTCGTGGAAGGACCCGTCCTCGTCCTCGTCCTCGAGGTCGATGATCGCCAGGTGACCTCCGGGCGCCAGCATCGCCGCGAGCGTCGCGAGCGCGGCGTCGAGATCGTGGACGTGGTGCAGCGTCAGGGACATGAAGATCAGGTCGAATCGCGCGTCCAACGGCCGGCTGCGCTCGAGGTCGAAGTCGATCACGCGGGTGCCCGCCGGCAACTCGCCGTCGGCCACCTTCTGCTGGGCGACCTGCCGCATACCGGCCGACGTGTCCGCCAGGGTCAGGGCGCCGATCGGGCCGGGCAGGTGCTGCGAGACCAGCCCGGTGCCCGCACCGCATTCGAGGACCGAGGCCTGCGCCGTGAGGGGCACGGTCTCACCGATCACACGCGCCAGCGCACGGGCACGCTCCATCTTGTCCGGACTGTCCCACGTCGCGGCCCGGTCGTCGAAGGAGTGCGGTTCGTCGGGTGAGTGGGTGTGGGCCACGGTGCTCTCCTTGTGCCACGGGCTTCCTATGCTGATCCGGTGCCCAGTATGCCGCCCGGACGCCCGCGGCGACGCCTGCCTGCCGAGGTGGTGCAGGCGGCCGCCGCGCTCGCCGCGGCGATGGGGATCGGCCGGTTCGTCTACACCCCGCTGCTGCCACTCATGCAGCAGCAGGCCGGTGCCTCCCATGCGGTCACGGCCTGGCTGGCGACGGTCAACTACATCGGCTACTTCGTCGGCGCCGTCGCCCTGACCCTGCGCCCTCGATGGGCCCACCATCGCCTCCTGTTCCGCGGCGCCCTGATCGCCCTCTTGATATCCGAGGCCGCGATGGCAGCGCCGGACCTCGGCCTCTGGGTGGTGATGCGCCTGGTCGCCGGGCTCGCGAGCGCGGCCGTGTTCGTCAGTGCCGCGACGGCGATCACGCACGCACGCTCCTCCGGCGCGGGGTATGCCGGCGTGGGGCTGGGCATCGCCCTGTCCGGCGCCGTCGTCGCGGGCCTGGAGGACCTGATCGCCTGGGACGCCCTCTGGCTCGTGTCGGCCGCGGCGGCCCTGGTGTTGACCGTGGTCGCCTGGCCGATGGCCCTGGCTCCCCTGCCGGCTGCCGACGGCGCGGCGCGGGCGGCGAGCACACGGCATACCCGTGGGGGGCCACGGCGCGCCTGGACGCTGATCTTCGGCAGCTACTTCCTCGAGGGCGTGGGCTACATCATCCTCGGCACGTTCCTCGTGGCCGCGATCTCCGCCGGCGGCGCGCGCTGGAGCGGACCGGTCGCGTGGGTGATCGTCGGGGCCGCGGCGGCCGCGTCGCCGGCGCTGTGCGCCTGGGGGCGACGCCGCTATCCGGCCGGGCGGCTGCTGGTGATCGCGCTGCTGCTGCAGGTGATCGCCGCGGTGCTGCCCGCCCTGGTCGGCGGCCTCGCCGCGGCGATCGTGTCGGCCCTGCTGTTCGGCGGCACCTTCATCGCCGCCGTGATGCTCTCGATGGAGGCCGGGGCGCTGCTGGGTATGCCGCACGCGGCGGCCGTGCTCACCGCCGGCTATGCCTTCGGGCAGATCCTCGGGCCGTTGGTCGTCACGCCCCTGCTGTCCGGCGGCTACCGCGCGCCGTTCCTGGTCGCGGGGGCTATCCTGCTGGGCGCCGCGGCGCTGGCGGCACCGCTGCATCGCACGGGGTGAGGCCCTCGGCACTGCCCGGAACCGACGCTATAACGCAACAAACCGTCAACACCCGATCGGCGTCGACATGAGTGTTGACGCTGCGTTGCGCAATAGCGCAACTGCCGGGCGGCGGCCTGCGGCGGCGTCGCCAAAATTTTCCTAGAGTGGATGTATCAGCAGCGCACGCCGCCGCTCTTTGGATCGTGAGGGCTTCACCGGGAAGTTCTTCCATCGAGCCGGATGGGAGGTCGGAAGGTTGAGCACTGACCAGCAGGAGGCCATGCCACCGGGGGCGACGGTATGGGGTCAGGCGTCAATCTTCTTCCGCCGCTGGTGCGACGGGGACGCACGAGCACTCGATGAGCTGGTGCGAGCGTTGAGCCCGGTGCTCTGGCAGGTCGCGCGAGCCTACGGGCTCGACCGCGGCCCCGCCGAGGACGTCGTCCAGAGCACCTGGCTCGCGCTCGTACGCAACGCGAGTTCGATCAGAGAGGCGGATGCCATCGGAGCCTGGTTGACGACGACGGCGAGGCGGGAGGCGTGGCGCGTGTCCCGTCGTTCCCGCGCGGCCGACCCACTGGACGACGAGGTCCTCGAACGCACCACACCGCCGGCCGAGTCCGCCGAGACCATCGCGCTGCGGCGGGACGCCGACGACCGGCTGTGGGCGGCCGTGACCGGGCTGCCGGAGCGCTGCCGGCGCCTGCTGCGGGTCATCGCCTTCTCCGACCGACCCGACTACACCGCACTCGCCGCCGACCTCGACATGCCGGTCGGCAGCATCGGACCGACCCGCGGCCGCTGCCTGCGCAAGCTGAAGACGCTCCTGGAGGAGCCCGACACCGAGGTGCTTCGTGAACACTGACCCCTCTCCGCGCTCCGGCGAGTCCCCGACCTACGCAGAGTTGGCCGCCATGTGGTCAGCACGCGACCCGGCCCCCGTCGGCCTCGCCGATCGCGCCCTCGTGGCGATCGAGATGGACGATCTCGACGCCGAATACGAGGTGCTGCACCTGATCGAGCACAGCCGCACCCTGACCGGCACCCGTGCCGTCGCCGCGGCCGACGCCGACCCCTCCGCCGAGACGTTGACGATCGTGTTCTCCGGCAACTCGTGCTCGCTGATGATGCGCGTCAGCCCCCTCGACTCGCGCCATCGCCGGATCGACGGTTGGGTGTCCCCGCCGCATGCCGCCGACATCCAACTCAAGCAGCAGGACCGCGAGGTGACTGCGGAGTCCGACGCACGCGGCCGGTTCGAGGTGGACCGTATGCCGAGCGGCCTGACCCGCGCGGTCCTCACCTGCGCCCAGGCCGACGCCGATGGCGAGCACCTCTTCGCCACCCCCGCCTTCGAGCTGTGACGCCGGGCCACACCGCGCGACCACTCGCGTGCGCTACCCGACCACTCGGCGGGGCGAAGTGACTTCTCGCGTGCGCCGGGTGACTACTCGGCGCGGGTGACGAGGACCGCGAGTTCGACCCGGCCGGTGAGCCCGAGCTTGTCCTGGATGTTGCGCAGGTGCGTCTTGACCGTGGCCTCGCTGGTGTAGAGCCGTGCGGAGATCTGCGCGTTGGTGGCGCCCGCCGCGACGTGCTGCGCGACGTCGAGTTCGCGCTCGGTCAGCTCGGCGAGACGCTTCTGCGCGGCCACCCGCGAGGGCATCGCGTGCTGCTGCAGGTGGTCGATGAGTTGCCGGGCGCTGCGTGGCGACAGCGCCGACTCCCCCGCCGCGACACAGCGGATGGCCGCCACGATCTCGGTCGGCGACGCCGTCTTGAGCAGGAACCCGTCGACCCCCGCCCCGACCGCGCGCATCATGATGTCGTCGTGGTCGAACGTGGTGAGCATCAACACCTTGGGCGGCCGGGTCAGCCGGCGGACGGCCCCGAGCGCCTCGATGCCGCCCATCCGCTGCATCCGCACATCCATCAGGAGGACGTCGGGATGGTGCCGGTCGATCGCGGCGATCACCTCATCTCCGTCGTGGACGCTGCCCACGACGGCGAGATCGTCGACCTGCTCCAGCATCAACGACAACCCCTGGCACACCATCGGGTCGTCGTCGACCAGCAGCACTCGGATCACGCTCTCGCCCATCACTGACCTCCCTGTGTCCACGGCAGCAGGATCGCCACCCGGAAGACGCGCCCATCATCGACCCAGACCCGGTGCCGCCCGCCGAGCTGGTCGGCGCGCTCGATGATGCCGGTCAGTCCGTTGCCCAGCCGGTGGACCTCACCGGCCGGCAGCGGCGACGACGCCGGCAGCACGTTGCCGCAGCAGATCTCGACGCCGTGGTCGGGGTTCGCGGTGACCTGCAGACGCATCGGCGCGCCCTGCGCATGTTTGCGCGCGTTGGTGAGCAACTCCTGCGTCACCCGGTAGGCGCTGCGGCTGACCAGCGGATCCAGGTCGGCGTGCGAGTCGACGACCACCGAGGCGACCAACGGCAGACCGGCCGACATCGACTCGTCCACCAGCGCGGACACGTCGCCCAGGTCCGGCACGGCCTCCGCCACGTCGGAGTCGCCGGGCTGGCGCAGGACGGTCAGCAGCGAGCGCAGGTCCTCCATCGACTGCTGCGCGCCCTGGCGCACCACGGTGGCGCTGGCCGCCAGCTTCGGGTCTTCCCGCGCGGCCATCTCGAGCGCCCCCGCGTGGATGGACAGCAGCGAGAGGCGATGCCCGAGAGCGTCGTGCACCTCGCGGGCCAGCCGGTCGCGCTCCTGCTGACGCGCGAGCGTCTCGCCGAGCCGGTCGGCCCGCTGATCCGCGTCGACCTGCTTGCGCCGGCTGTGTCGCAGATCGGTGCGACTGCGCATCACCAGGGCGATCGCGACCGTGACGGTGAGCAGGACCACGGCGATCACGGTGACCACCCACCATCGGATCGGCTCCCCGTCGGCGGCGCCGCACAGACTGTGCCAGAACGAGGTGTCGTCGGTGGTGCCGCGGCCGTCCTGCCAGACCGAGCGCCAGACCGCGAGCGCGGCGAGCACGCCTGCCGCGGCGGCCTCTCTCCAGGGTCGCCGCCGGATGAGCCCGGCCAGGCAGATCAGCGCCGGGAGCGCATCGAGCGGAAGCAGGATCGGCAGGACGCAGGCGATCGCCGTGATCGGCAGCGGCCGGCGGTGGCGCCACACCATCAGCACGGCGAGGGCCAACCCTGCCAGCGCGAACAGCATGGATCGGTCGGTCGCCTCGGCAGCCGGGTCGAGTCCGCGGTCGGCCAGCTCCCGTGACGACTCGTAGGCCGATGCCAGGATCGCGCTGAAGACGCACAGCACCACGACCACCGTCGTCCACACGCCGGCGCGGGTCACCCTCACCCGATGTCGGGCGGCGTGCGCGGTGGGTGGCGAGACGGTCATGGCAGGAGCGTAGAGCTCGGCGGCGACATCCGTATCCACCTTTCGGTCATCCGGTCGGGTGCGAATCTCCTCCGATCGGTCGGGCGATCTCACCGTGCCGGTCGATGTGCCGAGGTGCCCGAGCACGGTGAACTTCTCGGCATACCGATCCACGCCACGAGAAGGGAACCGTCATGAAGCACAAGAAGCAGGGCAACGGCGCGCAGCGGCCCGAGCAGCAGGTCGACTGGCAGGCGCAGATGCCGGGAGGGTGGCAGCCCGGCTCGCCGGCCGTGCCGCCGGCGCCGGAGCCGCAGCGCAACTGGTTCGTGCGGCACAAGATCATCAGCGGCATCGGCGTGCTCGCCGCCGTCGCCGTCATCGCGACCGTCACCTCGAGCGGAGGAGACGGCACGGCCGATGCGGCGAGCACCCCGGCCGCCACGGCCTCCGTCGCGGCGTCCCCGGCGGCGAAGGCCTCCGACGCCGGTCCTGCCGCGAAGGCGCAGTCCACCGGGGCCGCTCCGGCGCACCGGAGCTCGAAGGCGGCCGACAAGCCGTCGGCCGGCCCGGGCATCGGTGATCCGGTGCGCGACGGGAAGTTCGAGTTCACCGTGACCAAGGTCAAGCGCGGCGTGCCGTCGGTCGGGAGCGACTTCATGCAGGAAAAGGCCCAGGGCTCCTACACGCTGGTCTATCTGACGGTGAAGAACATCGGCGACCAGGGACAGTACTTCACCGATGACAACCAGAAGGTGCTCGATGCCTCCGGCCGGCAGTTCGAGGCGGACAGCACGGCGGACATGAGCGTCGACGGCAACGACAACGTGTTGTTCCAGCAGATCAACCCGGGCAACTCCATCCAGGGTGTGCTGGTCTTCGACCTGCCGAAGGGGACGAAGGCGACGTCGATGGAGCTGCACGACTCGATGTTCTCCGGCGGAACAACGGTGCAGTTGCACTGAGGCGGGGTAGAGCCGGCGGTGGTGTCTTCGGGGAGGAGGGCACCACCGCCACCATGTGCCGCGCCGGCCGGGGTGAGAGGATCGAGCATGACGTATGACGTGAATGCCGTCCGCGCACACTTCCCCGCGCTCGCCGAGGGCGCGGCCCACTTCGACGGCCCCGGGGGCTCACAGACCCCCGACGTCGTGGCCGCCGCGATCGCGGACACCTTGACCAGCGCAATCGCCAACAGGGGCATGGTCACTCACGCAGAGCGACGAGCCGAGCAGATCGTGCACGACGCCCGATCGGCGATCGGGGACCTGCTCGCCGTCGACCCCGGTGGTGTCGTCTTCGGGCGGTCCGCGACCGAGTTGACGTTCGACATGTCCCGGACGCTCGCGCAGGACTGGGGTGAAGGCGACGAAATCATCGTCACCCGACTGGATCACGACGCCAACGTGCGCCCCTGGGTGATCGCGGCCGAGGCGGCCGGCGCGACCGTCCGATGGCTCGACTTCGACCCACGGACCGGCGGACTCGACGACATCGGCACGGTATTGAGTGAACACACCAAGGTCGTCGCCGTGACCGCCGCCTCCAACCTGATCGGGACCCGCCCGGACCTCCCGGCGATCACCGCCGCGGCCCACGAGGCCGGTGCCCTCGCCTACGTCGACGGGGTGCACGCGACCGCGCACACGTTGGTCGACGTCGACGGGAGCGGCGCCGACTTCTGGGTGTGCTCGCCCTACAAGTTCCTCGGGCCGCACTGTGGTGTCGTGGCCGCCCGGCCCGAGGCGCTCGAATCCCTGCACCCCGCGAAGCTGCTGCCCTCGACGGATGCGGTGCCGGAGCGCTTCGAATTGGGCACGCTTCCCTACGAGCTGCTCGCCGGCACGACTGCCGCCGTCGAGTTCCTCGCCAGCCTCGACGACGACCTGCCGGTGGAGGCGCACCGCCGCCAACGGCTGGTCACCGCGCTCGACGCGCTGGAAACTCACGAGGACGACTTGCTCACCGATCTGGAACCGGCACTTCGCAGCCTCCCCGGAGTCACCGTCTATTCCAACGCGTCCCGACGCACACCGACTCTGCTGTTCACGGCGGACGGCCACGACTCGCAGGACATCTATCGCGCCTTGGCTCAGCGCGGTGTCAACGCACCCGCGAGCCACTTCTATGCCTGGGAGGCGAGCCACCGGCTCGGCCTCGGTGACCGTGGTGGCGTGCGGGTCGGGCTCGCACCGTATACCTCTCGCGGCGACATCGACCGTCTGCTCACCGGGCTGCGGGAGATCCTCGCGACGTAGGCCGAGCGCGGTCGGACTCGCCTCGGTGACGGGCGCGGCCACTACAGTGCGGACATGAACGTGCGGGGGCTTCAGGCCATGATCGTCGCGATCGGCGCCGTCGGCGCTGCGATCTCCTGGGGGTGGGGCGGATCCAGCTCGAATCCGCCCGGGTGGATCGGGGCGCTACTGCTGGTCTTCTTCGCGGTGCTTCCGGTGCTCGTCCTGCGGCAGCGACCATCGGTCCCGCTCGTCGGCCTGTCCACGTCGATTGCGTGGCTGTCGGCGATCACGATGGTGACCGGGCCGCAACCGACCGTGACCGCGTCCGGCGCATCGGCAGACGTGGTGCCCCTGGTGCACCTGTGCGGTGGTGGCCCGACCACCGACGATCCGCAGATGTGGAGCGCGATCGCCATGGTGTGTGTCGTGCTCGGACTGGCCGTGGGCCTGGCGCTGTGGGCTGCCGTGGTCCTGCACAACAAGCGCACGCTCGGCCGGACCCTCGAGTCCGTCGGCTGGATCGACGCCTACGGCGTCGACAAGAGCGCACCGCGCGAGCTTCCCGAGCAGGAGGACCACGGCTCGTCGCTCTATGACCCGACGCTGGGCAGCCCGGCCCCGGGGTTGCGCTGGACGCCACGCGATCGACGGACCAGGCCAGGCGACGACGACGACTGAATCGGGCACTCGGCGCCCCGCGAGGCCGATCCGGCGGCCACCACACGGCATACAATCACCTCGATGCGCATGTATTGGTTTCGGCGCGCGCTGGCGGCCTTCTGCGTGGTCGCGTGGGGCGTCAGTTGGCATTGGGGTGGTGCCCGAGGGAGCATCATCGGCATCTTCACGGCCCTGCTCATCGCCGCATTCGTGGCGCTGCCGACCCTGCAGATCTTCCGCGAAGCGCGCCTGAAACCGCTCGAGGTCGCCGTGCCCGCCGCCTGCGCGATCGATATCGCGGTCGGCATGCTCAGCGTGCCTCAACCTCTCGAGGACTTCGACCCGGACAGCCGGTCGGTGGTCCCGCTGGCGCATGTGCTCGGCGGGTCGGCGGCGACCACCGACGTCGAGGCATGGCAGACGGTCGGTGAGGTGGCGATGGCACTGGCCGTCGCCGGAGCCATCGGCTGCTATCTGGTCACGCGGCACCTCAACAAGCGCACGCACGGCGCCGCGATCGACCGAAGAGCTCTCCACCTGCGCGGACGTCCACAGGCGCCGCCTCCTGCCCCGCCGGACACGGTGGAGGAGCGTCTCTCCCCGCGCTTCGACGAGATGCGCGCCGAGGGTCCGCCGGACGACGACTCACCCGAGGTCCGCCCGTGACCTCAGGTCCTCGCGCGCGGTGGGCCGGGCCCTGATGGGAGAGAATGACCCCATGACGAAGATGCGCCACCATCCCGGCGAGCTGGTCGGCCGGTGGACGCTGACCAGGCGGTTGGTCGATCTGCACACCGGGCAGACCGGCGACGTCACAGGCATTCTCGATCTGACACCACGCGGAGCCGACATCGTCTGGGACGAGCGCGGCACCCTGCGGTGGGATGGCATCGACTCCCCCGTCACTCGTCGCTACCTGTTGCGCCGGCTGGACGAGGCCTGGTGGATGCTGTTCGACGACGAACGACCCTTCCATCCATGGCAACCCGGTGGCTGGGTCGAGCACGTCTGCAGCGCCGACGTCTATCGCGGCCTCGTCACGCTCGACCTGCCGGAGCAATGGCACACGATCTGGCGGGTCCGCGGCCCTCGCAAGGACCAGCGGATCACCACCACGCTCGGCGCGCCGGATACGTTGGACTCATGACATCGATCGCCGTGACCGGTTCCACAGGTGCGGTCGGGGGCATGACTGCCACCCGGCTGAGCGAGTATGACGTGCGCACACGGCTTCTCGTGCGCGACCCGTCCCGTGCGCCGCAGCTGCCGCACACGCAGGTCGCCCGCGCGGCATACGGCGGGCCGGAGTGCCGCGAGGCCCTCGACGGGATCGACACGGCGCTGCTGGTGTCGGCCCACGAGGCCGCCGACCGGGTCGACGTGCATCGGGCGTTCGTGCAGGCCGCCGTCGAGGCGGGGGTGCGGCAGATCGTCTATACCTCGTTCGTCGGCGCCGGGGACAGCGCCGGCTTCCTGCTCGCGCAGGACCACGGAGCGACCGAGGCGATCATCCGAGACGCCGGGATCGAGTTCACCTTCTTGCGCGACAACTTCTATGCCGAGGTCTTCCCCGACTTCGCCGACGACCAGGGCGCGATCAAGGGCCCGGCGGGCAGCGGGCGGGTGGCCGCGGTCTCTCGCCGCGACGTGGCCGACGTCGCCGCGACCGTGCTGCGTGATCCGCGCGCACATGCAGGCGCGACCTACGACCTGACCGGACCGCAGGCGCTCACCCTGGACGAGATCGCGCAGATCCTGACGACCGTCACCGGCCGGCCGCATCGCTACGTCGACGAGACGATGGAGCAGGCCCGCGCGAGCCGCGCGGTCTACGACGCACCGGGCTGGCTGGTCGATGCGTGGATCAGCACCTACACCGCGATTCGTGACGGCGAGCTCGACCACGTCGGTGACGATGTCAGCGCGCTGCTCGGTCGGACGCCGACGTCGTTCGCCGAGGCCGTCTCGCCCAGGGCGTGAGGCCGACGCGCTGAGCCTGGGCTCAACGGGATTGGGGTTCGCCGCCGGCATTTCCTTTCTGGGCTACCTGGTGCTCGAGGTGCCGAGCAGTATGGTCTTGCACAAGGCCGGGGCGCGTCCCTGGATCGCCCGCATCGTCGCCGGGGGCCATCGCCTTCGTGAATACGGCGGCATTGCTCTACGTTCTCCGCTTCCTGCTCGGCGTCGTGGAGGCGGGATTCTTCCCCGGCATCATTCTCTATCTGACCTTTTGGTTCCCCCAGCGCCGGCGCGCGAAGGTGACGGCCTGGTTCATGGCGGCGGTGCCGCTGTCGTCGGCTATCGGATCGCCGTTGTCGGCTCTGATCATCGAGCACGGACACGGGTGGTTCGGGCTCGACGGGTGGCGGGTGATGTTCCTGGTCGAGGCGGTCCCGGCCGTCATCCTCGGTGTCATCTGCTGGTTCTTCCTCGACGACCGACCGGACAAGGCCTCCTGGCTGGAGAAGGACGAACGCTCTGCGCTGTCGGGAGCCATCGCCGCGGAGGACGCCGCGCGTGGGGCGGACTACAAGGTCGACATCAAACAATCGTTGCTCAGCGGGCGCGTGTGGGCTCTGGCCGCGGTCTACTTCGGCATCGTCTATGGGCTGTATGCCGTGGGCTTCTTCCTCCCGACGATCATCGAGGGATTCGAGGACCAGTTCGGCGTGACGTATTCGGTGATGCAGCTTGGTCTGATCACTGCGATCCCGTTCCTCATCGGTGCAATCGCGATGGTGCCCTGGGGAGATCACGGCGACCGCACCGGCGAACGGGTCTGGCATGTGGCCGGTCCCGCGATCATCGGCGGGATTGCGATCCCGATCACGCTGTATCTGGGCTCTCCGGTGGCCGCGATGGTGGCCGTGACGATCTGCACCATCGGCATCATGTGCGCCCTGCCGACCTCTGGGCGTTGCCGACCAACTACCTCGCGGGTGCGGCCACCGCCGGAGGCATCGCGTTGGTCAACTCGGTCGGCAACACGGCCGGCTTCCTCGGGCCCGACATCACCGGCTGGATGGCCGACCTGACCGGCACCGAGAAGGCGGGCCTGTGGCTGGTCGGTGTCGCCATGATCGGCGCCGGTGTCATCGCCATCGCGCTCAAGGCCGCGCCGGCTCGCGTCGCGACCACGTCGACGGCCGGCGCCGACGTGTGACGCGTCGCTCGAGCGACGTACACCCCAAAATCCGAGATCTGTCTATGCCTGCGTGAGCCGTCGATCGCATCGCATATCGCCGACAAGGCGATGTCACCACCGACAACTACCGCACTAGACATGCGTTCGGTGGAGATCTCGTGACCGCGTGGCTCGTGTTGGCCTCGTTCGTAGGGGCAGGTGTCGGAGCTGCGCTCGGCGCTCTGATTTCTCTGCGTGGCCGACGCCAGCAAGCCCGGATCGAGTGGCGTCAACGTTTGGACCAGGCGATCACGGCGTTGACGTCTGATTCCCCGCTCGCCCGGGACATCGGGCAGGATCTCCTGACTGATCTGATCCGTTCCGATCTAGGAAGCGATACCGACCGAGACCTTGCCAAGCGCCTATCTCGCACCGCGGTCATAGCCGGCAGAGTGGACGACTCCGAGCAGGTAAGCGACAATTGACTGGACGAACAGGAGCGACCATGAGCAATCCAGAACGGAACCCGAATGTATCGCCGTCGTCGATTCGACTCGCCCGTGCGCTCGTTGCCGACGCAGCCAAGCGCGGTGAAAGGGAAAGCGCGCAGATCGAGCGGATTGCTCAAATGAAGACTCCCGAAGAGCGTGAGGGCCGCAGAGCGTCCTAGCCCTACCGCTGCGGCGACCCTGCGCTGCGCGCCACCACGCGCTCCGTGATGTCGGCCGCTCACGCCGAGCGGTGCCTGCCGATTGTTCATTACCACCGGTGATGTGGCGCCCCCTGAGCGCCACATCACCAAGACCGATCACCTGGGCGGCCGCGACGTCAGATGCCACGCGCGGCAGTGCGGACATTTGTAGGCCCGCACTTCCCTCCGGCTGCTGAGGCCCGCGTCGCCGAGCTGCACCGCAGTCCGCCGGCGAGCGTCGGCCGCGCGGCGCAAGGCACACCGCACGGCACGCTTGTCGGGGAAGCAGTACTTCCCCGAGGCGGGGCAGGTGCGGGTCGGCAGGTAGGGCGCACGCTGCAGCCGCCCCTTGCGGTCTCGCCGGCGAGCAGCTCCGTGCCAGCACATGGTTCAGCGCCGCTTCCAGGTGTTGCAGCCGTTGGTCTCGAAGAACTTGTCGCTCGGCTGGATGGTCACCAGCGACTGCCCCGACGAGTTGTTGTTGTCGATGATGCTGTCCAGACCGTTGCTGCCGCTCAACCGGGCCCAGTAGCAGTTGCCGCTGACGGGGGCCGACGACACATAGGTGCCGGGCTTGATGTCCTTACCCACCTGATAGGTGCCGTCGCCCGGGATGGTGGCCGACGGTCCCTTCGGCTTGGCCTTGACCGCCTCCGGCCATCTGATCGACATCTATCAGGAGGCGGGCACCGTCACTCAGGGCAACGTGGTCCGCCAGCTCCGATCGGCTCACCGAGCTGATGAACAGGTGTACCAACCAGTCGGCGGTCGATGTGATGGGGCAGCGACAAGCTCGCACAGATCGCCCGCGACCTGGTGGACGTGATGCGGCGAGACACGCGCACGGACGCCGATCACCGGTGAGATGATCGAAGAAATGGCCGACGACGCCGAGCGCGGCTTCGACGTCGAGGCCATCAAGCGCCGACGCCGCGCGCCGGATGATTCGTGACATGGCCCGCCGCGCTCTGCCTACTTCCGCTGGGCCGGCGTGCCACCGATAGGTGCATCGCGTCATATCTGCCGCGGTCAGCATGCTCGGGGCACGACCGCAAGCTGCGCGTAGGCCGTGCGCGCGGGAAGCGGCGTGGCTATTCTCAGACTGTGACATCTGCCGAGGGCGCCGACGCGAACCGTTCTGACCGGCGGGTCGGCACCGTCTTCGTGCTCCGTCGCTATCCGGTCAAGTCGATGCTCGGTCAGGTCCTTTCCGAGGCCGAAATCACGATGGCCGGGGTGACCGGCGATCGCGTCTTCGCGCTGGTCGACGAGCACACCGGCCGTATCGCCTCCGCCAAGCAGCCGCGATTGTGGCGCTTGCTGTTGCAGTGCACCGCCGCGTGGCGCGGCACGCAGTGCACGATCACCCTGCCGGGCGACCGCAGCTTCGAGGTCTCTGCCGACGATGCGACACCACAGCTGCTGAGCGAGACGTCCGACGTCGATCGGGCACTCAGCGACCTGTTGGGCCGAGCAGTGCGTCTGACCGCGACGCGTCGACCGGACGCCGAAATCGCCCGACCCTCACCCGAGGACGTGATCGAACACGGTCAAGGTGCGCGGCTGCCCTACGAACTTCTCCAGATCGGGGAGGGCACACCGGGCAGCACCTTCGTCGACTACGCCCCGGTGAGCATCTTCACCACCAGCACGCTGGGTCACCTCGGGCTGGACGAAGTGCGCTACCGGCCCAACGTGGTGATCGATACTCCGACCGGTTCGCCCTATGAGGAGAACGATTGGGTCGGACGAGAACTGCGCATCGGGCAGGTGTCCCTCCGGGGGCTCATCCCTATCCCGCGATGCGCGATCCCGACTCTCGAACACGGCGATCTGCCACGATCGCTGGATGCCGTGCGCCGACTGCTCACCGAAAACCGCATCGCCGCTCACGACTCCGGCCCGGCGCCCTGCGCCGGCCTGTACGCCGAGGTGCTCACCTCCGGCACCATCCGGCCCGGTGACACCTGCACGGTGAATTGATCCCCGACAGGCACACATAAGCGCCGAGGGGCATACATGTCATGTCTCAGTCGACCGGCGAGGTGACCTTGTCCGAAGCGTTCGTCGCGTCGCCGTGGGCCAGGTCGTCGCGCCTGGCATACGGGCGAGCGATCAGCATGTAGACCAGGCCGATCGCCACGACGATGAACGCCGACAACAACACGATCCAGTTGTCATACCACGGCACATCGGGGGTCCGCGGCCACGCCATGTTGGTGGCGGCCAACAGCTGGTATGCCAGGGCGGCGATGTTGATCGCCAACCCCCACTTGCCGAGCGTGAACTTGCCGGACGGCTTCCAGCCGCGCAGCCTGGCCCGCAGCGCCGCGATGACGACCATCATGAAACCCAGATAGATGCCGAGCGAGGCGAACGAGATGATCTTGGTGAGCGCATCCTCGGAGATCTTCGACGCCAGGATGATGATCGCGGGCACCGTGGCGGCCAACAGCAGGGCGTAGGGCGGCACGTGCCGTGTGCCGGAAAACCGCTTGAACAGACCACTTCCGGGCATCATGTCATCGCGCGAGTAGGAGTAGACCAACCGGCTCGCCGCCGCCTGCAGGCTGAGCGCACATGACGCGAACGAGATGAGCACGACGGCGATGACGATCTTGAAGCCGACCGAGCCGAACGCGTCACGCAGCACCGTGGAGACCGGGTCGGCGTCCTCACCCGAAATGACCTTGCCGAAGTCGGGCACGGCCAGCACCAGCGCGAGCGTGATGAAGAAGGATCCGATGCCCCCGACATAGATCGTCATCCGCATCGCCCGAGGGATCTGGAAGCCGGGGTTCTTCACTTCCTCGGCGACATCTCCACACGCCTCGAATCCGTAATACAGGTAGACACCGATCAACGCCGAGGCGAGGAATGCCGACGTATACGAACCGCTTCCGCCCGTGCCGATCGAGTCGAACAGCACCCCGAAACTGTGGTGCCGCTCGGTGAGCAACAGCCAGCCGCCGACGGCAATGGCCCCGCAGATCTCGGCCGCGAAGCCGAAGAAGGCGATCTTGGCCAGCAGCTTCGTCCCGCCCAGGTTGAGCAGGGTGACGCCGGCGATGAGGACCAGCGCGCAGATGATCGTCACATCCGTCGACGGGTCGATGCCGAAGAGCATCGCGACGAAGGGACCCGCGCCGTAGGAGACGCTGGCGATGGTGATGATCAGAGCGCACATGTAGATCCAGCCGGTCATCCATGCCCAGCGCCGGCCCCACAGGCGCCGCGCCCAGGGGTAGACCCCACCGGAGACGGGGTATTGGGCGACGACCTCGCCGAAGACCAACGCCACGAGAAGCTGTCCGATGCCGGCCAGCACGACCGCCCAGATCATCGGCGGGCCACCGGTCGCCAGCGCGAAGGCGAACAGTGAATAGACCCCGACGACCGGGGACAGATAGGTGAAGCCCAGGGAGAAGTTGCCCCAGAGATTCATGTCGCGCTTGAACTCCGAGGTGTATCCCAAGGACGCGAGGTGGGCGTCGTCCTCGTTGTGCTGGGCATCGGCCGCGGGTGTGGTCATGGGCAGCTCCAAGTGGTGCGATGGTGACGGGGTCGAGACGGGCCTTCGCGCGGTCAGCGGTAGGCGGCCTGTCCGGTCAGGGCCTGGCCGATCATCAAGGTGTGCATCTCGACCGTCCCTTCGTAGGTGAGCACGGACTCGAGGTTGTTCGCGTGCCGCATCACCGGATACTCCAGCGAGATGCCGTTGGCGCCGAGCATGGTGCGCGCGGTCCGGCAGATCTCGAGGGCCTTGCTCACGTTGTTGTATTTGCCGAGGCTGACCTGCTCGGGGCGCAGCCCGGTCTTGTCCTTCAGCCGTCCCAGGTGCAGGGCCAGCAGCGTGCCGTTGACCAGCTCGGCATTCATCGCCGCCAGCTTGGACTGTGTCATCTGGAACGCCGCGATCGGCTTGCCGAACTGCTGCCGCTCGCGGCTGTAGGTCAAGGCAGCGTCGAATGCGGACCGCGCGGATCCCATCGCGCCCCACAGGATCCCGTAGCGTGCCTCGTTCAGGCAGGACAGCGGTCCCTTCAGGCCGCGGACCTCCGGCAGGATCGCCGAGGCGGGCAGCCGCACCTCGTCCAGCACCAGCTCGCTGGTCACCGAGGCGCGCAGCGACATCTTGTTGGTGATCTCCGGCGCGGAGAACCCGCGGGTGTCGGTGGGCACCACGAAGCCGCGCACCCCACCGTGATCCTCGCCCGCATTCGCCCACACGACCGCGACGTCGGCGATCGACCCGTTGGTGATCCACATCTTGTTTCCGCGCAGCACCCAGTCCTCGCCGTCCCTGCGCGCGGTGGTGCGCATGCTTCCCGGGTCGGACCCGTGGTCCGGCTCGGTCAACCCGAAGCATCCGATCGCCTCGCCGGTGGCCATCCGCGGCAGCCACTGGTTCTTCTGCTCCTCGCTGCCCCACCGCCAGATCGCGAACATCGCCAACGATCCCTGCACCGACACCAGCGAGCGGATCCCCGAATCCGAGGCCTCCAACTCCAGGCACGCCAACCCGTAGTCGACCGCCGACATCCCCGCGCAGCCGTAACCCTCCAGGTGCATCCCGAGCAGGCCGACCTCGCCCAGCTCCTTGGCCAGCTCGCGCGCCGCCGGCAACTCGCCGCGCTCGAACCACTCGGCGACATACGGGTCGATGCTGCGCTCACACACCGCCCGCACCGTCGCCCGGACCGCCTTCTCGTCCTCGCTCAGTGAGGCGTCGATATCCGCCAGGTCCAACGGGTTCGCGTTGCTCATGCGCCTTCTCCACTCCCGCCGTGCCCGCCGGCCAGCCAGGCGCGCACCGCGTCGTCGTCTTGTCCATTGCCCGGCGGAGGCGTCGGGTCCGCCGTCCGGTATGCCGTCCACGCGACCGGATGCCGCACCTGCCGCGTCCAGTCCTGCGCGACCTCCACGGTCGGCGCCATCCCGAGGCCCTCCGCGAAGGCGATCGCCTCCGGGATCGAGTTGACCTTGCCCGCAGGCACCTTCGCCTCCCGCAACACCTGCACCCAGTGATCGACATCCGCCGCACTCAGCAGCGACTCCAGTCGAGCGATCAACGCCTCACGGTGCGCCACACGGTCCGGGTTCGTCGCGAACTCGGTCTGCGCCGCCATCTCCGGCGCACCCAGCGCCTGCGCCAACCGCGCGAACTGCACATCATTGCCACACGCCAACGCCAGCAGCCCGTCGCGGCAGCGCACCGTCTCATACGGCGCGATGCTGGGATGCTGGTTGCCCATCTGCCGACCCGGCCGACCCGTCTCCAGACTCGCCTGCCCCTGATTGACCAATCCGCCGAGCAGACTCGTCAGCAGACTGACCTCGAGGCGATCGCCCCGGCCCGTGCGTGACCGCGCGATCACCGCCGCGAGGATCCCGGTGACCGCGTCCTTGCCGGTCAACACGTCCACCAGAGCGACTCCCACCTTGGTCGGGTCGCCGTCCGGGTCACCGGTGATGCTCATCAACCCACCGACGGCCTGCACGATGAAGTCATAACCGAGCAGGTCCCGACCTTCTCGGCTGCCGAAACCGTTGATGGAGCAATAGATCGAGCCGGGGTTCGCGGCTGAGACCGCGTCATACCCCAGACCGAGCCGATCCATCGTGCCCGGTGCGAAGTTCTCGATCACCACATCCGCACGGGTGGCGATCTCCCGCGCCGTCGCCACATCGTCCCGATCACGCAGATCCAACGCGATCGACTGCTTGCCACGATTGACGCTCTCGAAATACGTCGCGCCGTGCGCCGAATACGGCGGACCCCACGACCGCGTGTCGTCCCCGATCCCGGGACGCTCGACCTTGATCACCCGAGCACCCAGATCCGCCAACGTCATCGTCGCCAACGGACCGGCCAACACCCGGCTGAAATCCGCCACCACCAGACCGTCGAGCGGCAGACCGAGCTCACCGCCGCTCACGGGGCGCCCTCGCTCTCCTCGCGCTCGATCCGCCACGGATCGGCGTCCTGCAGCGCCGCGGGCAGCGCCTCCTGCGGGGTGTCCTGGAAGCACACCGGGCGGGTGAACCGGCCGAGCGCCTCTGCGCCGACGCTGGTGTGCGACGGCCTGCTCGTGGAGGGCCACGGGCCGCCGTGGTGCATCGCGTCGGTGCACGCGACACCGGTCGGCCAGGCATCGACGGCGACGCGGCCGACCTGCTCGGCGAGCGTGCCGACGAGACGCGACACGTCCGGATCGCCCGGACCACCGGTGATGACCGAGCCGGCGAGCGACCCCTGCAGTCCGGCCAGGATGCGCTGCGCATGGGCCACGTCGTCGTATTCGGTGACGAGGGCGGCCGGCCCGAAGCATTCCTCGCGCAGCCGGTCATGGTCGTGCAGGTCGTCGGCCGACACCTCGAGGACCGCCGGGCGTGCGGCATACCCGGTGGCAGGCATCGACCCCTGCGCGAGCATGGACCCGCCGGCCGCCACGAGGTCTTCGACCCCGCTGCGGTAGCTGTCGGCAATGCCTCGAGTGAGCAGCCAGGCGCCTTCGCGCGTGCGCACCTCGTCGGCAACCGCCCGTGCGGCGCCGCTGCCACGAGGCGCCAGCAGCAGTCCGGGTTTGGTGCAGAACTGCCCCACCCCGAGAGTGAAGGAGTCGACGAATCCGCTGACGACCTCGTCCATCCGGTCGGTCGCCGCCGGGGTGACGACCGCGGGGTTGACGGTGCCCATCTCGGCATACACGGGGATCGGCACGGGTCGTTGTGCCGCCAGATCGACCAGGGCCAGCCCGCCACGCTGCGAGCCGGTGAAGCCGACGGCCGAGACCTCTGGTGCCAGCACGAGGGCCTGCCCGACGTCGAACCCGGCGACGCCGGCGAACACTCCCTGGGGTGCGCCGGCATCCGCGAGCGCGTCGACGGCGAGTGAGCTGAGAGCGCGGGCGAGGCGCGGGTGTGCCGGGTGCTCCTTGACGACGACCGGGCACCCGGCGGCGAGCGCCGAGCAGGTGTCGTGGCCGAGTGTGCCGAACTGGAACGGGAAGTTGCTCGCACCGAAGACCGCGACGACGCCGATCGGCAGGTGGGCCCGCCGCAGATCCGGGGCGCCCCGCTGGATGCGGGCTCGCATCCATGCGCCGCGAGCGCCGACGCGGCCGTAGTAGCGGGCGTTGGCCGCCGCCTTGGCGAGTTCACCGGAGAGCCGCGGCACACCGAGGGCGGTCTCCTCGTCGGCGATCGCGATCAACTCGTCCGCACCCGATTCGAGGGCGTCGGCGAGGGATTCGAGCCAGCGGCTCCTCTCGGCGGGGCATGTGGTCGCCACGCCCTGTCGAGCGGCCGCCGCGGCGTGCAGGACCGCCTCCAGGCCGTCGCGGGTCGTGTCCCGCGGTCCGGCGACCTCACCGCCGGTGCGCGGAGCATGGCTGATCTGGACGCTCACGACGCCACCCCCGGGCCGGTCCGCGAGCCCGTCACGACAGGTCCTCGATCGCCGTGGCCAGCACCTGCAGCCCGTCGGCGAGCAGCTCGTCGTCGATCACCAGCGGCGGCAGAAGGCGGATGACGTTGCCGTAGGTGCCGCACACCAGGGTGAGCACGCCCTGCGCGTGGCACGCAGCCGCCACCTTCGCGGTGAGTTCCGGATCGGGCTCCAGACTGCCGGGTTTCACGAGTTCGATCGCCATCATGGCGCCACGGCCACGCAGTTCGGCCACCGCGGGGTTCTCGTCGACGAGCAGTTGCAGCGCTGCCCGGATCTGCTGCTCGATGTGGGCGGCTCGCTCGACCAGGCCCTCGCGTTCGATGGTCTCGAAGACCCCGAGTGCGGCCGCACACGCGACGGGGTTGCCGGCATACGTGCCGCCCAAGCCCCCCTTGGCCGCGGCGCCCATGATCTCGGCTCGGCCGGTGACCGCGGACAGCGGCATCCCCCCTCCGAGCGCCTTCGCCGTGACGATGAGGTCGGGTTCGATGCCCTCGTGCTCGCTGGCGAAGAGCTTGCCGGTGCGGGCCATCCCGGCCTGCACCTCGTCGGCGACGAAGACGATGCCGTGCCGGCGCGCGACCTCCTGGATGCCTTGGAGGAATCCCGGCGCCGGCACGATGAATCCCCCTTCGCCCTGGATCGGCTCGACGACGATCGCCGCGATCTGGTCTGCGCCCGCCTCGTCGATGACGTCTTCGAGCGCGATGAGGGCCTGCTGCGCGGCCTTCTCGGAGCCGTCCGGCCAGCGCAGCGGGTAGGCGTAGGGCGCGCGGTGCACGTCGTCGGAGAAGGGACCGAACCCGGTCTTATAGGGCTGATCCTTGGCGGTCATGGCGAGCGCGAAGAGGCTGCGGCCGTGGAACGCGTTGTCGAAGGCGATCACACCGGGGCGGCCGGTCGCCGACCGCGCGATCTTGACGGCATTTTCGACCGCTTCGGCGCCGGTGCTGAACAGCGCGGTGGTGCACGGCCCGGGCACGGGCACGCGCTCGTTGAGCCACGTCGCCACCTCGACGTATTCGGTGTATTCGGTGACGAGGAAGCAGCTGTGCGTGAAGCGCTGCGCCTGCTCCTGGATCCGTGACACGACGGCGGGCGCGCTCGCCCCGACGCTGGTGACGGCGATGCCGGACGCGAAGTCGATCAGGTGGTTGCCGTCGGCGTCCTCGAGGATCGCGCCGCCGGCCCGCTCGACGAAGATCGGCAGCACCCCACCCAGCCCCGGAGGCAACTGTGCCTCTCGCCGCGCGTGCAGCTCCCTCGATCTGGGTCCGGGGATCTCGGTGCGCAGTCGGCGCTTTTGCTCGAGCGGGGCGAGGGGTTCGGCGACGCCGGTGGCGGTCATGGGTGGATCTGCCTTCCTGATCGGGAACAGGCACACCGTAGAGCCGATGTGACCCGGCGCACATTGGATGAACTGCTGTGTTTCTGTTCATCGATTGGATAGATTGTCCCAATCCGATCGGATAGAGATCCTGTGAGGACCCGTTCATGCCCAGCCTGCGCGATCTGACCGAGTTGCTCGGCGAGGACCTGGTGGCCGTCGGCGACCTCCCGTCCGACCCGATCGAGGTCACCGGGGTGCACATCAGCGAGCTCGCCGACCCGACGCCCTACCTCTCCGGTGGTGAGCTGCTGCTCACCACCGGCATGAAGCTGACCGGCCATGCCGCCCCGGCCCGGTCGTATGTCGCACGGCTCGCCTCGTGCGGCGTCGTCGCGCTGGGTTTCGGGCTCGGTCCGATCCACGACGAGATTCCCGATGCCCTGCGCCGCGCGTGCGATCGCCAGGGTCTGCCGTTGCTCGTCGTGCCACCGCCGACTCCGTTCCTCGCCGTCAGTCGCGCCTACTGGCACCAGGCGGCCGCCGACGAACGCGCCGGGTTGACGACGTCGCTCGGCGCCTATCGGGAGCTCGTGCGGTCGGCGACCCGCCGCGATCCGATCGCGCAGGTCGTGCGCACCTTGGGCCAGGCGGTGTCCGGATGGGCGGCGCGCCTCGACGCGCGCGGCAAGGTCGACGCGGTGTGGCCGGCCTCGGCCCGCGCCAATGCACGGCTCGCATCCGGCGAGATCGAACGGATGCATGCGACCGGGCCGCACTCGTCGGCAACGTTCCCGATCGGCGGCGACGACGTGGTGATCCAGCCGCTCGGGCGCGGTGCCCGGGTCATCGGCTATGTCGCCATCGGATGCCCGAGGCCGATGCCGCCGATCGACCGGCAACTGCACCTGGCCGCCTGCTCGCTGCTCGCGTTGCGCCTGGATCGAGACCACCAGGCGGTGGTGCGCCGCCGCGCTGAGCGGTCCTGCGCCGCGCGGCTGGTGCTGACAGGTCATCTCGATGCGGCGCGGGCCTTGCTCGACGATCTCGAGCACGACCGCCTCCCCCGTCGGATGGGCCTGATCGGGGTGAGGCTACCGAGTGAACAGACTTCGGTCGACCTGCTGGACCGCTGGGAGCACAGCAGTCTCGACGAGCGCGGCGTGTGGGTCGTCGAGGACGACCCACTGGCGTGGGTGCTCACGCGGGAGGACCTGACCGACGACGTGCTGCAGGATCTGCAGGTGTTGTCCGCCGACGGCGGGCCGGCACCCGGCCTGGCCGCTGTCGCGGGTCCGCCGACCACGCCCGACCTGGTGCCTGGCCAGCGTCGTGCGCTCACCCTCGAACTCGACCGGCTGCCCGACGCGTCGGTGGAACGCTCGGATCACGCACACGGCGACGACCGGGCGGCCCGGCAGGTGCGTGCGCTCGTCGCCCACAAGGACGGCACCCTGGTCGCCACGGTCGCCGCCTATCTGCGCCATCGAGGGCATTGGGAGCCGGCGGCCCGTGCGCTCGGGGTGCACCGCAACACGTTGCGCCACCGGATCGACGTGGCCACCACCGTGGCCGGGGCCGATCTCGACGACCCGGATCAGGTCAGCCGCCTCTGGCTCGCGCTCCGCGACCGCGGCCTCGCCCCGCCGCCACCTCGGCTGGTCGAGTAGGCGAGCTCGACCCCGGCTGGTTGCAACCCAATCCTCGTCGACCGTTGAATACGCCACCCACCTCGGCTGGTTGAGTAGGCGAGCCCCCCGGGGCGAGCCGTATCGAAACCATCTGAGTGCCAGCAACATTCACCACCAACGGCATGCTCACAGGCCTCGATACGGGCTCCCCCGCTTCGCTCCTCCGCCCTACTCGACCATCCGGTAGAGCATTTGCCTGCCCGCTCGGCCTACTCGAGCACCCGATCAGGTCCCAGCCGAACGACCCCGGCTGGTTGAGCAGGCGAGCCCAACCCGGCTGGTTGAGCAGGCGAGCCCCTCGCGGGCGAGCCGTATCGAAACCACCCGGTCACACTCCTGCCGGGTCAGGCGATCTCGATGATGGTGATGCCCGGATGCGGTGCGTGCGACATCTCGGGGAACAACGCGGGCACATCCTCCAGCCCGACGGTGCGGGTCACCAGGCGATCTGGGTGCAGGCGGCCGGATGCCACCTCGGTCAGCATCGCGGGATACGTCGACGCGGACATTCCATGACTGCCGACCAACTCCAACTCTTCCGCAATCACACGCCCCATCGGCAGCGCGGGTGCCCCCTCGGGCAATAACCCCACCTGCACGTGTCGACCCTGTCGGGCCAGACTGCATACCGACGACGCCGCGGTGACGCCGCTTCCGAGCGCGTCGAGGGATACCTGCGCGCCGCCGGTGGCCGCGATCACTCGGTCCCCGACCGCCGTCGGATCACCGGCGCAATCGGAGACATCCAAACACACCTGGGCGCCGTACTCGCCGGCCAGGGCAAGAGCACGCGGGTCGATGTCGACGGCGACCACGTGGGCGCCCACCGAGGCGGCGATCATCACTGCCGACAGCCCCACTCCGCCGCAGCCGTGCACTGCCACGGTCGTGCCTTCCGCCACGTGAGCCTGCTGCCGCACCGCGCGGTAGGCCGTGGCGAAGCGGCAGCCCAGCGCCGCCGCGGCCGCATACGACAACTCGTCGGGCAGCGGCACCAGATTGACGTCGGCATGATGCACGACCAGCAGGTCGGCGAACGCCCCATCGTGGGTGAAGCCCGGCTGGGTCTGCTCGGGGCACACCTGATGTTGATCGCGACGACACCATTCGCAGTCACCGCATCCGCAGACGAACGGCGCCGTCACGCGCTCGCCGCCCGACCATCGCCGTACCGCCGCGCCGACGGCGCGCACTCGACCCGCCCACTCGTGTCCCGGGACGATCGGCGGCACGATGTCGGGGTCATGACCCAACCAGCCGTGCCAGTCACTACGACACATCCCGGCGGCGCCCACCTCGATCACGGCGGCGTGCTCGGGCAGGTCGGGTACCGGCAGGTCGACGAGGCACACCGGGCCCGAAAAGGACTCGTATCGGGCGGCTTTCATCGTCCTCCTTTACGCGTCACATCCAACACCGATGGATGGTCCTCGGCGGATCAGCGGTCTGGGTCGGGGATCTTGCCGTGTGCCAACGATCCCCAGAAGTCGCCCCGCACATAACGCTGCTCAGGGTCGGGGTCGAAGTCCCAGTGCCGGGCCTGCCCGGTGGCGAGCGCGCGGCTCACCAACTGCCGCCGCCGTTGACTGGATCGGACCTCTTCTTCGAGCACATCGAGGTCGTATCGGTCGTCGATCTCCTTGCGGAGCAGGGCAACACGATCGGCCTGATCCGGGTGCTCGGCGAGGTTGTCCAGCTCGTCGGGGTCGGCCTCGAGGTCATACAGCCGGTCCGGGTCGCCGGGGCATCGCACGAACTTCTGGCGGCCACGCACGACGGTCACCTGGGGGCGTGTCACCCCTTCGGCGAGATACTCGATCACCACCTCGCGGTCGGCGATCGGGCCCGCGGACTGCTCGTCCCTGGCGATCTGCAACAGCGACGGCGTTTGCGCGGCTCCGCCCGCCAGATCGACCAACGTGGGCATCAGATCGAGCAGCGAGACGTTGGTGACGAATCGCCCACGGGGCACATAACGCTCCGGCCCGATGATCAGCAACGGCACCCGCGAGGACTGCTCGTAGGGCGACATCTTGTACCAGAGGCCCTTCTCCCCGAGCATGTCGCCGTGATCGCTGGTGACCACGACGATCGTGTCGTCGGCCAGGTCGAGCCGGGCCAACCGATCCCGAATGCGCCCCACGTGGTCGTCGATGTAGCTGACGGCCGCGTAGTAGGCGCGGCGGGCCCGCAGCGTCTGATCGCGGTCAGGCGGGCGCACGTCGAATCCGCTCATCGCGCGCAGCCGCTCCGTGTGTGGATCGGTGCCCGGCGCCGGTGGTTCCGGGTGCCGCGGCGGATCGATCTCGATCCCGTCGTAGCGGTCCCAGTGCTCCGGTGGCGGTTCGTAGGGGTCGTGCGGATGGATGAAGCTGGTCACCATCAGGAACGGCGTGCGCCGGCCGGTCGCGCGGTCGGCCCGGGCACGGTCGTTCAGGTGCCGCAGCGCGCGAAATCCGACTTCGTCGTCGAAGTCCTGCTGCACGGTCGCCTTGCTCGCGCCGGCGGTGAAGACACTGTCCGCCTCGTGATACCACGACAGCCGCTGCGAGGAGTCCAGGTCCCAGTCCGGCACCATGTCGAGATCGGCCGGATAGACGTCAGTGGTCAGTCGCTGCTCGAATCCGTGGTGTTGGTCCGGACCGATGAAGTGCATCCGGCCGATCAGCGCGGTGTGGTAGCCGAGTGTGCGCAGGTGGTGAGCGAAAGTCGGCACGGATGCAGGGAAGTCGGCGCCGTTGTCATAGCACCCGATCTGTGACGGCAACCGTCCGGTCATCATCGAGGCCCGCGACGGTGCACACAGCGGCGAGTTGCAGTAGGCGTGTTCGAAGACCGCTCCCTGCTGCGCGATCTGGTCCATGTGCGGTGTCGACACGACCTGGTTTCCGTAGGCGCCGACGGCGTCGGCGGCCAACTGGTCGGCCTGGATGACCACGATGTTGGGAGGTGACACCGTCTCGTGGCCGGCGCCGGTCGGCTGCTCGTCAGGCATACCGCATACCTCCTTCGGGAGAACTGGTGGATGCCCTCGACGTTACAGTAGGCGTCACGCGACAGCCGCGCGATCAGTGTGGACGGGAGCATCGTGGCCGACGACGAGCATGCCTGCTGCGGGCCGGCGCGTGCCGCGGCCGGCCACCGCACCGCGCACCACAGCACGGCTCAGACCACACTGCTGAAGGCTCTCGCCGCGGCCGCTTCCGGCGACCTGCGGATGGTCGGCCTGTCCGGGGGCACCCATCTCATGGGTGACGAGGGCCCCCTCGCCTACCCCGCCGACGGTGAGGGGCCCGTGCGCGAGGTGACCGTCGCACCGTTCGCGATCGGCGCGACGACGGTGACCGTGGCACAGTTTGCGGCGTTCGTGCTGGCCACCGGGCACCGCACCGATGCGGAATCGTATGGCGACGCGATGGTCTTCGCCGGGCTGCTGACGCAAGCGCGCCGCTCGGCGACCCGCCGTGCGGCGCAGGAGACCCCGTGGTGGCGCATCGTGGCGCGCGCATCGTGGTTCGCCCCGGAGGGGCCGGACTCGACGGTGCTCGGCCGCGAGCACCATCCGGTCACGCAGGTGTCGCATCGGGACGCACTCGCCTACGCGGCCTGGGTCGGTGCGCGCCTGCCGAGCGAGCAGGAATGGGAATTCGCGGCGCGCGGCGGCCTGGTCGGACAACCGTATCCCTGGGGTTGCGTGCGCGATCCGGACGGTCGAGCCCGAATGAACATCTTCTCCGGACGCTTCCCCGACCGGCCCGAGGCATCAGTCGGAACGGTGGCGGTCGGGGCCTTCCCACCGAACGGGTTCGGGTTGCACGAGATGACGGGCAACGTGTGGGAGTGGACCTCGAGCTCCTTCGGTCCCGACGACCCGCGGCCGGTCTTGCGCGGTGGCTCGTATCTGTGCCACGAGTCATATTGCCGGCGGTATCGCACTTCCGCGCGCATCGCCGCCACATCCGACACCTCGCTCGGGCACACCGGGTTTCGCGTCGCCACGACGACACCTGCCCGGCCGTCGGCCGATGCCCGACGACCGCGTCACCCGGCCGGCTGAGCGGCGCGAGGTCCGTGCCCAACACCCCCGGCGGGCAGGCATACTGCCCTGTGTCTCAGCGTTCGAGAGCGGCCACGATCTTCGGCCGGAGGTCTCTCGCGGCGATGACCTCGTCGACCGAGCCGACATCGACCGCTCGGTGGATGTTGTGCACCCGGTCGAACTCCGCTGCCACCTCGCCCAGCTTCTCGGCGCGCACCTCCTGGCGCACCTGGGCGAGCTTGGTCGCCAAGGCGGCGTGCTCGGCACCGGTCGCCTCCGCGAACGCGTCCTCCAACTGCGTCACCCGCGGATCCTTCGCCGTGCGGGAATTGACGTCCCGGGTGAAGACCACGGCCGCCGCGGGGGCCCCGCCGATGACGGACGCGAACGATCCCTCGACGGCATACACGGTCATGTCGGGGTTGAGCGCCTTGGAGAACACGACGAACGCGCCGCCGTGGTAGCGGGAGATGACGCAGAAGACGATCGGGCCCTCGAAGTTGACGATGGCACGCCCGATCTCGGCGCCGTATTCGAGCTGGAGGTTGCGCATCGATTCGGGCGAGCCGTCGAACCCGGACAGGTTGGCCAGCACCACGACGGGACGGTTGCCGCTGGCGGCGTTGATGGCACGTGCCGTCTTCTTCGACGACCGCGGGAAGAGGGTGCCCGCGGTGTAGGCGTCCGGCCCGTCCGTCGGCGGGAAGCCCCGCCGTGCCACCGACTTCGACTCGATGCCGATGAGGCACACCGGGAACCCTCCGATGTGCGCGTCGAACACCACGGAGGTCTCCGCGTCGGCCATCCCGGACCACCGCTCCAAGGTGGCATGGTCCTGGTCGGCGACGGCGGACATCACGGTGCGGATGTCGAAGGCCTTCTTGCGGTCGGGGTTGGTCTCAACGGAGAAGATGTCGCCGACCTGGTGGAACCCGGAGTCGGACGGGTCGTGCGGGTAGGCCGTGATGTCCCGATCCGTCGGGTCGCTCGTCTGCGCGCGCCGCGGCCCGGACTCCCCGGGCGTGACGTAGCTGTGGTCGTAGTGGGTCATCAGGACCTCTCGCGCTCCCGCGAGGTCGGACGCCCAATACTGCGCCTGCCCGTTCGGTCCCATGACCCGGTCGTATCCACCGATGCCGAAGTTGTCCTCGGCGGACACGCCACCGGAGAAGTCGAGTGACTGCTTGCCGGTCAACACCATTGCACTGTCGGGCGTCATCACGAGGATCCCCTTGGTGTGCATGAGGATCGTCGCCTCGGCGTTCCAATACGGCTGCGCGCCGACGTTGATCCCCGCCACGACGATGTTGATTTCGCCGCCGGCCTGGGTGAACTCGACGATCCGCTTGAGTGCCCGCGCGACCCAGTCCATGTTTTCCGTGCCGGAGTCCATGGCGATGCGTGCGCCGGCGGACAGCGAGAACCACTCCACCGGCACCTTCATCCGTTCGGCCAGGTCCAGCGCCGCGATGATGCGCGAGCACTCCGCCTCCGACACGGACCCGAGCGACTTGAGCGGGTCGCCGCAGAGCAGCACACGCGTGATCCCCTCGGGATACCTCTCGGTCGGAGTGGAGACGACGCCGACGACGACCCCGGCCTTGTTGTGCCCGTAGGGGCGGTCGACAGGCACCAGGGCGCCGCGGTCGTCGAGATCGTATTCGGTGGCCGTGCCGTGCGACCCGGCGATCATCGTCAGCAACTCGTAGGGATAGACCACCCCTCGCCGGCGGGCGCGCACGACCTTCTGCGCGTAGTCGTCGAGCGGCTTGAGTCGCTCGACCGGCGGCCCGACGAGTTCGGCCACGACGCCGGATCCGGGCTGATAGTGGAACCGGGCACCCATCTCCTGTTCGGTGCCGTCCGGGAACGCGACGGTGCCCTCGATGCGGACCTCCTCGACCCCGGCGCCGGCGGTCATCGGGGCGATCTGGCTCTTCAGCGCCGTCAATTGCTCGACCTCGGCGTCGATGGTCGGCCAGATGTGCATCCAGACGTAGTTCATGTCCAACCGTGAACTCGCGGCGCCGCTGGCGGCGCGTGCGCGGCGGATCGCCTCCAGGCAGTTGGCGATCGCCCGCTCGGCGTGCGGCAGGCCCGCCACGCGGCCCTCCTCGTCGCGCACGACCGCGAGTTGCCGGATCTGTGCCAACGCGACCAGGCGCTGGTCCGATTCGTTGCCGGGCGCCACGCAGCGATAGAGCAGAACGTCCTCGGGCGCCTCGAGCCGGGTGACGTCGAATTCACGCAGGCGCCAGAGGTTCAGGCGACGCCCGACCATCGGGTGGACGCCCCGCACGAGGGTGTCCTCGGCGAGTCCGCCGTCCTCGGTCGGACGGAACGTGAAGTAGCCGACCGGGCGGCCGGCCCCCGGGCAGACCGCGATCGCGATGCGTCGCACGGTCAGGTCGATGCCACGGAGCCGTTCGGCGAGGGCGGCCGACGCGGCCTCGGCCGTGTCCGGCGCCTCGGGCCACGACAGGTAGAGGTCGACGACGCCGTCGTGTCCAGATGGCGCCTCGGTCAACCGGTCCCGCAGGGATGCGGTGAGCGCGCCGTCCGCCGTCAGTTCGTCGACGCGCCCGATGGTGCTCACCAGGTGAGTCGGTCGCTCGTCGAGCGTGTAGTCGGCGATCGCGAACGGACGGTCACCGACGGCCGTCTCCACCAGGTCGTGCATCGCGTGCTCGCGATAGTGACGCTTGACCAGGACCGCGAGCATCGGCTCGCGGCGCGGCAGCTCCCCGTCGATCCGATCGGCCAGGAAGCCGGCCAACCGCTCCGGGATCGCCGCGAGCCGGTCCATACGGGCATCGCGCTCCGGGCCTTCGGGGAGCTCTGCGAGCGCGGCGATCTCGTCACGCACACCGCCGAGGACGCTGCGGCGTTCCCGGTCGACCAGCGGCTGGTCGAACCACCGGAAACGCACGCTGCGTGCCAGGTCTCCGATGATCGGGTAACGCCGCTGGGTCGCGATGACCAGGCGGTCGAGCACATCGCGTGCGGCGCCGGACGCCTCCGGCGCCGGGTCGCCCAGCCAGCGCTGCAGCAAGGCCGTGGCCAGGTCGATCTCGGGAGCCGATCGCTGCTGAGCCAGGAACATCCGGAAGACCGCCTGCTCCAACTCGGGGGTGCGATCCAGGGAAGTCACCCCGTAGTGCCGCAGCACGCGTGACAGCTTCGCCCGGAAGTCGTCGGACAACCCGCCGCGGTCGGCATCCAGGCTCTGCAGATAGGTGTGGAAGTACTCGCGAGGGCTGTGCACCTGGGTCTCCAGGTGCAGGTCCGCCCCGACCGGACGGTTGCGGGAGAGCTCGGCGAAGTCGGCGAACGTGTCGAACAGGTCCAGCTCGTCGGCGAACGGCGAGTCACCCTGAGCCATCAGCTGATCGCGCGCCTCGAGATATTCGGCGAGCGTCCGGCCGTCGTCCCGCGGGTCGACGTCGTAGCCGAGCAGCATCGAGGCGAGGTCCGCGCGGCTGCGGGACGCACGGGCCGGCGCATCGGAGGCCAGGTGGTCGCAGACCGGCAGGTCGAGGTCGACACCATCGTCGGCGGCGACCTCCTCCTCGTCCCCGTCGGAGAGCGGTTCGAGCCGCACGAGCGGGGCACCGGTCTCGACCTGGCTGCCGCTGGTGACCAGCAACTCCTTGATACGCCCGTCGAACGGTGCCGGCAGCAGCATCTCCATCTTCATCGACTCGAGCACGAGCACCGTGGCGCCGGACGACACCTCGTCGCCGACCGCGGTCGGCGTCGCCACGACCAGTGCCGGGGCGGGGGAGCGCAGCACGCCTCCTTCGTCGAGGCTGACGCGGTGCGTGACCCCGTCGACCTCGACGAGCTGGACCGGGCCGTGCGTGGCGGTCACCAGCCGGTAGGTCCGCTCACCGATCGTCAGACGGCTCTTGTAGTCGTCGATCCGGTCGAACTGCGCATCGACGATCTGCTCCTGGGTGCCCGACGCGACGATGACGCGATAGCGGCCGGAACCCACGCGGGAGACGGTGACCTTGTAGGCCGATCCGCGCAGCTTGAGATCGATCGCCCGCCCGGTGCGGTGCTGCACCTGGGGGCGGCCGCCGCGGGCCGTCTCCAACAGCCGGATGCGCTCGACTTCCTCATCGCTCAGGTAGGCCTTGATCCCGGCGGCGACGAGCGCGGCACCGGAGTGTTCGTGGGCGACCAGGCGACCTTGGGCACGGACCCGGTCGATCCAGCCGGTGTCGGCACTGCCGTCGATGACCTCGGGGGCGGACAGCAGGTCGAGGATGAAGCTCTTGTTGGTCGAGCCCCCTTCGATGACGACGCTGGTCTCCTGCATCGCCCGGCGCAGCCGGGCCAGCGCCTCGTCGCGGTCCGAGCCGTAGGCGATGATCTTGGCGATCATCGAGTCGAAGTCGGCGGGGATCGCATCCCCTTCTTCCACACCGGTGTCGACCCGGATGCCCGGGCCGGCAGGTAGTTCGAGGTGGGTGATGCGCCCGGCCGACGGCGCGAAGTCACGGTCGGGGTCCTCCGCGTTCAGTCGGGCCTCGACGGCGTGCCCGACCTCGGCGGGCCGGTCGCCCTCGAGCCGGCCGCCCGACGCGACGTGGATCTGCAGCTTGACCAGGTCGGTGTCGGTCGTCACCTCGGTGATGGGGTGCTCGACCTGCAGCCGCGTGTTGACTTCGAGGAAGGCGAAGGTGCGCTCCCCCGGGTGGTAGAGGAACTCGACGGTGCCCGCCCCGGCATACCCGACGGCGATGGCGAGCCGCTCGGCGCTGGCCTTGA
>CAZMLG010000009.1:0-37044 GCA_964566985.1 uncultured Intrasporangiaceae bacterium
CGCACACCAGTTCGATGAGGTCAAGAGGTTATGGGAGGTGTGTTCGATGTTTTCCTGGGTGTGCTGGTCCTGGTGCGACGGGGTCGTCGGGCGGCTCGTGTGGTCGGGGATCGCTTGTGGCTCACCGGGTTTCGATACGCTCGCGCCAGGGCGCTCGCTACTCAACCAGCCGGTGGTGACGACTGCGTCAGCGGACTACGGGGCCAGCCGGGTGGGTTGCGATACGCTCGCGCCAGGGCGCTCGCTACTCAACCAGCCGGTGGGGTCGAGAAGCGGGAGGGGCACACCTCAGGCGATGTGCCCCTCCCGGCAGATGAGCGGATCGTCCCTCGATCAGATACCGGTCACCTGCTGGATCCAGGCGCGGCTTCCGGTGAGGTTCGCATAGTTGGAACCGGCGTGGATGTTCGAGCCCGGGTCCGCGGTGTCGCCGGTCGAGCAGACGCCGACGATCTGGCCGCCGACCACGAGCGGGCCGCCGGAGTCGCCGTGGTTGGAGGCGCCGTCGATCCCCTTGACGTGGATCGCGTTGCCGCCGTAGGCATCCGTGCTCTGGCCGAGGACGTTGACGTCGGCCTTGTAGAGGTGGTCGGGCTGCTGCTTGTTGGCGCGCAGTCCGTATCCGTAGATCGTGCCCGTGCCGCCGTTGGGCGAGTAGGAGTTCGCCATCTTGGCATAGGATCCCAGGCTGACCGGGCTGGCCAGGTGCACCAGCGCGACGTCACCGTTGGCGGAGTAGCCGACCTGGTCGGCCGGGTGGGCGGTGCCCGGGTTCTGGGTGTCGTTGCTGTAGTAGACATCCATCCAGCTGTCGCCGTCGACGCAGTGGCGTGCGGTGAGCACCCAGGACGAGCCGATGGCTTCGCCGGTGCAGCCGTAGGTGCCGCCGTTCTGCCCGAACACGAGCTGGACGTAGGCGGGGTTGTTGGCCTTCGTCCCGCCGACGATGTGCGGCGAAACGGGGTGGCTGTGTGTCGTCATGGGGCCGGAGGAGGCGTGGTGCGTCCCGATCGCGTGCATCCCGTCGGGGGACGGCGCGGCCTGTGCGGAGGCCGTGCCCATCGCGGCCATGGCTGCGACGCCGGCGGCAGTGGTCGCGAACTTCGCGGTCTTCCCAAAGCGCATGAATTCTGTCCTCTCGTGGCGGTAGGTGTCTCCTACGGCGTTGGAAGTTACGCGGCGCTCCGGGGTCTGTCCATACCCCGATCGACGCATCGAAACCGCCTATGGAAAAAGTAAATTCGGTAAGATTTCCCACCATTCCGGGTGATTCCCCACGCTCTCCACGGTGCTCTTCCATCTGTCACCACTGGGCGGTGGAAACAAATCTTGACGTGATCTTTACTCCCTCGTGGGAACGCCTCGGTCCGATCAGCGGAAGTCACGCGAGCGTGGCGTCATGCGGATGGGCAATCGCTCGAGTCGGTCGGCGAGGACGTTGATCACCTCGTCCGCAGAGCGTTCGACGATGCCCCGCACGACCATGGCGGGAGCCGCGCGGGCGACCTTGCGATAGCGGTGCCAGACCCCCTGGCTGACCACGACGTTGACCAGCCCGGTCTCGTCCTCCAGATTGACGAAGGTGATGCCTCCCGCGGTCGCCGGGCGTTGCCGATGCGTGACCACGCCGGCGACCTCGATGCGCCGTCCGGACTCGGCCCGGCGCAGCTCGTGCGTCGCCAACACCCCTCGATCGACGAGCTGCGCACGGCAATAGCGCATCGGATGATCCTGGGTGCTGATGCCGGTCGCCTGCAGATCGTGGACGAGCACGTCGCCCGCCGTCATCAGCGGCAGCAGCGGCGGCTGGTAGGGCATGCTCAGGTCGAGCTGACCCGGCCGGTGCCGGGCCGCTTCGCCCGCCTGCCAGAGCGCTTCGCGCCGTGAGCCTGCGATGTGCTCGAGCGCTCCCGACGTCGCGAGAGCCTCCAGCTCCCCGGAATCCAGTCCGGTCCGCCGCGCCAGATCGGTCATGTCACGGTAGGGGCCGTGAGCCTCGCGCTCGGCCACGATGCGGGAGGCCGACTCCTCGCCGAGCGAGGCGATGTCGGCCAGACCGAGGCGCACGGCATACGTCCCGTCACGCCGATGGCTCGCCGTCTCGTCGGGCCGGTCGGGATCGAACGAACCGATCTCCGCCTCGGGGTGATCGCGCAGGCAGTCGTCCGGCGGATGCGAGGCGGGGGAGCCGTCCAGAGGCTCCAGATCGGCATGCACCTGCGAGTGACGCAGATCGGGAGGCAGCACCGTCACGCCGTGCCGCCGGGCATCGCCGACCAGGGTCTGCGGAGAATAGAACCCCATCGGTTGAGATCGCAGCAGGGCCGCGAGAAACGCTGCAGGATAATGCAATTTGAGCCACGAGCTGGCATAGACCAGCACGGCGAAGCTGAGCGCGTGGGACTCGGCGAAACCGAAGTTGGCGAAGGCCTCGATCTTGGTATAGATCTCGTCGGCGGTCTCCCGAGGTATGCCGTTGTCCGCCATCCCGGCATACAGCTTGTCGCGCAGCCGATCGATGCGCTCGACGCCACGCTTGGATCCCATCGCGCGACGGAGCAGGTCGGCGTCGGCAGGGCTGCATCGCCCCACCGTGGTGGCCATCTGCATCAGCTGCTCCTGGAAGAGCGGCACCCCGAGCGTGCGCTGCAACACTCCCTCGAGCATCGGATGGACGTAGCTGACCGGCTCCTCGCCGGAGCGGCGACGCAGATAGGGATGCACCGCGCCGCCTTGCACCGGACCGGGTCGGATGAGGGCGATCTCGATCGTCAGGTCATAGAAGCTGCGCGGCTTGAGTCGGGGCAGGGTGCCGATCTGGGCGCGGCTCTCGACCTGGAAGACCCCGATCGAGTCGGCTCGGCACAGCATGTCGTAGACGCCGGGTTCGTTCTTGGGGATCGTCTCGATCCGCCAGGTGACGTCGAGGTGGCGCTCCACCAGGTCGAAGGTGTGTTGCAGCGCCGCGAGCATCCCCAGGCCGAGCAGGTCGAACTTCACCAACCCCATCCAGGCGCAGTCGTCCTTGTCCCACTGCAACACGGTCCGGTCGGTCATGCGGGCATGCTCGATCGGGCAGACCTCCCCGACCGGGCGATCGGTGAGCACCATGCCACCGGAATGAATGCCGAGATGGCGGGGGAAGGTCAGCACCTGGCGGACGAGGTCGACCACATCGCCCGGTATGTCGTGGTCCTGGCTGCTGATGTCGGCGCCCCAGCGTTCGACCTGACGGGACCACGCATCCTGTTGCCCCTGGCTGTGTCCGAGGGCGGAGGCCATGTCGCGCACCGCGTTCTTCGGGCGGTAGGTGATGACGTTGGCGACCTGGGCCGCATTGCGCCGTCCGTAGCGACGGTAGACGTATTGGATCACCTCCTCACGTCGGCCGGAGTCGAAGTCGACGTCGATGTCGGGCGCTTCCTCACGCAGCTCGGACAGGAACCGCTCGAAGGGCAGTCCGTAGAAGACGGGATCGATGACGGTGATGCCGAGCACGTAACACACGGCGGATGCGGCGGCGGATCCCCTGCCCTGGCAGAGGATCCCGTGATCCTTCGCGAACCGCACGATGTCGTGGACGATGAGGAAGTATCCCGCGAAGTCCTTGGCGTTGATGACGCTCAGCTCCTTCTCCAGCCGGGCGCGAGCCTGTGGTGTCATGCCCGGATAGCGCTGTCTCGCGCCTTCCCAGGTGAGCGCGCGCAACCAGCTCATCGGGGTGTGCCCGGCGGGCACCTCCTGACGGGGAAGATGTGGCGTGGCCGCCCGCAGGGTAAACCCCAGATCATCGGCGATCTCGGCGGTGCGTTCGACCGCACCGGGGAATCGTGCAAATCGGCGGGCCATCTCGGCGCCACTACGGATATGGGCGGTAGGTGCCGCCGGCAGCCAGCCGTCGAGCTCGTCGAGGCTGCGGCGCGATCGCACCGCGGCGAGAGACGTGGCCAGCGGGAACTGATCGGGAGCGGCGTAGTGCACCGCGTTGGTAGCAACCACCGGCACGTCGGCACGAGAGGCGATGTCGGCCAGGGCATCACATCGCGAACTGTCGCCCGGGTGCCCGTGGTCGGTCAACTCGACGAGGACGTTGTCGCGGCCGAAGAGCGTCTTCAGTCGCTCCACCTCGCGCGTCGCCTCCACCGGGCCGCCACGCTCGAGGGCTCGTCGGACCTCGCCCTTGCGGCATCCGGTCAGGACCATCCAGTGACCCTCGGCCCGATCCGACAGATCGTCGAGATCGTAGATCGGGCGGCCTTTTTCCGCTCCTTCGGCCAGGTGCCCGTCGGTGAGGGCGCCGGCGAGCCGGCGATACCCCTCCTGCCCGCGGGCCAGCACGAGCAGATGGGTGCCCTCCGGGTCGGCCACACCGCTCTGCGGCGTGGACAGACCGAGCGAGAGCTCCGCGCCGAAACACGTCGTGATGCCGTCGTAGGCCTCGGCCGCCTCGGCGAGGCGCACCACCCCGTAGAGCCCGTCGTGATCGGTCAGGGCGATGCCGCGCAGCCTGTGGCGCACCGCCTCGGTCACGAGATCCTCCGGGGAGGAGGCCCCGTCCAGGAAGCTGTAGTGGGAGTGCGCGTGCAGCTCGGCATACGGCGCGGTCGGGCCGTCGGAGGGAGCGATGTCGGCCGGGACGAACGGGGCCCGCTTGTGCGAGAAGGCCGGGCCGTCCCCACCGTCGGCCGGATAGGGCCGCCGACCCGCCGGGCGCTTCCCGTCGGACAGTGCACGCTCGAGTTGCCACCACGGGATCGCCGGATTGTGCCACCCCATTTCAGGATTCACCCCACATAGTTACCCCACAAAGTTCTCGCTCGCCCACAACGCGCTCTAGTCATAGCGGGCCTCGACACGCCATCCCCGGTCGTCGGCGAGCACGAGCCAGGCCTGATCGCACTCGTCGACGAGTTGGAGCCGATCGACGCGCCGACCCGAGGCACGCCACCACCGCTGGTGCACCGGCCACGGCCCCGCCCAGGCGGTGATACGCCGCTCTCGACGGCCCTCGTCGGGCAGCCGCAACCACACCGGATCCTCGTGGATCTCGCCGCGCGCATCGATCTCGATGGGTGCCCTTGCCGAGGTCAGCACGTCGACCGGCCGCGGGCCGGCGAAGACGGTCGCGGGAGCCGGTCCGGGCAAGGCGCCCGGCCAGGGCTGATCGACTCGACGCTCACGGGAGGACGGCAACGCGTCGCCCCAAGGGCGCAGGACGCGCCGTTCGTCGAGCAGGCGCCCGCCCGCGACGGTGGCCGCCAGCACCCCCGACGGCCCCAGCGTCTTCTGCAGACCGGCCAGCGCCTGCCGCACCCGGTCCTCAGGTCGGTCGCCCCACAACCCGATGGCTTCGCTCGCGGCGGAGGCGACTTCGGTGGGTTCGAGGTGGATCCGGGTCACCTCGCGGCCCCCTGCCCCGGCGAGATCGCGCAACTGCCAACTCAATCGGTCGAGCAGGTCGGCGGTGTCGAAATGCTGCGGATGGCGCCAGTGCCTGGAGCAGATCTGCCCGGAGCCGACGGTGATCGACACGAGCACCTCGTGGCAGACGAGCGACTGCCGGGTCAACGCCGCCACGAAGTCGGCGACCTCGTCGCTGCACTGAGCCAGGACGTGATCGGCGCGGACGGTGCCGTCCGCCAGGTCGACACGGACCCCGAAGTCCTGCGGCGCCGACCGGGGCCGCAGCGGGTCGGCGTCCTCGCCGCAGGCGAGCCGGTGGGCGCGCAACCCCTCGTCGCTGAACCGGGCGTGCACGTCGGCCCGCCGCATGCAGGACAGGTCGCCGAGACGCCGAACCCCCATGCGGCGCAGCAGCATCGGCATACGTGACGATTCGTCCAGGTGGCCGGAGAGTGCCTCGACGGGAAGCCGGTCGAGGAAGCGCCGCTCGTCACCGGTGCGGGCGATCGCCAGGGGGGAGTCCGGCGTCGTGGTGTAGGCGATGTGCTCGGCGGCGAAGAGCCCGTCGGCGACCGCGACGCGGACCGTCCCCGGGAGCAGCGGGGCGTCCTCGGCGCGATCCTGCACCCCGTGCAGCAGCGCCTGGGCGGCGAGATGCTCGCTGCCGTAGAACCGCCGTGCCCCGTGCGCGCGCACGGCGGCCAGGCCCGGACGGATGACGTGCACTCCGGGGACCACCGTCTCGATCGCCCGCAGGACGGGGGCGAAGGCCTGCGCCTCGTGGCCCGGATCGTGGGGGAGGACCGCGGCTTCCGGGCAGCGCAACTGGGCCTCGCGGACCCGTTGCCCGGGGGCGACCCCGAGCTCGCGCGCGGACTCGGAGCAGGCGACGACCTTCCCCCGGGCGGTGAGGATCAGCGGATCGGCCGCCGACTCCGTGGCGTGCACCGCCCACCCGGGCCACCAGAGCACCATCACCCGGGTCGCATGTGGCGTCGCGGCGGCACTCATGACGGCGGGGGAAGGGTGAGTCGGACACTGCGCTCGCGATGGCGCTCGGTGACCTCGAGGCGCACCTGTCGGCGCAGCAGTGCGCCGTGCCCTTGGCCCAGCCCCTCCCAGCGCTCGGTGGTGACGGCCACCGTGGCGGACCGCGGCCAGGGGCCGGTGACGACGAGGGTCGTGTGCCGGGTGCGCAACCGGGAGTCGAGGCGGCCGAGTTCGGCGGGGGAGAGGTGGGCGGGCGCGGCCACGATGACGTCGGTGACCTCGATCAGGGTGGCGATCGTGGTCGACCACTGCCGGGGTGCCGGCTCGGGGACGAGGACGAGCCGCGTGAGGTCGACGCCGAGATCGGCGGCGGCCTCGACCCCCAGGTCGGGCAGCCCGACCACGGCGCACCACGAGCCGTGCTGCGACGGGCCGGCGAGCATCGTCAGGGCGACCGAGGTCGCTCCGGAATCGGCGCCGAGGAGGGCGTAGGTGCCACCGGAGCGCAGCCCCTGGGGGAAGGCCTGCGCCAGGCACGGGTGCACCGGCAGGCAGGAGGTGGCCGGTGCCACCTCCTGCCGCTCGATCAGGTCGTGCAGCCGGGCGACCGTCGACGAAGCCGATGGGAACATCTGTCCAGTATCGAACTCGTGTTCGGCGCCGTCAAGTCGCCCGGAACGGCCGGGCAGCGCCGGCGACCGAGCGTGGTGGCTCCCTGCGGGTGCGGCGAGACCTCATGCCAGACTCGATCGAGGACGCGAGGAGCACTTGCCCGTGGCGTCGCCGTCGACCACACCACTGAAGGAGGCCCATCACCATGAGCACCATGGACGACTGGATCGAAGGAATGAAGAGCGAATTCGGTCTCGACCTCGATGTGGATTTCCGCGAGATGCTCGACGTGACCAAGGCCGCCGCTCACCACGTCGCCCGGCCGGCAGCACCCGTCACCGCCTTCCTCGTAGGGTATGCCGCCGCACAGGCGGGCGGCGGCGCCGATGCCGTCCGTGACGTCTGCCGCCGCACGACCGCGTTGGCCGAAGGCTGGAGCGGCAGCGAATCCGACGACTGAGGGTGCAACCGCGCTTCGCCACGGCGATTCCGCACCGACCGTGGGTCCATCGCCTCGCTGCTGTTGCGTGATAACGCAACAGAGCGTCAACACTCGTGACGGACCGGGCCCGGTGTTGACGGTTCGTCACGCTATAACGTGCAGAACTGCGTCGGTCGTCGGTTGCTGCGCCACGTCATCCTTGCCAGCGGACCTCACCGTCCTCGATCGTCGAGGTCGGCACCAGGCCGAGGGAGCGGGCGATGGCCGCGGACGCGGCATGGTCGGGATGGATGTGAGCCACGAACGCGGTGACCTCCTGCTCACGGAGCCAGGCGACCATCACCCGCGCCGCCTCCTTGGCGAATCCGTGGCCTTGGTAGGCGGTGGCGATCACCCACGCGACGTCCGCCGCCCGGTGATTCGCATCACCGGTGATGGTGGCCTGGACCGTCCCCACCGCGGCACGATCCACGGTGCGGCGCACGATCCAATTCAGCCAGCGTTGGGTGCCGTCCGGTGAGTGACCCACGACCTGGCGACGGTACCGCTGCCGCAACTGCTGCGCCGTGGCCGGCCGACCGCCGATGAAGTCATGGAGGCGAGGGTCGTCCAGGAGAGGGGCCATCTCGTCGGCGTCGGCTTCCCGCAGCGGCTCGAGCGTGATCCGCGAGCCTCGCAGCGCCGGCGCCTGCGGCCGGGTGTCCTTGCTCACCACAGTGCCTACGGTAGCCAGCCGTGGCCTACCCGCGCCCTTCGACCGCGGCACGATCGGTCCATCGCTCACGGGTCGGCGGTCGAGGTGACCCTCTGGTCAGGCGTTCTCGGTGGTCGCGGTAGGCCGTGCGGCCATCTCGTCGTCGAGGCGCAGCAAGCCGGGGCCGTCACCCGCGATCAGCTTGATCCGGCCCAGGATCTCCTCGACGGTGGCCTCCTCCTCGACCTGCTCGCTGAGGAACCAGGTGAGCACCGGGCGCGAGTCGAGGTCGCCGTCGCTCTCTGCCGCGCGGTACAGGTCGCGCACGGCATCCGAGACGCGCCGCTCGTGCGACAGGGCGGCGGCGAAGCAGTCCTGCACCGAGGAGACATTCAGCTTCGGCGCGGCGATGTCGCCGATCACCGCGTGATTGCCCCGGTCGCTGAGGTGATCGATGAACTTGTTGGCATGCACGATCTCCTCGTCGGCCTGGTGGCGCAGCCAGGCGGCCATGCCCGGGAGGTCCCTGTTCTCCATCTCGATGGCCAACTGTCGGTAGACGATCGACGCCTCGAACTCGAGGGTGATCTGTTCGTTGAAACGCTTCTCGAGCTTCTCGTTCATCTTCATGCCTCGACGGTAGAACGGAATTCGCGCCTTCGCCAGCATGGGAAAGCTGACCTTAGTATGGTTACCCAAGCCTCAGTATCGTTGGTTTGACACGTGATTCGGCCTACGCGCGGGTCGGCTCAGGCCGTGCCTCGACGCGGGAGGACGGCCATCGACGACTCGAGCAGCGTCTGCCGCAGGACATCGGGCGGGGCATCGGAGACGCTGACCATCGTCGACAGCACGCCACCGATGATCTCGGTGGCAGCTACCGCCCGAATCCTGTCCTCCACAGGGGCATCCGGGCCGGCCAGCCACACATGCAATCGCGCCACCAGGCTGCCGAGGTCCTTCAGCGATCGCTCGGACGCCTTGAGTGCATTGATGTCCCGGCTCAACCAGATCCCGAGGCTGCGGTGCGTGATCAGGGAGTCGATGAAGTGGCCGAGGACCGCCTCGGCCGCCTGGGGGCTCCACGGGGTGGAGTCGAGTGCCTCGATGGACTCGGCGAGGTCCTCCAGCAGGGGCCGCAGCATCGCGTCCACCAGTTCGTCCTTGGAGGAGAAGTGGTAGTAGAGCGACGCCTTGGTGATGCCGACGGCCTCGGCGATCTCCCGCAGGCTGGCCGCCTCATAGCCCTTGGCGGCGATGATCCGCGCGGCGGCGGCGCAGATCTCCGACTTCGTATCTCGTGTCATGAGCTGGACTCGGGGAACCCTTCATGTCGGTGGAGCGGTGCTTTTGGCAACCTACCGTGCGGCAGGTAGTCTATCTACCGTGCGGCAGGTAGAGATGTCTCGCCATGAGACGATGGGGTCCGGTCGGCACCCTCGCAGGGGGCGTCGATGGCAGAGGCCGGTCGATCATTTCGTCCGGCCGCACAGCGGCCTGGTGGAGCTCGCGATCCTGGCGGCCTTGTATATCGCGTACAGCGTCTCGCGCATGTTCGCCGGCGACGACCTGGGAGCGGCACGCGCCCGTGCCTACGACATCCTCCACTGGGAGAGTCTCGTCGGGATCGATGTGGAGCCCGCATGGGACCATTTTGTCGCGAACCACCAGGTGCTGGGGGTTTTCAGCTCCTATTGGTATGCGACAGGTCACTACATCGTCACCGCGATCGTGCTGTTCCTGCTCTATCGGCGCGGTGGTGGCCACTACGTCTGGGCCCGCACCGCGCTGGCGCTCGCGACCTTCGCCGGCCTGGTGGTCTATCTGCTGCTCCCGACCGCCCCGCCGCGTCTGTCCGGGTTGCCCTACGTCGACGTGCTGGCCGAACATTCCGGAGCCGGATGGTGGGGCGCGGACGCCTCGGCGCCCCGCGGGCTCGGCGGCCTGACCGACCAGCTCGCGGCCATGCCGTCGTTGCACGCCGGCTGGGCGGTCTGGGTGGCCGCGGTGGCCTTCATCTGCGGCACGCGCCCGATCTGGAAGATCCTCGGGACGGCGTATGCCGTGACCACCTGCTTCGTGGTGATCGGCACCGGGAATCACTGGGTGAGCGACGTCCTCGCCGGATCCGCCCTCGTGCTGGTCTGTGTCCTGGTGTGCCGCCCGCTCGGGATGATGATCGACCGGCGCCGCAGGTCGCGCGCCGGTGCGCTGGAGGCCATCAACCGCCCGCGAGTGGCGACCACCCACGGCTGAGGCCCGACGGCCTACGGTAGGGGAATGGCGAACATCACGATCATCGGTGGCCACGGGAAGATCGCGCTGCGGCTGATTCCGCTGCTGGCCGGTGCGGGACACACGATCCGCGCCTGGATCCGCTCGGACGCGCAGACCGCGGCGGTCGAGGCGCAAGGCGCCGAAGCGGTGCTGCTCGACGTCGAACAGGCCGATATGGAAGCGATGGCCGCCGCGCTGAGCGGATGCGATCAGCTCATCTGGTCCGCCGGTGCCGGCGGAGGCAACCCCTCGCGCACCTACGCCGTCGACCGCGACGCGGCGATCCGCTCGATGCAGGCGGCGGCCAAGGCGGAAGTGAGTCGCTACCTCATGGTGTCCTACTTCGGCGCATCGGTCGATCATGGTGTGCCGGAGGATAACTCGTTCTTCCCGTATGCCGAGGCGAAGGCTGCCGCCGATGCTCACCTGGTCGGGTCGGGGCAGGCCTACACGATTTTCGGGCCGAGTCGGCTGACCGACGAGCCGGGCACGGGCCGCATCGATCTGGCCGAGCGCGCCGACGCTTCGACGCCGGGCAAGTCCGAGGTGACTCGTGACGACGTGGCGATGGTCGTCGCCCAGGCCGTCTCCATGATCGACGACGATCACCGTGCCCTGCTCGACGACATCCTCTGGTTCAACAACGGCGCGACCCCGATCGGTGAGGCGTTGCGCTCGCGGCCGCTTCGCTGACGGGCCCAGGCGAGAAGGGGCGTGCCGGCCGGTCCGGCACGCCCCTTCTCGCGGGTGTCAGTGCGTCACTTCTCGTCGGAGGTGACCTCGGCGGTCACGGGCTCGGCTCCGGAGATGGCGATCTTCTGCGGCTCGCTGCCCTGGTGCACGCCTGCGACGCGCACGTGCAGCAGGCCCGCGTCATACGTCGCGCTCACCGCGTCGGCGGTCACGCCGTGCGGGAGAGCGAAGGTGCGGCGGAACGAGCCGTAGCGCATCTCGCGCAGCGTGCGGCCGTCCTTCTCCTCGCGGCGCTCGTCGCGGCGCTCGCCGTGGACGACCAGCTTCGAGCGATCGACCTCGACCGTCACGTCCTTGGTGATGTCGACGCCGGGCAGTTCCAGGGTCACGATCGCATCGTCGCCGTCCCGGCGCACCTCCGCGGCGGGGGTGAACCCGGCCGTGCCGACGGCGCTCGGTCCGAAGGCGCCGCGGATGAGTGCGTCGAACTCGGGGAACGCGCTGCGCTGGTTGATCAGGGTGTGGCTCATGTGTCTGCTCCTTGCAGGTGGTTCGTTGACCTTCTGATCGGTCCAACGCATGCTGAGCAGACTTCATTCCACAAAGTTGAGTCGTATTCGATCAACTTGTGCGGTCGAGTGCCTCCGTGACGGCCTCTGGGGTGCGGCCGACCACGGCGCTGCCGTCGTCGGCCGTGATGATGGGGCGCTGGATGAGGATCGGGTGGGCCGCCATCGCCGCGATCCAGTCCTCGCGATGCGCGGCGTCGCGGGGCAGGGCCGTCAGGCCCAGGTCCTTCGCGACCTTCTCGCCGGTGCGGGTGATGTCCCACGGCTCCAGGTCCAGGCGGCGCAGCACGGCGCGCAGCTCGCCTGGGGTGGGCGGCTCGTCGAGGTAGCGGCGCACTGTGTAGTCGGCGCCCGCGGCGTCGAGCATCTCGGTCGCGGTGCGGCACTTGCTGCATCGGGGGTTGATCCAGATCTCCATGGGTCAAGCCTATGGGTGAGCCGGCTCGGCGCGACTACCATGACGGAATGAGCGATGTGCAGGGCAGTGACCTGGCCGGACGACTTGCTGCCTACCCCTTCGGTTATCTGCTGACCGTGACCGCCGGCGGTGAGGCGCATGCCGTCGCGGTGCAGCCGCGCCTCGTCGACGGGCTGGTGCACCTCGACGGTGTCGGCACGCACAGCATCGCCAACCTCGCGGAGCGCCCGACGATCTCGCTGATCCATCCACCGGCGGACTTCGACGGCTACACGTTGATCGTCAACGGCACCGCGCGGCGGACGGGCGACTCCACGGTCGAGGTCGAGCCGACTCGCGCCGTGCTGCACCGCCCGCATGCGCTCGAGCACGCCGGAGCGGGCGCGGGTGGGTGCGGGTCCGACTGCGTCCCGCTCGACCTGTAGGCCGTGGCGCCTCCGATCACGCCATCGTGAGGCCGCCGCTGACGCTGACGGTCTGTCCGGTCAGGTAGGAGGCCTCGTCCGACGCCAGGAACGCGACCGTGTTGGCCAGGTCCTCCGGCTGGGCGAGCCGTTTCATCGGGATCGCCTTCGTCAGCGCCTCACGGAGCTTGGGCCCACCCATGGACGCGAACAATTCGGTGTCCGTGGGGCCGGGGGAAACGCAGTTGCAGTTGATGCCGTGCCGGGCCGACTCGCGTGCGAGCGTCTTGGTGAAGGCGATGACCCCACCCTTGGCCGCGGAATACACCGATTCCCCGGTCGAGCCGACCCGACCGGCGTCGGAGCCGAGGTTGACCACATGGCCGTGGCCCTGCTCGATCATGACGGGAAGCACGGCGTGACACAGGTGCAGCACGCCATACAGGTTGACGGCGATCAGCCTCTCCCAGGTCTCCGGCTCGGACTCGACGAACGGCTCACCCTTGTCCCACCCGGCGTTGTTGACCAGGACGTCGATGCGCCCGAACGTGTCGAGTGTGCGCTCGACCGCGGCATCGACGGACGCCCGGTCGGTGACGTCGAGGCGGATTCCGATGGAGCCGTTGCCGATCGCGGTGGCGACCCGTGCGGCACCCTCCTCGTCGACGTCGGTGACCACGACCGTGCCTCCTTCGGCCGCGAGCTTCGTGGCGACGGCTCGGCCGATGCCGCGCGCGGCGCCGGTGACCACGGCGATCGTGTCGTCGAGTGTGCCCATGCTCAAGTTCCTTCCGGTCGTAGGCGGTGGTGCCGTTCAGGGTGCGTAGGCGCGGCCGAACAGGTCGCGCGCGATGACGAGTTTGGCGGCCTGGGCGGTGCCGTCGCCGATCTCCAGGCCGATGACGTCACGCAGTCGCTGTCCGAGCGGGCTCTCGGTCGAATAGCCCGTGTGCCCGAGCGTGAGGAGGCACTGATGGATCACCTCGGTGGCGAGCTTCGGGGCCCAGGCCTTCGCCATCGCCGCCTGCGCGCTGTGTGAGAGCCCGGCGTCCTTGCGCCAGAGCGCTTCGTAGCACACGTGCCGTGCGCCGCGCAGATAGGTGGCGTATTCGGCCAACGGGAACGCGACTCCCTGGAACCGGCCGATCGGCCGGCCGAAGGCTTCGCGCTCGCGAGCCCAACGGCAGGCCTCGTCGAGCGAGGCCTGCGCCGCGCCGAGGCACAGCAGGCCGATGATCGCCCGGGAGTAGTCGAAGCCCTGCATCACCGAGACGAACCCCTGACCCTCGGCGCCGATCCGGTCGCCGAGCGTCACGGGAGCGCCGTCGAAGTGGAGCGTCGCGCGGCCGATGGCCCGACCCCCCAGGTCGTCGAAGGGATGTCGTGTGACATAGGGGGTGTCCAGGTCGACCCAGAACGCGCTGACTCCGTCCGCGCCCGGCCCGCCGGTGCGTGCCAGCACGATCGCCCGGTCGCTGGTCATACCGAGCGTGATCGAGGTCTTCTCCCCGTGCAGTCGCCACCGGTCGGTCCCGGACGTCCCCGAGGAGTCGGGGAGGGCCTTCACCTCCAGTGCGGCTGCGTCCGTGCCGTGGCCGGGCTCGGTGATGCACAGGCACGGGATCGTGGTCCCGGCGGCGATGCCCGGCAGCCAGTCCCGGCGTTGCTCGTCGGTGCCGTTGCGCACGATGATGTCGCTGATCAGGGCGGTGTTGATGATGAGGTAGCCGGCGTTGAAGTCGGCCCGGCCGACCTCCTCGGCCGCGATCCCGGCGACGACTGCGGTCGCGTCCTGTCCGCCGAGATCCTCCGGGACCCGTAGGCCGGTCAGACCCATGTCCGCCATGTCCGCGGCGAGGTCACGGCGGAAGGTGCCGCGGCGGTCGTCGGACTGGTAGTGCGGTGCCAGGTGCGCGGTCGCCCACCGTCGAAGCTCACGGGCGAAGACCTGCTCGTCCTCGTCAAAACCGAAGTGCATGATCGCCTCGCGTCGTCACACGGCAGAGGGGAATTCGGGAGCGCGTTTCTCGCGCAGGGCCGTGTAGCCCTCGATGACGTCGGGGCCCATGAAGCCAAGCATCTCGTAGGCTGCGGACTGGTCGAAGATCGGAGCCGCCTGGCGGATCCAGCTGTTCAACGTGCGTTTGGTGAGCCGGATCGCCTGTTGCGATCCGGTGGCGAGCACGTCGGCGACACGTAGGGCCTCGTCGAGCACCTGGTCACGGGGAAGTGCCTTGCTGACCAAGCCGATGCGTTCGGCCTCGGCGCCGGTGATCATCTCGCCGGTCAGCAGGTAGTAGCGCGCCTTGGCCATGCTGCACAACAGCGGCCAGATGATCGCCGCATGGTCGCCGGCGGCGACTCCCAGCTTCACGTGTCCGTCACCGATCTTGGCGTCCTCTGCGCAGATCGAGATGTCGGACAGGAGCCCGACGACGGTCCCGGCGCCGACCGCGACGCCGTTGATGGCCGAGACGATCGGCTTCTGGCAGTCGACGATGTGATAGACCATCTGACTCATCTCGGTGAGCATGTGGGAGACCCGCTCGTGATCCCCAGCCATCCGCTCGACCATGTCGAGGTCGCCGCCCGCACTGAAGGCCTTGCCTGCGCCGGTGATCACGGCGACTCTCGTCTCGGGGTCGTCGGAGACGTCGCGGAACACCCGGGCGATCTCGCCGTGCATCTGCTCATCGGTGGCGTTGTACTTCTCGGGCCGGTCCATGGTGATCAGGAGGACGCCGTGCTCGTGCCGTGCGAAGGTCAGCTGATGATAGTCGTCGAACTGCATGGGTGAGGTCCTCGTTCGCAGGTGAATTTTTATTCAGATGATGTGAACATATATTCATTTCGTGATGGACGTCAAGAGTTGCCATGGATAGGGTGACTCGGGTGCAGGGGCATGCGCGACGACGAAAGGAGGCCGCAGCGGTGACGGTCGACGAGCTGACACCCACCGGCGAGCGGCGACGCGCAGAGCTGCTGGAGGCCGCGGCGCGACTGATGGAACGGGACGGGTCTCAGGCAGTGTCGATGCAGGCCGTCGCGAAGGAGGCCGGCGTGAGCGTGGGCCTGATATATCGCTATTTCCGCGGCAAGGAGGAGTTGCTGCTGGCCGTGATCATGGGGGTGCTCGACGCGCTTGCCGTGGAGGTGCCGGCCGCCGTGGCTGCTGCCGGCGAGGATCCGGTCCGTGGTCTCGTCGCGGCTTTTCGTGCCTACTGCAGGACCATCGACGGACATCGACATGCCGCCGTGCTGACGTATCGCGAGACGAAGCACCTGGACGCGTCGCGCCGTGCCCGGCTCAAGGAGCTCGAGCTGTCCACCAGCGAGCCGCTGCGGCGGCTCATTCGCGAGGCGATCGAGTGCGGCGCCTTCAGGGAGGTCGAGGTCGACCTCGTGGCCTACAACATGCTGCTCGTCGCCCACGGATGGGCGCTCAAGCATTGGTATTTCGAACGGCATACCTCTTTCGAGGCCTACGTGACCCAGCAGGTCTCGCTGCTGTTGGGGGCCCTCCTGGTCCCACGGCGCCGGCGAGCTTATGCCGACCTGTTGGCGTGAGCCCGGCGCTGCTGGCCGATGCCGATCCCCAGCGCCATCCCCGCGAACGGAACGATGGCGAGCACCGTGCTGACGGTGACGCTGCCACTCGTGACGAGGGTGAAGTTGCTCAACACGAGCCACATGCTCATCAGGAGACCGGCACAGGCGAGCAACGGAGCGATGCGGCTCTGGAAGAACTTGCCCCGTGCCAGATCCGCCCTGCGCACGAAGAAGACGAAGACGGCCAGGGACGTGGTGCCCATCAGGGTCATCATGCCGACCGTGGCCACGCCGGCCATCGATCCGAAGACCCCGACGAGGGGGTCGAGGCCGACGAGCGTGAAGACGACTACGATCACCGCCGCGGTGATCGTCTGCACCACCGACGACAGGGCCGGCGAACGGTGGGCCGGGTGAATCCGGGCGAGCACGCCGGGCAACAGACCCTTGCGTGCCAGCACGAACTGGTATCGGGCGATGACGTTGTGGAAGCTCAGGACGCACGCGAACAAACTGGTCAGCAGCAGGACGTTGACGATGTCCCGGCCGGTGTGGCCGAGGTAGGCCAGCGTCGTGTCCAACAACATGTTGGCGTTCCCGTCCAACGTCTGCTGCGCCACGGCCTTCGTCCGGTCGGTCCCTGTCGCGATGACGAACGCCCAGCATGTGACGGCATAGAAGGTGCCGATGATCAGCACCGCGAGGTAGGTCGCGCGCGGGATGGTGCGCTCGGGCTGACGGGCCTCGTCCCGGAACACCGCGGTCGACTCGAACCCGATGAAGCCGGTGAGCGCGAACAGCGTGGGCACGCCGATCGATCCGGACGTGACGACATCCGGGGTGAAGGAGTCGAGGTTGACACCGCTGTGTCCGCCCTTCCCGACGATCACTGCATCGAGCACGACGACGATGCTGATCTCGAGAGCCAGTGCGACGCCGAGCACCTTGGCGCTGAGCCCGATGTGGCGGTAGCCCAGGAACGCGACGATCGCGAGCACACCCAGCGCATAGAGCGGCCACGGGACCTTCGGCCCACCGTAGAAGCGGATGGTGTCGTCGATCGCCCACCCGATGTAGCCGTAGATGCCGACTTGGATCGCGGTATACGCGATGAGCGCGACGAGAGCGGTGCCCATCCCGGCACGATGTCCGAGACCATCGGTCACGTAGGAGAAGAAGGCTCCTGCCTCTCGGACATACGGCGTCATGGTGACGAAGCCCACCGAGAACACGAGCAGGACGAGGGCGGCGATGATGAATCCGACGGGTGCGCCGGCGCCGTTGCCCAGGCCCATGCCGAGCGGCATGTTTCCGCCGATGACGGTCAGTGGCGCCGCGGCGGCGATCACCATGAATACGACACCCGTCGTGCCCAGGTGACCTCGAAGCCGGTCGGAGCCGGTGTCGGCCGCGTCCTGGGGGACGGCGGTGGATTCGCTCGGTGCAGTCGACATGGTGCCGACCTCCTTGAGGTGGATGGATTCACATGGGGTGGCCGGAGCCGTGATCTTCGATGCCCATGGCGGCGCGAAGAAGGTCATGATCCAGCGCATGGGCAGTCGTGCCGCCCAGGCCGGTCATGGTCTGGGCCGATGTCAGGCAATTGACGATCGCTTCCTCGGTGGCCTCGATCGTCAGGTCGAACAGCAAGGTCTGTAGCTGGGGTGCGAGCATCTGCACATCGATGATCGGTCGCGTCGTGGCGTGCTCCTCATCCCACGAATACGGCGGGATGCCCCCGTTTCCGGTGGAGAAGGCGATGATCAGGTCCCCGCTGTATTGCTCGCCGACGCCGCCCATCCTGCCGATGGCCAGAGCTGCACGTTGTGCCATTCGGGTGCATTGATGGGGGAGGAGCGGGGCATCGGTCGCCAGAACGACCACGATCGACCCGCTACCCGCCGGGAGGGCGCGTCCGGGAGCTGGGATCACGCTCTTGTCGACTCGCTCACCCACCGGGATCCCGTTGATGCGCAGCCGCTCTCGCCGACCGTAGTTGGCCTGGACGAGAGCGCCGACCGTGAAGGATCCACCGTGGCGCGCCGCCACTCGAGACGACGTGCCGATGCCGCCCTTGAACTCGTGACAGATCATCCCGGTCCCACCGCCGACGTTGCCTTCGGGCACCGGGCCGCTCGAGGCGGCGGCCAGAGCCTCATCGACATGGTGTGGTCGGACGTGGTGGGCATTGATGTCGTTGAGCACCCCGTCGTAGGTCTCGGAGACGACCGGTAGGCACCAATACTCGCCTGGTCCGCGTCGACGCACCTGCTCGCGCACGAGGGCGTCGCGGACGACTCCGACACCGTGGGTGTTGGTCAACCCGATCGGTGAGGTCAGTTCACCGGACTCGCGGATCCACTCGAGTCCGGTCATCTCACCGCTGCCGTTGAGGCGGTGAACGCCGGCGAATACGGGCTGTGACCAGATCCGTTCGTGCGGCACCACGACGGTCACGCCGGTCCTGGACGTCGCGGGGCCGGAGCCGTCGGGCGCAGCGTCGAAGACCAGCGTTCGGTGGCCGACGGTGATGCCGGCGACGTCGGTGATGGCATTGTGGATGCCGGTCTCGTGCCGGCCGATCACGATGCCGAGGTCGCGTGCTCGCATGTGGTGGGGTCTCGCTTCCCAAGTTATTTTCACTTATTGCAAAGAATGACCCATGTCACACCGCGGGCGCAAGGGCTCTGCGAGGATTCGATATAACGATCGAGGACCCCGGACCGGAAACTCCGGGGCCAGGACAGTGAGAGGTGTGGCGACGGTGGCGAGGCCGAGCACTCAGACGGAGCGTCGACAAGACATCCTGGACGCGGCCCAGCGCCTCATCGAGCATCATGATCTGGCAGCTCTGCGGATCACCGACGTCGCCTCGGAGCTGGGGATGACCCCCAACGCGATCCGGTATTACTACAAGGAGATCGAAGATCTACTCGCCGAACTGTGCGAGCGATCGAACGAGCGTTTCTACACACGTCGGCGAGACGTGGCGGAGGCGTTGGACGACGCGGGAGAACGCCTCGCCGTGACCATCGCTGCCGGCCTGCCCACCGGCGCCGAGGACGCGGAGTGGCGGGTGATCTGGCGAGCGGTCCTGGCGGCCGGCTTCGAATTCGATCGGCGTCCCCAGGTCAGTGAGATCTACCACCGGCAGGTGGGCCTCTATCAATCGATATTCGAATATGGCGTCGAGCAGGGAGATTTCACCCTCACCGGACCACCGCGAGGCCTCGCGCAGACCATCATGGCTCTGGAGGACTACCTCGGATACCGCATCGTGGCGAGAGACCCGGCACTCGACCGGTCGATCGCCCTGGGGTTGGTGCGTGACTACGCCCAGTTGGTCACCGGTGTGACGTTGCCCGACGCATAGGGGCGCCGTGCTTACGGCCGGGCATCGCGTGCGACGTCGACAGCGGTCCAGGCCATGGCGATCGCCCCGTCGATCACCGCCCGGTCAGCGGTCGGAGTGACGCAGGCAGCGGCGAATTCGGGCTGATGATTCACGGCGGGCAGGCAGTCCAGGCCCAGCATCGGGTGGATGGTCGGCACCACATGGGAGACGTTGCCCATGTCGGTGGCCGCCCCGACGGCATCCTTCGGGGCCGGAAAGACGCGCCCCAGCGCCTCGGCGTTGGCACGATAGTGGGCGAGCAGCGCGGGGTCGGGACGAACGTCCGCGTAGTCGGGGCACACCGCCGTCGTGGTCAGATCGCATCCGGATGCCAGGGCACCGGCGTCGAAGCAGCGCATCACTCGCTCCTTCAGCGGTGCAAGAGCGGCCGACGTATCCGCCCGGACCACCCACCGCCCCTTGCTGGCATCGGGAATGATGTTCGGTGCCGTGCCGGCCCCGGTCGTGACGCCTCCGATCCGGTCCGTCTCGGCGGTTTGTTGCCGGAGCAGGCCGATGGCCACCTGTGCGATCGTCATCGCGTCGGCAGCGTTGATTCCGAGATGGGGATAGGCACCGGCGTGCGCGGACTTACCTCGGTAGGAGACGTCGAACACGGACACCGCGGATCCGGGCATCGCGGCCATCTCGACGGCCGACGGATGAATCATCATCGCGGCGTTCATTCCGTCGAAGGCGCCCTTCTCGAGCATCAGTATCTTGCCGCCGCCGCCCTCCTCGGCCGGAGTGCCGAGCACGGTCACCGTGAGACCCAGCTCGTCGACGACCGGCGCCAGTCCAAGGCCCGCCCCGGCAGCGGCGGCCGCGATGATGTTGTGTCCGCAGGCATGGCCCATCTCCGGCAGTGCGTCGTATTCGGCGCAGATGCCGACGTGCACGGGCCCCGATCCGATGGTTGCACGCACCGCCGTCGGTAGCCCGTAACAGCCGTGTCGGACCTTAAGTCCCTTGTCGGCCAGCGCCTCGGCAAGCCAGGCGCTGGCGCGGACCTCCTCGAAAGCCAATTCCGGCGACGCATGGATCCGGTGGGACAGATCGATCAACTGCGTTCCAGCATCACGGATCCGAGACTCGATGATCCGCTTGTGGGTTGTGATCACGGCGCCGGGATGTGCACGGAAGACGGTCGTGTCGAGGCGTCGTAGGCGGCATGCGCACCGGTCGCGCCCATCCCGCTGTTGCCGGCAGGTTCGTACAATCGCTCGGGGCCGCCACCCTGCCACTGATTGATCCACGTCACTCCGGCGGGCACTCGCTTCGCCGCATCATCGGCATGGCTCTGGTCATGCGTATAAATGGTTGCTGCCAACCCGAAGTCGGAAGAGGAAGCGAGGTCGAGCCCCTCCTCGAAGGAGTCGATGACGACGACGGGTGCGATCGGCCCGAAGGTCTCCTCGGTCATGATCAGCATCGAGGAGTCGACGTCCGTGAGGACGGTCGGCGGATAGAAGAATCCCGGCCCGTCGGGCAGCACACCCCCGGTGCGCACCCTTGCTCCCTTGCGCACGGCGTCTTCCACATGGCGGTGGACGATCTCGCGTTGAGCCCTGTCGACGAGCGGACCGATCGTGACGTTCTCGTCCCGACCGTCGCCAACGACGAAGCCTTCCGCCGCCACCACAAGGGCATCGAGGAATGCGTCCGCGATGTCGCGGTGCACGTAGATTCGCTCCATCGAGGTGCAGATCTGGCCGCTGTTGACGAACGCGCCGAAGGCCACGGCGTGGGCGGTGGCCACCGGGTCCGCGTCGGAATCGACGACGACTGGGTCCTTGCCGCCGAGCTCGAGGACCGCGCGACACAGCCGTGCGCCGGCGGCGGTGGCCACCGAGCGTCCGGTCCGGACCGAGCCGGTGAAGTGCACCAGCCCGACGCGGTCGTGCTCTGCCAGCGGTGCGCCCGCGTGGTGATCGCCGAGCACCAGATTGACGACACCGGATGGCAGGTCCAGCAATTCGAATGCGCGTGAGACCGACATGGGGGAGCGCTCGGACGGCTTGACCACCACGGTGTTCCCGGATGCGAGCAACGGACCGAGAGGAGCGACGGCCATCGTGACGGGGAAATTCCACGGTGTGATGGCGGCCGTGACACCCAGCGGGTGGCGCAGGATTCGCGTCCGTGTGCCACCGGGTCCGTCGACCGTCTTGTCGAACGGATAGGACAACGCATCGGACGCGGTGGACTTGAGGCCGGCGACCGCCGCGTCGATGAACGCGCGCCCCACTGCGACCGGTTTGCCCATCTCCTGGCACTCCAGTGCGGTGAGCTCGTCTGCATGCTCCGCGAGGGCATCGGCCCAGGAGTGGATCCGTGCGACCCGGTCCTCGACGGAGCGCGCCGCCCATCCCGGTCGGGCCCTCTCGGCCGCGGCAACGGCCCGGTCGACGTCCGCCGGCGAGCCTTGCGGGATTTTGGCGACCACCTCCTCGGTGGCGGGATCGACGACGTCCAGAGTGGCGTCCTCGTCGGAGTCCTGCCGGACACCGTCGATCAGATGCTGCAATGTCTTCATGGGAGATGTCCTTCTGCGATGTCAGCGGTCCAACCGGTCGGCCATGAGTTCGCCGGTCATGATCGCGGTGAGGTTGGTATTGGCCCGGGTCACGGACGGGAAGATTGATGCGTCCACCACCCGTACGCCGTCCAGCCCGAGGACGCGACATTCCGGGTCGACAACGGTGTCGGGGGAGTCGGGGTCTCCCATTCGGCAGGTGCTGGTGCCGTGCTGCGCGTCGCCGACGGTGCGCAGCAGATAGTCGTCGAGTCGGCCGTCGTCATCGAGTGCCGCGAACAGGTCGGCATTCTCCCGTTCGACGGAGCCGCCGAGAATGGAGGCGGTTTCGTTCCTTCGGGCCAGGGCGACGAGTTCACGGATCCCTTCACGCATTCGCACCGTGTCTCGCTCGTCGGAGAGCATCCGCTGGCGCACCAGCGGTTGATCACTCGGATCGGTCGATGTCAGCGACAGCTCACCGCGAGAATGATTGAGATTGAGCCACACTCCGAATGCGCCCGCTGATGCGTCGGTCTCCGCCGTGGCCATCGACAGCACATTCTGGTTGAGCGAGACGAACATCATGTCGTTCGACTGTGCGGAGTTGCTGCTCGTCCACCGCACACAGACATTCGTGTGCCGATCATGCGGAGTCTTCACGGCGGCCTCGCGCGTCAACGGCAAGGAGACCAGAGCCATCGGGTGGTCCTGCATGCCCTGACCCACCGGCAGGTCCTGGTGCACGTCGATGCCGAGGGACTTCAGGTGAGCTGCGGGCCCGACTCCTGACCGCATGAGAATCGCAGGAGTGTGGATCGTTCCGGCGGACAGCACGGTGGTGTCGGCATACTCCCGGTGCATAGCACCGTCGGCGAGATACTGCACGCCCGTCACGCGATCGCCCGTGAAGAGCACCTGATCGACGAGAGCGTCGCCGCGAACGACGAGTTCGGTCAGATCGCGAGCATGTTCGAGATAGGCGTCGTTGACGGATACTCGCCGCCCGTGGCGGGAGTTGATCGGGTAGGGCGAGACGCCCGTGGTCGACGGCGCGTTGACGTCGGGCGTCCACGGATGCCCGGCCGCCAGGGACGCCCGGCAGAGTGCGGTGTCGACTCCGCCCCACTCGCGCTGTGGTGTGCGATGGATCGGTGTCGGGCCACCGCGTCCGTGGTAGGGCTCGTCGCCGAACTCTTCATCGTCCTCCAGCCTGGCGAAATAGGGAAGGACATTCTCGGGTGACCATTCGGTGCATCCGAGTTCGAGCCAGTGGTCGAAGTCCTCCATCGGCGGGCGGATCGCGATCTGGCCGTTGACGGACGAACTGCCTCCGGCACCGCGTCCGCGCCAGTAGGGCGCCTGCTCCTGCCGCTCCGTGCGCGCAGAGTTGAGGCCCATCCAGACCATCCCGTCCACCGCTGTCGGGTCCATCAGGGCAACGACGGGATTGGGCGAACGCCACGCCTCGTGCATCTGGGCCGAACGATAGTCGCGCCCCGCCTCCAGAAGGAGGACGCGCTTGCCCCGCCGTGCAGAGCGGACGGCGAGTGCGGCTCCCGCCGACCCTGCGCCGACCACGATCAGATCCCATTCACTGCGCGTCATGTGTTCGTCTCCGTCGTCGGGGTGTGCAACCATCAGGCGGGCGCCGATCCGGTTCGCCGTGTATCGGTACTATGAACCACCCGTGAGTGTTCAGTCAATACTGAATGTTCATTTTTTCATGATCAATCATTGGCAAGATGGGATGCGAGATGACAGGCGAGGGCCGGCAGGATCCACAGCGGGTGCTCGTTGACGATTTCGGCCTCCACGTCGGCAGGGCGATGGGATGGCCGCCAATGGCGGGCCGGGCTGCTGGAGTGCTCATGTTGAGCGAGGAACCGATGACGCTGGCCCAACTTCAGGAGGAGCTGGGCGCGAGCAAGGGTTCGGCGTCGGAGACGACACGGTTGCTCATCACCAACGGTGTCGTGGAGCGACGCAAGGAGCCCGGGCAACGGCAATTCGTCTACCGCTGGCGGGAAGATGCCTGGGTCGGTTGCCTCCAGCATGTGCTTGCTTCGACAACGGAACTGCTCGACCTGTCGCGCCGGACGTGCGCCGGAAGCGGGACGTTCTCACATCGCCAGCGCGGGAGGCTTCTCGAGATGAAGGAGTACTACACCTTCATGGTCGAGCGATTGGGCGCGATGTCGGCCGACTACGAGCAACAGTGGAGAGGTCGCGCGCAGGCCGGTGGCGAATGAGTACGCGGCGACTCACGCGAACCGCGGGCGCAGGTCTTCGGCCAGTTCCTCGGGACTCAGGTCGATCATCGCCTCCTGGTGCAGCTTCTCGAAGTAGGTCACGTCGCTGCGGTAGACCCCGTCGGGGTTGCTGCGGCTCACGATGCGCAAGAGGAGCGAGTAGCGGCCCGAGGGCTGCGGGCCCGCACCGTACATCGCCCAGTTGAACGAGCAGAGGTTGTAAGCGTAGTAGGCGCCGAAGAGGCGCGAGAGCACGTCGCCGAGGTCGTCGCAGTCCTCGGCTGTGAGATCGGTGATGTCCCGGCACCCCTGCACGATCGCCCACGTCTCGTGGAATCCGACCGGCGCGAACGGAGTCAGCACGGCGACCCGGCCTCGGTCGCCGACCCACCGTGGACCCGTGCGCTCCTGCGCGACGAGTTGCTCCCAGTAGGAGCGTTCGCCGTCCCAGGCGCTCGATGCGCCGATGATCGCGCGCTGCGTGGTCGTCCCGACCTCGTCGTGGGCGGACTGGGCGTGCGGATGGATCAGCGAGCTGCCGCTCGGGGGAAGGTAGTTGGCATTGATCGAGGACCACATGGGGCGCAGGTTCTGCACTCCGGCGGTGTAGTCGACGAAGGCCTGCAGCAGGTTGCTGACCCGGTCCGAGGTCAGGTCGGGCAGGTCGAGGAAGTGGCGGCTCGTGTCATAGAGACCGACCGAGGAGAACTCCGAGTAGGCCATGACGTTGGGCACCACGACCGAGGAACCGTGGGTGATGCGTCCCTGGTCGGTGATCTCGGGCGGGAAGGTGCCGGTGGCTTGGCCGATGGTGTCCGCGCAGAACGGGCAGAACGGCGGGTCGGCAGTGAGCTCTGTCAGGTCGGTGCGCTCGGTCGGCGCGAGTTTGGTGCCGGTCACCACGCGCGACGTGTGGCCCAGCAGCGGGTCCACCCGCACGCTCAGCGGCACATCGATGCGGTTCGTCGGGTTGGTCAGCTCCGGCACGTGCGCAGTGATCAGGTGCTCGGTGAACTCGATCTCAGCCATGGGGGCAGCCTATGCCGCGCCGAGCCCGCGCAATAGCCACCTACCACTCGTAGAAACTCTTGACTGATTCCAAAGACGGTGTTTGTGTGGCGAATGAGCCCGTCGTTCGCGGGCAGCGAGCCACGGGTGCCGCCGACGTCACAACAATCGAGGAGTGACATGAGCACCGAGAACTACACGACGACCGACGCGGGGATCCCTGCCGAGAGCGATGAGCACTCGCTCACGGTCGGGCCGGACGGGCCGATCCTGCTGCACGACGCCTACCTCATCGAGCAGATGGCGCAGTTCAACCGCGAGCGGGTGCCGGAGCGGCAGCCGCACGCCAAGGGGGGCGGTGCGTTCGGCGAGTTCGAGGTGACGAACGACGTCTCCGCATACACCAAGGCCGACGTCTTCCAGCCCGGCAAGAAGACCGAGATGCTCGCGAGATTCTCGACCGTCGCCGGAGAGCGCGGCAGCCCGGACACGTGGCGTGACCCGCGCGGGTTCGCCCTGAAGTTCTATACCGAGCAGGGCAACTACGACATGGTCGGCAACAACACGCCGGTGTTCTTCATGCGGGACCCGATGAAGTTCCAGCATTTCATCCGGTCGCAGAAGCGCCGTGCCGACACCAACCTGCGCGACCACGATATGCAGTGGGACTTCTGGACACTGTCGCCCGAATCCGCGCACCAGGTCACGTGGCTCATGGGTGACCGGGGCATCCCGAAGACCTGGCGGCACATGAACGGCTACTCCAGTCACACCTACATGTGGGTGAACGCGAGGGGTGAACGGTTCTGGGTCCGTTATCACTTCAAGACCGACCAGGGAGTCGAATGTCTGGAGCAGGACGAGGCCGATCGGCTCGCCGGCGCGGACGGCGACTACCACACGCGCGACCTCTACGACGCGATCGAGCGGGGCGACTACCCGAGTTGGACGCTCTACACGCAGATCATGCCGTTCGACGAGGCGGCGGCCTACCGGTTCAATCCGTTCGACCTGACCAAGACGTGGTCGCACGCGGACTATCCGCTGATCGAGGTGGGGCGGATGACGTTGCGGCAGAACCCGACCGATTATCACGCGCAGATCGAGCAGGCGGCGTTCGAGCCCAACAACATGGTGCCCGGCATCGGGCCGAGCCCGGACAAGATGTTGCTCGCCCGAATCTTCTCGTATGCCGACGCGCACCGTTATCGCATCGGTGCCAACTATCGGGAGCTGCCGGTCAACTATCCGAAGCACGCGCCGGTCAACTCCTACTCCAAGGACGGGGCGATGCGCATCCATCCGGTGTCCGACCCGGTCTATGCCCCCAACTCGAAGGGCGGGCCGAGCGCCGACACCGATCGGTTCGGTGAGCCCGCAGGGTGGCACGCGGACGGGGATCTGGTGCGTGCGGCCTACACGTTGCATGCCGAGGATGACGATTTCGGTCAGCCGGGCACGCTGGTGCGTGACGTCATGGACGATGCGGCGCGAGATCGACTGGTGAGCAACGTGGTCGGTCATCTGCTCGATGGTGTGACAGAGCCGGTGCTGCAGCGTGCCTTCGACTACTGGCGCAACATCGACGGTGATGTCGGTGATCGGATCGAGCAGGGAGTCCGTTCGCGGCAGTAGTGTCGCGTGGTGGGGGGAAGGGAGAGGCGATGGACGACGTGACGGGTTGGTTGTTGGGCGGCGACCCGGCGATCCGGTGGCAGACGATGCGCGACCTGGCTACAGGCACCGATGTCGGCGCGGTGGCGGAGCGCGACCGGGTCGCCACGACGGGCTGGGGCCAGAGGATCCTCGACCTGCAGGAAGATGGCCAGTGGGCGCGAGGCGCCTACTTCCCCGGTGAGGGATGGCGCCCGCCGGGCGGCCCCGTCGGTGACCCGGACGGACAACCGTGGACCGGGACGTTGCCGACGCTGCGGCTGTTGCGTGAGTTCGGGATCGATCCGCATGCCCCCTCGATGCAAGCGGCCGTCGATGACGTAAGGGAGACCTGCCGGTGGGAACATGCCGGGCAGCGCTTCTTCGACGGTGAGGTCGAGGAATGCATCAACGGTGGTGCACTTGCGGTCGGTGCCTACTTCGGCCAGCCGGTCGACGGCATCGCCTCGCGCCTCGTGGACGAGCAGATGGGCGACGGCGGGTGGAACTGCGAGCGCGAAACCGGTTCCACCAGGGGATCGTTCCATTCCACCATGTGTGTCCTGGACGGTCTCCTGGAGTATGAACGGTCCGATGGTCCGGTTCCGGTCGCCGAGGCCCGCGCACGCGGAGAGGAATACCTGCTCGCGCGCGGGCTGTTTCGCGGGGCGCGCAGCGGCGAGGTGATCGACCCGGACTGGCTGCGGTTCTCCTTCCCCACGGAGTGGTACTACGACGTGCTTCGCGGGCTGGACTACTTCCGCGCCTCGGGTCGTGCCCCTGACCCGAGGCTGGAGGAGGCCATCGCCGTGCTGCGCGACAAACGGCAGCCGGACGGCACGTGGCTGTTGGAGAACACTCATCCCGGCCTCGTGCATTTCGAGATGGAGCGTGGCGACGGGGCGCCCAGTCGCTGGAACACCCTGCGGGCGCTTCGGGTGCTGCGCTGGTACGAAGCGGAGTGATCGACACGGACGAGGGCTCGGTGCCGGTCTCACAATGAGACCCCGTGTCCTCGGGCAGGCGATTCAATTCAGGGGTGGTCTTGACCCTTCCCCGACGGCCCGGTGCCGGGTCGTGGAGGGCCACGGTGAGATCCCCCTGACACAGCCTGGGCGGATGGTGCCCGGGTCGCGGCGGGCACCTCCGTCCAGGTTGTCCCATCGCCTGGCATCTCCACGGACCAACCGCGAGCGGTCAACGTGTCGTGGGCGCGCTCCAGACATCGTGAGTGCGGTCCGTCGCCGTCGTACGCCGTGTCCTGTCGGCACATGGGCTGCCTCCGATGCGCAACTGATTCGGCCATCGCCTACGCGTCGAACGATAGAGCCTGCTGAGGCCGTGGGCCGTCTCAGATCGAGACCGGCACGGCGTCCGCGTGGGTCTAGCTTGCGGGTAGAGGAGGCCCGTGGTGATGACCGACGTGATCGTCCGACGCCGGCCGATGACTCGACGGCGTCTGGCCACCGTGTTCGGCCCGGCGTTCGTCGCGGCCATCGCCTACGTCGATCCGGGCAACGTGGCGGCCAACCTGTCGGCCGGCGCGCGATACGGCTACCTCCTGGTCTGGGTGCTGGTGGCCGCGAACATCATGGCCGTGCTGGTCCAATACCTGGCCGCCAAGTTCGGGGTCGTGACGGGCCACAGCCTCGCAAGCGAGGTCGGAGCCCGCCTGTCGCGGCGCGGTCGGCTGGGATACTGGCTCCAGGCCGAAGCGGTCGCCGTCGCGACGGACCTGGCCGAAATCGTCGGGGGCGCAGTTGCTCTGCGGATTTTGTTCGGTGTGCCGCTGCTTGTGGGCGGCGTCATCGTCACGCTGGTGTCAATGGGCCTTCTCGCGGTCCAGTCGGACCGTCGACGGCGCCCGTTCGAACTGCTCATCATGGCCTTGCTGGTGGTCATCACGATCGGGTTCGTCGCCGGGCTGACGGTGGCAGACCTCTCGTGGTCCGGCGTGGTGGCCGGTTTGGCGCCCCGGCTGGACGGGTCGGAGTCGGTGGTGTTGGCCGCCGGCATGCTGGGCGCCACGGTCATGCCGCACGCGATCTATCTGCACTCGGACCTTGCGCGCGACCGGCACGGCGGGGATCGCGGTCCGGCCCGGCTGCGGCGGCTGCTGCGGGCGACGCGCTGGGACGTCACCGTCGCGCTGATCGTGGCGGGCTCGGTCAACATCGCCATGCTGCTGTTGGCGGCCTCGAGCCTGCCGGGAGTCAGCGGCACCGACACGCTGGAGGGGGCCCACCGGGCGATCAGCCACGCGCTGGGTCCTGTCATCGGTGTCGTGTTCGCGGTCGGCCTGCTGGCCTCCGGGTTGGCGTCCACCGCGGTCGGCTCCTTCGCCGGCGCGTCCATCATGGAGTCCCTGCTTCACGTGCGTGTGCCTCTGATCGCGCGTCGGGTGGTCACGGCTCTTCCGGCCCTGGCGGTGCTTGCGGTGACGACCGACCCGACGTGGGCGTTGGTGCTCAGTCAGGTGGTGCTCTCACTCGGTATCCCGTGCGCGGTCGTGCCGCTGGCGTGGTTCACCAGCCGCACGCGCATCATGGGATCGTTCTGCAACGGCAGCATGCTGAACATCGCGGTGATCGCGGCCACGGCAGCGATCGTCACGCTCAACCTCGTGCTCGTCTACCTCGCCGTGTCCGGCTGAGCATCGATGGCGCGAGCACGGTCGCCGGTCAGGAGATCGGCAGGGAGATGCCGTAGCGGCGCAGCTTGCGATAGATCGTGGCCCGTGACATGCCCAGCGCCTCCGCCGCCTGTGCGGGCCGCTGCTCGTTGTCCAGCAGCGCCTCCACGATGGCATCCCGCTCCAACGCCTCGATCGGGGTCAGTCGGCGGTGATTCGAGGTCCGGGCTCGCGCCGGCAGATCCTGCACGTCGATCGTGCCGGAGCTTCGATACTTCACCACTTCGGCCATCACCTCGTGCAGCTGCGTCACGTTGCCCGGCCAGTCGAGCCTGCTCAACTGCGCCAGCGCCGCCTCCGACAGAGTCGGGGGATCGGTGCCCTTGACGGAGCGTGCGAGCAGCCGCGCGGCAAGTTCCGGCAGGTCGTCCAGGTGGTGCCGCAGCGGGGGGACCACGACCGCGGCCGGGAACAGGGTGGCGAGGTCGTCGAGCCAGGACGCCGTGTCGGTGACGGTGGCCGCCACGCGCTGGGGAGCACCCGTCGACGGGTCGGCCGGCAGGCGACGGAGCCGATCACGCAGCGCGGCAGAGGTCCCGTCGTCCAGGGCGTCCGCGTGATGGATGACCACCATGGTCGAGGGGTCGTCCAGGATCTCGGACAACTCACGCAGCCACGATGAGGTCTCCGACGGTTCCGGCGGGTCCAGGAAGCGAATCCCGGCCCCCGGGTTGCGTTGTTGATGGATAGCGCGCAGGAGGGTCTTCTTGCCCGTGCCCGGCTCACCCGACAGCACGAGCCACTCCGTCGCGTCGTAGCACGACCGGGCCTGTTCCACGCAGCGACGCCACGCCGGACTGGCACCCGACAGGCCGGGGGGAGACACATGCCGTGGGGTCTCGAGCCGGGCGGGTCGACCGACCATCTGACGCAGCAGGCGGACGGTGAACACCGAGCCCGCATAATCCGAGCCGGTGCCGACGGGAGAGCTGCGCAGGTGTGCTTGCCGACCGCTGGACAACTCGACGTTCCGCAGGGTGGCGTCGGCCCGCGAGTCGAGCATTCCGTGCGCGAACCCGAGCAGGTCCCGCTGTTCGTCGGCGCCGAACATCAATCGCATGCTCTCGGTCATCATGACCGTGCCGGAACCGAGTGCCATGACGGCGGCACCCGGGCGGCGGCTCGCGCTCAGGTAGGCGTGGAACAACACGGACTCGCGGCGGCCGGTGCGCGTCAGGAGTTCCTCGGAGATTTCTTCGGCGGCGCCGCGCGCGAGGGCCGTCAACATCCGCCCCGGCACATGTGTCGACCATGTGGTGAGGTCGAGCACGCCGATGGTCACCCCTCGCACCGGGTGACGGATGGGAACCCCTGCGCAGGCGAAGGTGCCCAACGCGCCGGCATAGTGCGCCCGGCCGCCGACGAAGGCGTCCGCGCCGGAGCCCACCGCCGTGCCGATGCCGTTGGTGCCGACGAACTCCTCTGCGTAGCTGAATCCTGGTGCGAGCGAGACCTCGTCCAGCCGGCGGCGCAGGCCGCGATCGCTCACCCGGCGATCCAGCACCAGACCGGACTGGTCGGTCAGGATCACGCTCACCGGCTCGTCGTTGAGGCGCTCCTGGAGCGAGTCGATCACCGGCTGAGCCGCGGCGATCAACGGCGACTCGAAGTTCCAGTCGTCGTAGTAGGGCACGGTGAGGTCGTCGGTGCTGACCTTGCTGTCACGTGAACGCCGCCACGACGCCAGGATCGTCGTGCCGATCAGGTCGCTCGACGCATCGTCGCCGCCGAGAAAGCGTTCCCGGGCTCTGGACACGTCGACATCGTCACTGTGCGCCATCTGGCTGCCCTCGTTGCATCTTCACATGCCTCTGGGTCTCGACCGGTCGGACGCCATCATCGGCCCGGCTGCTCAGCCTTCGGAGGATGTCGGCAGTGGGTTCGCAACCCACGCTCCGTCCATTGTCGCTCCGGTACGGCGTCCGGGCAAGCGGTTGTCCTTGTCTCAACCTACGGTCGGGCCCACCCCCAGCGACTGCGGTGCGTTCGCGTCGGGCGAGGGCTGCGGGATTCCTTCGTCCAGCGGGCCGATCTCGGTCATCAGGGACGCGCTCCCACCCCATGGGGTCTTCTCCTCGGCGACGAGCGTGTCGGTCGTGAGGAGCAGACCTGCTACGGAGGCACCGTTCTCCAGCGCGGATCGCGTCACCTGCAGCGGATCGATGATGCCCTTGTCGATCATGTTGACGAATTCGCCGGTGAGTGCGTTGAATCCCTCGTCCTTGTTGGTCAACGCCTTGGTGCGCGCCACGACGTCGTCGCCGTCGAGCCCGGCGTTGGACGCGATCAATTGGGCGGGTCGCGTCAATGTGCGGCGGACGATGTCGATCCCGATCGCATAGTCGTCGTCCCTGGCGTCGATCTCGTCGAGGGCGGAGATCGCGTGGATGAGCGCGGCACCGCCGCCCGCGACGATGCCCTCGGCCATCGCTGCGCGTGCGGCGGACAACGCGTCGTCCACGCGGTGCTGCAGCTCCTTCAGCTCGGCATCCGTGTGGGCACCGACCTTGACGATCGCGACCTTCCCGGACAGTGCTCCGATCCGCTCGGTGAGGACGTCCTCGTCGACTCCCGTGACCGCACGGGCCCTGGCCGCGCGCAACTGGTCCAGGCGTGATTCGACCTGGTCGGCCCGCGCGGCGCCGATGATGGTCGTCCGGTCCTCGTCGGCGCGCACCTGGGAGGCACGCCCGAGCTGATCGACGGTCATCTCCGACAGGCTGAACCCGGACGCCTTGCTGTAGACCGATGCCCCGGTGAGCGCGGCGATGTCTTCCAGCTTCTCCAGTCGGCGCGCGCCGAATCCGGGGGTCCGCACGCCGATACACTGGAAATAGCCGTTCACGTGGTTGTGCACGAGCATGCGCAGTGCACTGTCCTCGAGCTTCTCGGTGATGATCACGAGGGGGTGCGGGTCCTGCATCACCTTGTCCAGCAACGGCATGAGTTCCCGCACGTCGGAGATCTTCTCGCTGCTCAGGAGGATGTAGGGATCGTCCACGACGGCCTCGAGGGTTGAGGCGTCGGTGATCATGTAGGGCGAGAGGTAGCCCTCGTCCCACTCGAATCCCTTGACGAAGTGCACACTCATGCCGGGTTCGGGGGACTCTTCGATGGTGACCGTGCCGACGTCACCGACCGTGTGCAGTGCGTGCGCGATCACCGTGCCGACCTGCTCGTCGTCGTTCGCGGCGATCGAGGCGACCCGGGTGAAGTCTTCCTCGCTCGTGATCGGGTGCGCCGCCGACCGCAGACGGTCGACGACGTGCCCCACCGCGCGGTCGATGCCCCGTTTGACCAGGACCGCGTTGCTGCCTTCTCCGATCGCTGCCATGCCGGCGTGCACGATCCCGTGGGCGATGACCGTCGCAGTGGTGGTGCCGTCCCCGACGTTGTCGTTGGTCTTGATCGCGGCCTCTTTGACCAGTTGCGCGCCCATGTCCTCGAACTGGTTGCTCAAGTGGATCTCGCGCGCGATGGTCACGCCGTCGTTGGTGACGGTGGGTGAGCCGGTGATCTTCTCCAGCACGACGTTGCGGCCCTTGGGGCCGAGGGTGGGCATCACCGAGGATGCGAGTTTGTCGACGCCGGCTGTCAGGAGCGCGCGAGCATCGGTGCCGAAATGTAGTTCCTTGGCCATGGGAGCCTCCTACGAAAGATTGTCGCGGAATCGTATGGGGTGTGAGTGGGCCAGAAGGGCCGTCGGCGCCATGGATCGACGACCCTTCTGGCACGGGTGGGTGGATCAGGTGTCGGTGGCGACGAGGTCGAAGTCGAGATACTCGGCCGCTTCCTCGGGGGTCGCGAAGAGGACGGCCCGATCGTCGAAGAAGACCATTCGTCCGTAGTGGGTGGACATGTTCTCCTCGAACTCGTGTTGATCGAACCAGCCCTCCTCCTCGCCGGCCGCCTCGTCGATCTCGTCGAACGGGATCTCGATCCTGCCGGTCCCGTCGACGCGGATCAGCGACGACTGGGGCCGGGTGACCGACACCCCCGACTTGGTCGACATGACTTCCGCCACGATGTCGCCGACCTGGTTGTTCATCAGGGTGAACCCGCACTGGTTCGATGCGGTGCTGTCGGACGTGTACGGGGACGGGACCTCCCCCTTGAGGGGATTGGGTGATGTGCTGCTCACTGCTCCAACTCCTTCGGTGCCTGCAGACTCAGATCGGAGAGAATGCCTGTGAATCGGTTTTTGACGTGGTCCAGCCCGTCCTCGAAGCGCAGCGGCTTGGCGTCGGGCAGCGACCAGATGGCCTGCAGCGTGCGCGCCGCGTTGAGGCACCGCGGGACCCAGGTGGACAGCCAGCCGTCCATGACGGACGTGTTGTGGTCGGCGAACTCCTTGTCGCCGGTCAGGAGCTGGAACATCGCGGTGGTGTAACGCAGGTCGCGCGCCGCGAAGTCGAACTCCTCGGCCCCGATGAGCGTCGGGGTGACGAAGTCGCCCTGGCGGGGAGCCGCCTGCTGCACCAACTGACTGCGGAACAGTTCGCCGACGAGCGGCTGGAAGACCACGTTGGTCGCGAAGACCGCCTCGGCCCAGTCGGTGACGGCCGTCAATTGCTCGGCCACCTCTCGGACTCCCTGCCACGCCGGATCGCTGTTCCAGGTCGCGAGGTGCGCATCGCCGTCGAACGCCTCGATCTCCTCGTCGAGTGTCATGTTGTACAGCGCGAGATCCTGGGCGGTTCGCAGCAGGTGCGTGGCGTTGACCGACATCACGTTGTTGTGCATGTTGGTCGGTCCGCGCCGGTTGTTGGAGACGAACACATACATGCCCAGTCCGTGGCCGACGTGCATCCACGCGCCGACGTGCTGAGCGATGAAGTCCACCCAGTTGGCCGACCACTGCTCGAAGGCCTTGGTGTCCCGTGCGGCGTCGATGTTCTGGTTGAGTTGCCGCTCCACGTTGGCGTTGTAGCGGTAGATCGTGAGTTCCCATTCCTCGTTGGGGTCGCGGAACTCGTGCCAGCCGTGTGCCGGCCACTCGCCCTTGTCACCACCGGTGGGGCTCATCCCGCCGGTGCCGTAGCCACGCTCCGGCACGGGTCGGTCGCTGCCCCAGGCTTTGAGTGCGGTCCACTCCAGCGGGTAGCCGCCCTTGCCGTCGGCGAATCCGAAGATCCAGTCCTGGGTCAGCCAGTGGCGCGGGTCCGGCTGGACCTCGACGGTGGTGTCTTCGTAGTGGGTCTGCCGCCGCTTCTTGGCCTTGTAGTAGGTGTAGTTGCGTGATTCCGAGTCGGGGAAGTCATATGCCCCCGCCTCGGCATCGGTGAATTCGAGCCGTGGAACACTGCGTTCCTTGGTGCTGACCATCAGGATCTCCTCACTGGTGTGCCTTCCGGAGGCGTCATTGGTCCGTCTCTCCGGTCGTGGTGAATTTGTCGTAGAACACCCGCTCGTCGTCGACGCCGAGCTCGGGCAGGAGGGCGAGGGCGGCTTCGACCATCGGGGGTGGGCCGCACACGTAGGCGTCGGTGCCCTCCAGGTCCGCCTCGTGGCGCTCGACGACCTCGGTGATCATGCCCACCTCGCCGTCCCAGGCATCCTGTTCGGTGGGTTCGGACAGGGCGGGGATGTAGCGGAAGTCGGGGAGCGTCGTCTCCAGGTCCCGGAGCTCGTCCTCGAAGCAGAGGTCCTGCCGGGTGCGGGCTCCGTAGTAGAACCGCGCCTTCCTGGTGATGCCGCGCTCGGACATCGACCTCAGCAGCGACAGGATGGGTGCCATTCCCGCGCCGCCGCCGAGGAACACGAGGTCGGCGCGCGGGTTGTCGCGCAGCATGAACATGCCATAGGGGCCGTTGATGTCCAGCCGGTCACCGACCGAGACCTTGTCCGCCAGGAACTGCGAGAACGCACCGTCCGGATAGATCTTGATGACGAATTCCAGCAGGCCGCTCTCCATGCTGGAGGTGTTGGACATCGAGAACGACCGCACCTCCTCGGTGCCCGGGATGGTGAAGTCCACGTATTGGCCGGGGAAGAACTTGATCTTGGTCGGCTCGACGAGCCGCACGACGAGGCTTCTCATGTCGTGGGTGACCGGTTCGTTGCTGACCACTTCGACGACGGCGTCCTGGATGGGTAGTCCTGACTTGATCATCTCCTCGTCATAATTGAGCAGTTCGATCGTCAGATCCTCGTAGGCGTGCGCCCGGCACAGGAGTGTGAAGCCCTCGTCCTTCTCGAAGTCGGGGAGCGCGAATGTCGAATACTTGTCGTGCTCGACGTCATCGATCTCTCCCTCGAGCATGAACGACTTGCACGCGGCGCACTGGCCCTCCTTGCACCCATGCATCAGCATGACGCCCTGACGGAAGGCCGATCGCAGGATGGTCTCGTCCTCGTCGGCCTCGATCTCGACACCGACCGGCTCGAACCGTATGACGTGCTTATCGCCCATGGTTTCGCCTTCTCCATCTGGGTTGTTCGTGAATGCGAGCGTGAATGGGTGCGCGGTCCCGGTCCCGGTCAGGAGGTGACCGGGACCGCGCCCGATGCCTGCGACCTCACGAGACGGGGTCGCGGTGATGTGCCGTGGAGCGTCAGTAGGTGCGCTTCGCGCCGGGCACCGCCGGCTCCGCGTAACGTCCGCCCGGTCCACCGAGGCGGTAGTCCTCGGCCCACAGCTCGCGTTCGGAGTCGGTCATTTCGTTGAGCTGATGGTTCGGGCTCGGCATCGGCGGGACCTTGCGGAAGTTGTCCAGCGTCCACATCTTCTTCGGATCGAGGTCGAGGTGGGGCTGGGCGACGGTCGTCTTGCCGTCGTCACGCACGAAGCCGGAGTCCTTGATGATGTCTCCGTACTTCCATCCGTGATACAGCGTCTCCCATTCCCGGTTGCCCGTCAGGCGGCCCATGTTGGGCGTCGGGCGACCGTTGTAGTTGTCCCGGAACGCCACCACGTCGGTCCAGTGGCACGGCTCCGAGCAGTAGGTGCGCCACTCGCCGTCGACCTTGTCATAGACCATGTCTTCCCGGATCATGCAGGGAACCATGCAGGTCCAGCAGCGGTGCGGGTAGTAGTAGTTCACCGGTTCGAAGGCGATCGGGTTGTGACCGTTCGGCACGGACAGGCGCGAGTAGTTCTCCCACCATTCGCCGTACTTGTCGTACCAGCCCGGGTACTTGTGCTCGAACCACTCGAAGTCCTTGTCGGTCATCGGGTCGATGCGCCAGTAGTTGGCGATCCATCCGGTGGCGAAGAACTGCGCCGTCTCATGGACGTATCCCTTGTTCCAGATGCGGTTCCAGGACTCCTCTACGAGGTCGTGCGGCACCTTCAGGCCGTACTTCTCCAGGGGGATCAGGTAGCTGCGGTAGTAGTCGTCGTAGATCCACCGGCGCCACATCTCCGCATAGCTCTCCCGGTCCTTGCGCCGGTCCTTGGTGCCGTATTCGATGAACGTGCCGACCGCGGCATCGATCACGCAGTGGTTGTTCCACCACGCGTAGCGCAGGTCACGCTCC
>CAZMLG010000010.1:0-36353 GCA_964566985.1 uncultured Intrasporangiaceae bacterium
GGCCGTGATGTTGCCGGCGTTGCCGACCGGCAGGCAGTGGATGTCGGGGGCGTCCCCCAGCACGTCGATCACCTCGAAGGCGGCCGTCTTCTGCCCCTCGATGCGGGCCGGGTTGACCGAGTTGACCAACTCGACCGGATAGGCCTCCGCGAGCTTGCGGGCCAAGGTCAGACAGTCGTCGAAGTTGCCATCGACCTGCAGCAGGGTCGCGCCGTGCGCGATGGCCTGGCTGAGCTTGCCCATCGCGATCTTGCCGTCGGGCACGAGCACGCCGCACGTCATACCCGCCTTGGTGGCGTAGGCGGCCGCGGACGCGCTGGTGTTGCCCGTCGAGGCACAGATGACCGCCTTGGCGCCCTCCCGCGCGGCGACGGAGATCGCCGCCGTCATGCCGCGGTCCTTGAACGATGCGGTCGGGTTCAGACCTTCGTACTTGACGTACACCGTCGCGCCGAGCCGCTCGCTCAGCTTCTCGGCACGGATCAGCGGAGTGCCGCCCTCCCCCAGGGTGATCACCGGCGCACCCTCGAGTGTCGGCAGGCGGTCGGCGTATTCACGGATCACGCCGCGCCACTGGTTCGCCATCTCGTCACAGACCTTCCACGCGTAGGACGGACGCCACCGTCGCGACGTCCTCATGGGCTCGGAGCCGATCGACGGTGTGCGCGAGCGCCGCGTCGGTCGCCGGGTGAGTCACCAGATGCAAGGTTGCCAGGCCGTCGCGCGAGCGTTTCAGCCCCTGGCGCATGCTCTCGATCGAGACCCCCTGGGCGGCGATGACACCGGCGACCTGGCCGAGGACCCCCGGGCGGTCCTGCACCTCGAGCCGGATGAAATATCCGGTGGTCGCCGCACCGATGCCCTGCACGGGGTGCGCCAGGTAGGTCGACTCGCCGGGCCCGCGTCCTCCGCGGACCCGGTGGCGCGCCGCCTGGACCAGGTCGCCGAGCACGGCCGAGGAGGTGGGCGTGCCACCGGCTCCCTGCCCGTAGAACATCAACTGCCCGGCCAGTTCGGTCTCGACGAAGACCGCGTTGAACGCCTCACGCACCGTCGCCAACGGGTGGGTGCGAGGCACCAGCGCCGGGTGCACCCGCACGTTGATGCTGACATCGCCACGCGGATCGGTGAGCCGCTCACAGATCGCCAGCAGCTTGATGACACACCCGATCTTGCGCGCCGCCGAGATGTCGTCGGGCGTGACGCCCATGATGCCTTCGCAGTAGACATCGGGCGTGCGCACCCGCGTGTGGAACGCGAGCGACGCGATGATCGCCGCCTTGGCGCGGGCGTCGTAGCCCTCGACGTCGGCGGTCGGGTCGGCCTCGGCATACCCGAGTTCCTGTGCCTCGCGCAGGGTCTCCTCGAGGTCGGCGCCGGTGCCGTCCATCTTGTCGAGGATGAAATTGGTCGTGCCGTTGACGATGCCCATCACGCGCTGGACGGTGTCTCCGGCGAGGGACTCGTGCAACGGGCGCACGAGGGGGATCGCCCCGGCGACCGCGGCCTCGTAGAACAGGTCGACGTCGTGCTTCTCGGCGGCCTCGTAGAGCTCCGGGCCGTCCTCCCCGAGCAGGGCCTTGTTGGCCGTCACCACGCCGGCTCCGTGCGCCATCGCGCGCAGCAGCAGGCTCCGGGCGGGTTCGATGCCCCCCATGAGTTCGACGACCAGGTCGGCGCGCGTGACCAGTTCCTCGGCATCCGTCGTGAACAGCTGCGGGTCGAGCCCCGACTCGGGTCGCGGGCGGGTCGTGTCCCGCACCGCCACTCCGACGATGTCCAGCGGCGCCCCCGTGCGGGCGGTGAAGTCGTCCCGCCGCTCCTGCAATCGCGCCGCCACGGCGCTGCCGACGACACCGCAGCCGAGCAGGGCCACGCGCAATCCGCTCACGTCATTCACCTTCCAATGCCAGTAGGTCGTCGATGGTCTCTCGCCTCAGCCAGGTGGTGATGCGGCCGTCGCGCAGGGCGAGCACCGGAGGCCGCGGCACGTGGTTGTATTGACTGGCGAGGGACCGGCAGTAGGCCCCGGTCGCCGGCACGGCCAGCAGGTCTCCGGGGCCGACGTCGGCGGGCAGATCCACGTCGCGCACGACGATGTCGCCGCTCTCGCAGTGCTTGCCGACGACACGGGAACGCACGGACCGGTCGGATCCGCGGCGGGAGGCGAGCACGCCGGTGTACTCGGCGTCGTAGAGCACCGGGCGGGGATTGTCGCTCATGCCGCCGTCCACCGCGACGTAGGTCCGCGTCCCCTGGTCGTCCCCGAGGCGCACCGGCTTGACCGTGCCCACCTCGTAGAGGGTGATCCCGGCGGGCCCGATGATGGCCCGGCCGGGCTCGATCGAGACGCGCGGCATCGGCATACCCGCGGTGTCGCAGGCGCGCCGCACGATCCGGGCGAGTTGGTCGGCCATGTCGGCGACCGGCAGCGGGCTGTCACCGGGGACGTAGGCGATGCCGAACCCTCCCCCGAGGTCGAGCTCCGGCAGGGTGACACCGTGCTCGGCCGCGACCTTCAACTGCTCGGCGACGAGCCGCTCGGCGGCGACGGCGAACCCTGCGGAGTCGAAGATCTGGCTGCCGATGTGGGAGTGGAAGCCGAGCAGCGACAGGGCATCGGTCCGCTCCAGGATCCGTGCGGCGGCCTGCTGCACCTCACCGGAGGCGAGACTGAGCCCGAACTTCTGGTCCTCGTGCGCGGTCGCGATGTATTCGTGGGTGTGTGCCTCCACGCCGGTCTTGACCCGCAGCATCACCGGCACGACGACCCCGGCCTCCCGGGCCACCTGCGTGACCAGGTCGATCTCGTCGAAGGAGTCCACCACGACCCTGCCGACCCCCGCGGCGACCGCCGCCTCGATCTCGGCTCGTGACTTGTTGTTGCCATGCATCCCGATGCGTGCCCCGGGGAAGTCGGCGCGGCGGGCGACGGCCAACTCGCCGCCGGTGCACACGTCCAGGCGCAGCCCTTCCTCCTGCAGGATCCGCACGAGGGCGGTGCACACGAAGGCCTTGCCGGCGTAATAGACGTCCACCTGTGCGCCCACCTGCGCGAACGCCCGGGTGAACTCGTCCCGGAACCGGCGCGCACGCCGGCGCAGGTCCTCCTCGTCGATCAGGTAGGCCGGGGTGGCACGGGTGCGCGCGAGCTCGGTGAGGTCGACACCCCCCACACTCATCGCCCCGTCGTCACCCCAGGCGGTGGTCCCGGGGAACAGCCGCCGGACGGACTCGTCGCATGCATTCATCCAGGGCAACGTACCCGCACCGTGCCGCCGGCGTCTCTCCCGTCCACCCGCAGGACACCGCCCCTGCCCCGATCGGCTCGGTCGGCATGCGGACCACCTGGGTGGACGCCGGGCGACCGGTCGCCATACCATTGCCAAGCCTCACCTAACAAAGGCAAGACTTACCCGTCCATCTCGTCTCAGGGAGTCCCCGTGCTGGCCACCTTCGTCATCGGACTGCGCGAAGGGCTCGAGGCTGCCCTCATCGTCGGCATCATCGCCGCATTCCTGCGCAAGAACGGTAAGTCCCTGGCGTCGATGTGGATCGGCGTCGTGGTGGCGGTGCTGCTCAGCATCGCCGTCGGAGTCACCCTCGAACTGGTCGAGCGCAACCTGCCGCAGGCCGCCCAGGAGGGCATGGAGACGGTGATCGGCACGGTCGCCATCGTCTTCGTGACCGGCATGGTGATGTGGATGTCGACCCACGCGCGGTTTATGAAGAAGGATCTGGAGGCGTCCGCGCGCAACGCCCTCGGTGACGGCACCTCGCGAGCGCTGGCCCTCATGGCGTTCCTGGCCGTCCTGAAGGAGGGCTTCGAGAGCGCCGTCTTCCTGCTGGCGACCTTCCAGGCCGCGTCCAACACGGCGACCGCAGCGGGTGGCGCGGTGCTCGGCATCCTCGTCGCCACCGGGCTCGGCATCGGGATCTACCGCGGCGGGGTGCGCATCAACCTCGGCAGGTTCTTCAAGGTGACGAGCGTCTTCCTGGTGCTCGTCGCCGCCGGTCTGGTGCTCACCGCCTTGCGCACGGCCCACGAGGCCGGCTGGCTCAACGCCGGGCAGCAGCGCACCGTCGACCTGCACTGGCTCGCCCCGGCCGGCTCGGTGCGCGGCGCCCTGTTCACCGGCGTGCTCGGCATCCCCCCGGACCCGCGGATCATCGAGATCCTCGGATGGCTGGCCTACCTCGTGCCGATGATGCTCATCCTCTTCTGGCCCGCCGCACACCGCCCCGGAGCGCAGACGGCCCTCACCGTCCGACTCTCCCTCGCCGCGACCGCGCTCGTCGCCGCCGTCCTCCTGCCGCTCTCGGTGCCGGCCGCGACGTTCCACACGCCCTCCCCGGCCGGGCTCGTCACCGCCGACGGGTCACCGCACGGCACCGCCCAGGTGCACGGGCGGACCCTGACCCTCACGCTGCCCCACGACACCCGACGGGTGACGCTCTCGGGCGGCACCCCGACACACGAACACGGCACCGCGGCCACCCATTTCAGCCTGCCGGCACCGTCCGAGACAGCCGACCTGCCCGCGAAGCTGACCGCCCAGCAACTCGTCGAGATGAACGGCGGGCGGGTGCCGGTCGGCATCGACGTGAAGCAGAGCCCGGGCCCGTATGCCGTGCACTGGTCCCGGTCGGGCGGCCTCCAGGTCTGGACGGCTCACGGCGTCCTGCTGGACGCGCGCCAGAAGGACGTGACCGTCGCGACGCTGAGCGGCGGCGGGTTGCCGACCTCGCGCACGGTGACCGTGGCCGCCGGCGCCGACCTGCCCGGTGCCGCGACGATTCGAGGCGGCGGCTGGAGCGTCGAGACGGCCTACCCCGACCGCGTCGCGGCCTCGATCGGGCAGATCGCCATCGACCGCGACGAGCGCGGGTTCTGGCGGCACTCGCTGCCCATCGGCCTGCTGATCGCGGCGGCCGCCCTGATCGTGACCGCCGTCCACCGTTGGCGCGGAAGGCCCCGGGCCACCCCGCCCTCCCCCACCGATGGCGCGTCCGACGCCACGACCAAAAGGAGCAATACCAGTGTCAGCTAGAGTCGCTTCGCCTCGCCACCTCGGCGTCACCGTCGCCGCGGTCGCGTGTGCCTCCGGCCTCGTTCTCACCGGGTGCAGCGGGGGCTCATCCACCGACTCCGCCTCCTCCGGAACGGATCAACAGACCGCCGGCGACGGCGCCGCCGGGAGCGATGCCGCTCCCGTCCGCAAAGGCGTCTCGCAGGTGCATGTGACCCTCACCTCGGACGGAGGGGCGGCCACGTGCGCACCGGACCACACCACGGCGAAGGCCGGCCCGGTCACCTTCACGGTCAGCAACGAGAGAGCCACGAGCATCACCGAGCTCGAGTTGCAGAGCAACGGGCGCATCATCGGGGAGAAAGAGAACCTCGCGCCCGGCCTGGCGCCGGTGAAGTTCACCGTCACCCTCGAGGGCGGGAAATACCAGATCTACTGCCCCGGCGCGAAGACCGAGATGCAGGACTTCACCGTCACCGGCAAGGCGGCCACGAAGGGCGGCGGGTCGACCGGCACCCTGCTGGCCCAGGGGGCGAAAGGCTACGGAAAATACGTCAACGGGGTCATCGCCGACATGGTGACCGCCGTCAAGGGCCTCAAGACCGCCGTCGACAGCGGGAACGTGAAACAGGCCAAGACGAAGTACGGCCTGGCACGACCCTTCTACGAAAAGGTCGAGTCGGACGTCGACGGGTTCCTCCTACCCGGCTTCAAGGCGACCAGCAACAAGGGCAACCTCGACTACCTGATCGACATGCGCGCCTCCAACAAGGACCCGCAGGTCGGCTGGAGCGGCTTCCACGCCATCGAGCGGGACCTGTGGAAGAAGGGCGAGATCACCGCCTCCACGAAGAAGCAGGCCGCGGCGTTGGTGCAAAACGTCAAGAAACTCAAGAAGCTGACCACGGGCCTGACCTACAAGCCGGAGGACCTCGCCAACGGCGCCGCCGGTCTGCTCGAAGAGGTGCAGTCCAGCAAGATCAAGGGCGAGGAGGAGGCCTACAGCCACACCGATCTGTCGGACTTCTCGGCCAACGTCGAGGGTGCGCAGCAGGCGTTCGCCTACCTGAAGCCGGGCATGCAGAAGATCGACCCGGCGCTCACCAAGACCATCACCAAGCGGTTCAAGGCCGTGCTGAAGAAGCTGGACAAGTACCGCGACACCTCGCAGGTCGGCGGGTTCGAGGCCTGGACCCCGAAGCTGCGCCAGAAGGACGCACCGGAGTTGAGCAAGACGGTGCAGTCCCTGCAGGATCCGCTGTCGCGCATCGCAGAGAAGGTGGCGACCGCCCAATGACCGAGACCGGCCCACATGAGCGCAGCGGGCTCTCCCGTCGCCGGTTCGTGCAGGGCGCGGCCGGCGGCGTCCTCGCCGGAGGCGCCCTCGGTGGCGCGGCCGGAGCCTACGCGTCATCCGACGGTGCGACGCCGGCACACGCCGTGCCGGACAAGGACACCGTCGATCTGTCGAGGCGCCACCCCTTCTACGACCAGGACCACCCGGCGGGCGTGCGCACTCCCCCGCAACGATATGCCGTGTTCATGGCCTTCGACATGATCGACGGAGCCGTGCGCAGCGACCTGCAGGTGCTGCTGGCCCGCTGGTCGGCGGCGATCGCCCAGATGATGCAGGGTGACCCGATCGGCCAGGTGCAGCCCAAACGGTCCGGCGCCGTCGGCACCGACACCGGAGAGGCGCTGGGACTCGACGCGGCGAGCCTGACGGTGACCGTCGGCCTCGGCCCCCCGCTGTTCGACGACCGCTTCGGGCTGGCGCACAAGCGGCCCGCACTGCTGAAGGAACTGCCCGATCTGCCGAGCGACAACCTCGAGGCCGAGACCAGCGGCGGGGACCTGAGCGTGCAGGCGTGTGCCGACGATCCGCAGGTCGCCTACCACGCGGTGCGCAACCTGGCCCGCATGGCACGGGACACGGTGAAGACCCGCTGGACGGTGCTGGGATTCGGTCGAGCGTCCGCCGGGCCCGGCCAGGAGACGCCACGCAATCTCTTCGGATTCAAGGACGGGACCCGCAACATCGACACCTCGGCCGAATACGACGACTTCGTGTGGGTCAAGGACGACGGGTGGATGACCGGTGGCACCTACCAGGTGGTGCGCAAGATCGAGATGAACATCGAGATCTGGGATGCCGACGACATCGCGGATCAACAGCACATCTTCGGCCGGTCCAAGCAGTCCGGTGCGCCGCTGACCGGGGGCCACGAGAAGGACACCCCGGACTTCGGCGCGAAGGATGCCGAGGGTGACCTGACGATCGCCGCGCGTTCACACATCGCCCTCGCGGCGCATGAGCACAACGACGGCGTCAAGCTCTTGCGCCGGCCCTACAACTACACCGACGGGCTCAACACGTTCGGCCAGCTCGACGCCGGCCTGCTGATGATCATCTACGCGAGCGATCCGGCCCACTTCGTGAAGATTCAACGCAAGCTCGGCGCCTCGGATCTGCTCAACGAATACATCACGCACATCGGCTCGGGCCTGTGGGCGGTGCCTCCGGCGCCGAAGAAGGGCCACTACATCGCCCAGGCGATGTTCACCTGAACCGCCTTCCGAATTCAGCGCAACGACGTTCGGCTGGTAGTGTGTCGCTCGCGCCTCGCACGAGGCGCACGCCCCCGTAGCTCAGGGGATAGAGCACCGCCCTCCGGAGGCGGGAGCGCAGGTTCGAATCCTGCCGGGGGCGCAATTCAGTTGCTCGACAACCTCGGCTATCCAGCCTGGCCAAACGCGCGTGGACATCAGTGCAGCGGGCGCACCCAGGTGGTCGCGGATGCATGGTCGCGCGCGAACGCCACGGTGCGCTCGACTCGTCCTACGCCCCCGTAGCTGAGGGCCGCATGACGTATTTCATTCCACTCGACGGCAAGAATGCTGCCGATCCGGCCGATGCGGCGCATTGTCGTTCCACTGGGCACCAAAAATGCGTCGGCGCCGTCACCAGGTCTCGGTCACCTTCAACAACCCGCGCGGCCGGTCCGGATCCTGGCGGCGATCGAGCGACAGGCGCCACGCCATCTGCTGCAGCGGAAGGATGTCGAGCATCGGGGTGAACTCCTCGGCGACGCCCTTGGTCACGACGGGAAGGACGGGCCGATCCCCCGCCTCGCCGACCTGGCTCGGATCATCCCCGACCCGCAGCACATCGGCGCCCGCCTCCTCCAACTTCTCCAGCACCGGCTGCATCGCGCTGCCACCGGCCCCGGGCGTGACCACAGCGATGACCGGCAACTCTCCGTCCACCATCGCCAGCGGGCCGTGCAGCAGATCCGCGCCGGAGAAGGCCTGGGCCGACAGGTACGACGTCTCCATGACCTTCAACGCCGCCTCGCGCGCCGTCGGATAGGAGTACCCGCGCGCCGTCGTCACCAGGCGCTGCGCGAAGCGATACCGCTTCGCCGCGGCATACGGGTGCTCACCGAGCGACAAGGTCGCCGCAGCAGCATCCGGCAACGCCGCGACATCCGGGACGCTCCCGTCCTCATCGCCGCCGAACAGCAGCGCCAGCGCCATCATCTCGGCCGTATAGGTTTTCGTCGCGGCCACGGCCCGCTCGCGGCCGGCATGCACGTCGACGTGGTGATGCGCCGCCCCTGCGAGGGTCGATCCCGCATTGTTGGTCACCGCGATCGTCAGGGCGCCGCACTCCCGCGCGACCTCGAGACTCTCGATCAGGTCCGGCGAGCCACCCGACTGGCTGACCGCGACGAAGACGGCATGACGCAGATCGGGACGGGAGTGATAAACCGTCAGCGTGGACGGCGAAGCCAGCCCCGCAGGCATGCCGCGCCGCGCCTCCACGAGATACTTCCCGTACAGCGCCGCGTGATCACTCGTGCCTCGCGCGGCGAAAACCACCACGTGCGGGCCGAACTCCACCATCGCGCGCCGAGCCGCCGCGATCTGCGAGCGCCCCTCGACGCGCAGCCGGTCGAGGACAGCGGGCTGCTCGGCGATTTCGTGCGCCATCAACATGCCGGGATCGCTCATCGTGCTCCTGGATCGCGAGGTTTCGGAAAACTCTCAAAATGGACTAGACCAATTAGATCCTGCATGATTCACTGTCCTCTGTCAACGGACGATTCCGGCGGTCACGGCCACCGGGAGAAGGAGGCATGGTGGCCGCCACCCCTCGAGGCGCCGCTCGGGAGCCGAAGCACTTCGCGGTGCGACGCCACCTGCTCGCATTGATCGATGCCATGGAGCCGGGCGCGGCCGTGCCCACCGAACGCAGCCTGGCCGCCGAACTCGGCACATCGCGCACCACTGTTCGCCAGGCACTGCTCGATCTCGTGGCCGAGGGGCGGCTGACCAGGCGGCAGGGGTCCGGCACCTATGTCGCCGACGCCAAGATCACCTGGCCGCTCGAGTTGGCGAGCTTCACCGAGCAGGCCGCCGCCAACGACATGACCGCGAGTTCGACGGTGATCGGCACCTCCCGGCTCAAGGCGGACGCCGAGATCGCCGATCGCCTCGACCTCACGCCGGGCGACCTGATCTACCGCATCGAACGACTGCGGTATGCCGACGGCGCGCCGATCGCGCTCGAGGTCTCCGTCCTGTCCGCGGACCGATTCCCCGGCCTGACGCGCAAGATCCGCCGCCAAGGGTCTCTTCACGCGCTGTTGCGCGGCGACTATGCGGTCGAGTTGCGCCGAGGCGAGGAGACGATCGACATCGCCCCCGCGTCCCCACGGGAGGCAACCCTGCTCGAGACCGATGCCAGCGCACCGATGCTCGTCGTGCGACGGCACAGCTTCGACGCCGAACGGCGATCCGTCGAATGGGGAACGACCTGGTTCCGCGGCGATCGGATCACGCTCGTCGCCCATCTCAAGGCGCCGAGACCGTGAGCGCGCCGCACGCCGAGCAGATCGAAGACACGGTCCTGGCCGGGGCGCGAGTCGTCACCCGGAACGAGGTGCTGGACGGCGGCTGGGTCCAGGTGGCGGACGGTCGCATCCGCCGCGTCGGGCGCGGCGACCCGCCCGACGGCATACCGCGGGTCGATCTGGGAGGGGCTTGGCTCCTCCCGGGGTTCATCGACCTCCACATGCACGGTGGCGGCGGGCACGACGTGTCCACGTCCCCCGACGACATGGCCGGTGCCGTCGCGTTCCATCGCCGGCACGGCACCACCCGCACCTTGGTGTCGCTGGTGACCGCGCCGGTAGAAGATCTGGCGCAGCAACTGTCATGGGTGGCCCATCTGGTGGAATCGGGCCCACGTCGCACCGGTCATGTCATCGGCGCGCATCTGGAGGGCCCCTTCCTCTCGCACGAGCGCTGCGGGGCCCAGAACACCAATCATCTGATGTTGCCCAACATCGCCGCCCTCGCACGGATGAGGGATGCCGCGCGCGGCACCCTGCGCGTGGTCACCGTCGCGCCCGAGTTGGACGGTGCGCTCGCGTTGATCCGAGACATCGTGGCCGGCGGCGCCGTCGCCGCACTGGGACACTCGGACGCCACCTACGACCAGGCCGTCGAGGGCATCCGGGCGGGCGCGACGCTGGCGACCCACCTGTTCAACGGGATGCGCCCGATGCACCATCGCGAGCCTGCGCTGATCGGTGCCGCACTGGAGCACGAACTCGCCTGCGAGCTGATCAACGACGGCGTGCACGTGCACCCGGCGATCACCTCCGTCGTGGCGGCGCGCCGCGGCGACATGGTGCTCATCACCGATGCCATCGACGCCACCGGCGTGGGCGACGGCGAATACGTCCTCGGTGGGCAACGCGTGCGAGTGACCGACGGCCGCGCGCGCCTGACGTCGACCGGTTCGCTCGCAGGAAGCACCCTCACTCTCGACGACAGCGTGCGGCGGGCTGTGCGAGACAGCGCTGTGGACATCATCGACGCATCGCGTGCCGCATCCGCGAATCCCGCACGGACGCTGGGGATCCACGATGACGTAGGCACCATCGCCCCTGGCCTCGCGGCCGACCTGGTCGTGCTCGCCGACGACCTGTCGGTGACGCGCGTCATGGCCGACGGACGGTGGATCGATCGTGAGGAGGTGTGACACGAGTCCATGACGACCACGTGGATCGATAGCAGATCGAGTCCAAAATTTTCGCCTACTGGTCTAGACCAATAAGCTCAGGACGTGTAGCGTCCCTTCACGCGCGACCGTTGAGCGTGCTGCCACAGCGCGTCCGTGACGGTCAAGGCCCACGGGGCCATCCATCGCATCACATCGCAGGGAAGAAGGCAGATATGCGACGAAGCAGCATCGGCATGATGGCCGTGCTCGCCGCCGGTAGTCTCGTACTGAGTGCGTGCGGAGGCTCGGACAACTCCAGCGGAGACAGCAACGGCAAGACGGAGCTGAAACTCGTCGTCGCCGACTACGGCACCGGTCCGAGCAACACCAGCGCGAAGTACTGGAAGAACATCGCGAGCGCATTCCACAAGAAGAACCCCAAGATCAGCGTCAAGGTCACGACGATCAACTGGAACGACTGGACCAGTCAGCTCCAGACGATGATCCAGAACAAGCAGTACCCCGACATCACCGAGGGCACCTACTTCTCGACCTACGCACAGGAGGGGCTGCTGTATCCGGCGAGCGATGTGCTGTCCAAGCCGGACAACCTGCTCCCGTCGATGAAGGACCAGGGCAGCTACAAGGGCAAGCAGTACGGCATGCCCTGGACCACCAGCTCCCGCACGCTGTTCTACAACAAGAAGCTCTTCAAGAAGGCCGGCATCTCGTCGCCGCCGCAGACCTGGAACGACGTCAAGAAGGACGCCGCCAAGATCAAGGCGCTCGGCAAGACCGGATTCGGGCTCCCGCTCGGCTCGGAAGAGGCGCAGGCGGAGACCCTGCTGTGGTTCCTCGGGAACGGCGGCAACTATCAGGACAAGAGCGGCAAGTGGACCATCGACAGTTCAAAGAACGTGGCCGCCATGAACTTCCTGAAGGGCATGGTCAAGGCGGGTGACACCGAGCCGAACCCAGGATCGAAGAACCGTACCGACCTGTGGAAGCAGTTCGCCGACGGCAGCATCGGCATGATCAACGGCGCACCGCAGCTGATCCCGATCATCGAGAAGGCCGGCAAGCTGAAGAAGAGCGACTGGGCTTCGGTGCCGATCGTGGGCAAGAACGGCCCGCTCGACACTACGCTCGGCGTCTGCGACAACATCATGGCGTTCAACAAGAACGGCCATCAGAAGCAGATCAAGAAGTTCCTCGACTTCGCCTACCAGGACAAGTACCAGATCAAGTTCGACAAGGAATACGACTTGCTGCCGGGGACGGTCTCCGCGTCCGACCAGCTGAAGAGCGACCCGATCTTCGGCTCGTTCATGAAGGCGCTGCCCAAGGCCGTGCAGTACCCGTCGTCCACCGGCTGGTCGAAGGTGCAGAGCCAGATCCAGCACACCATCGGCACCGCGATGAGCGGCAATCCGAAGAGCGTGCTTGGCTCCATTCAGCAGACCGCCGAAAAGGCCGGCTGATCCACTCATGACGGGGAGGCCGCCCACACCCGGGCCAGCCTCCCCGTCGTCCCCTTCTCGATGGAGCACCTCTTGTCTGAACAGGTCATGGCCGACGCGCCTCCGCGGCCACCGGTGAAGCGGGCCCGCCCCCAGAACGCGCTCGTGCGGAAGTTGCACCACCTGCGACCCCTGCTGTGGATCGGCCCTGCGCTCGCACTGATCCTCGTGGTCGTCATCTGGCCCGTCGTGGTCATGGTGCAGACGTCGTTCAAGGACATCAGCCCGGACGGGTTCGACCTCGGATCCGCCGGAGGCAAGAACTTCAGCGACCTGTTCAGCGAACCGGCCCTGACCGGGGTCATCGTGCGGACCGTCATCTGGACGGTGGTGGTCGTGCTCGTCACGATGGTGATCTCGTTGCTGCTGGCCCAGCTGTTCAATCAGAAGTTCCCCGGGCGCAAGGTCACCCGCTGGGCCCTGATCGCTCCCTGGGCCGCGTCGGTGATGATGACGGCGCTGATCTTCCGGTGGGCGCTGGAATCGAAGTACGGCGTGATCAACCTGATCCTGCACAAGCTCGGGCTGATCACCCTCGGCTCGTCGCGCGCCGACTGGCTCGGCAATCCGACCACCGCCTTGATGTGGATGATGCTGGTCGGCGTGTTCGTGTCGCTGCCGTTCACGACCTACGCGATCCTCGCGGGCCTGCAGACTATTCCCGAGGACGTCTACGAGGCCGCCCGCATCGACGGCGCCGACAAGCGGCGCATCTACCGGAGCATCACGCTGCCGTTGCTGCGCCCCTCATTGATCGTCGCGACGCTCATCAACGTCATCAACGTCTTCAACTCCTTCCCGGTCATCTGGGAGATGACCCGAGGCGGGCCCGGATATCAGACCAGCACGACGACGACCTTCATGTTCATCCTCAAGCAGAGCTACATCGGCGAGTCCGCCGCCATGTCGGTGATCAACTTCGCCCTGGTGATCGTCATCGTCCTGGTCTTCTTGAAACTGACCAAGTGGAAGGATCAGGTGTCCGCATGAGCACCCTTGCGGTGAAATCCTCCCGCGCACGTCCGCCGCTCACCCCGCGCCGGCTGCTGTTGGCCGTCACGGCATACATCGTCGCGATCATCTTCTTGTTGCCGTATGCCGAGATGATCATCGCCGCCCTGCGCCCCAGTGACCAGACCACGGCGCCGAACTTCCTGCCCACGCACTTCGACTTCTCCAACTTCACCACGATCTGGAAGACCGGCTTCGGCGGCAACCTGGCGGCAAGCCTCGAAGTCGCGGGCGGCGCCACGATCCTGGTACTGCTCGTGGCGCTGCCCGCCGCGTACTACACCGCCCGTTTCAGATTCAAGGGACGCGCCTTCTTCCTGCTGCTGGTGCTGGCCACCCAGATGTTCCAGCCGGCCGCGATGCTGGTCGGCATCCAGCAGGAGTTCATCAAGTTCGACCTTCCCAACCCGGTCATCTCGCTGATCCTGGTCAACGCCGGCTTCAACCTGGCCTTCGCGGTGTGGATCCTCAATGCCTACTTCTCCTCCATTCCGGCCGAACTCGAAGAGGCCGCAATGGTCGACGGCACCGGCCGGTTCGGCGCGATGATGCGGGTGACCCTGCCCCTGGCTCTGCCCGGCATCGTCACCGCCTTGATCTTCACCTTCATCACGGCGTGGAACGAGTTCATCGTGGCGCTGACCCTGACCCTCGGGCAGCCGAGCGCCAATACGCCACTCACCGTCGGGATCAACTCCTACATCGGGCAGTACTCCATCGACTGGGGCCACCTGTTCGCCGGGTCGGTGATCGCCACCATTCCTGTCATCATTCTCTTCGCCCTGATCGAAGGTCGCGTCGTCAGCGGACTCACGGCTGGCTCGATCAAGTAGCGGCACCCATCGCAGGAAAGAAAGGAATCCATGTCGTTCGTTCTCGAGGAGATCTCCGCCCAGCCCGAGTGCTGGTCTCGCGCCGCGGAGTTGGCCACCGAGCCCTCGACGTCGGGCGCCCTTCCCGCGGAAGGGGCGCGCGTGGCCGTGACCGGCTGTGGCACGTCCTACTTCATGGCCCAGTCGTTCGCCGCCCTGCGCGAGTCGGCCGGTCTCGGCGAGACCGACGCGTGGCCCAGTTCCGAGTTCCCCCGGGCGCGGACCTACGATCACGTCGTCGCGATCTGCCGATCGGGCACCACCACCGAGGTCGTCGAGCTCCTCGGGGCGCTGCCGGACACGACACGGAGCACAGTCCTCACCACCGGCACGGACCTTCCCGCGGCACACGCTGCCGACGAGACGGTGTTGCTGGACTTCGCGGACGAGCGGTCCGTCGTGCAGACACGCTTCGCCACCACCTCGCTCGCCCTGTGGCGTGCCCACCTCGGCGAGGACCTGACCCCCGCGATCACCGATGCGCGCACCGCCCTCGAGGCCGAAGTCGATCCGGAGTGGGTCGCCCGGGACCAGTTCACCTTCGTCGGCACCGACTGGCGGGTCGGCGTCTCGCACGAGGCGGCGCTGAAGGTGCGCGAAGCGGCCCAGATGTGGACCGAGTCCTACCCGGCAATGGAGTTCCGGCACGGACCGGTCAGCGTCATCGGCGAACGATCGCTCGTGTGGACCTTCGGTGAGCCTCCGCCGGGCCTCATCGACGAACTGGGCGCGACCGGCGGCCTGGTCGTCCGCCGTGACCTCGATCCACAGGCCGACCTGATCGGGGCGCAGCGCCTCGCGGTCGCGCTGGCGGAACGGCGCGGGCTCGACCCCGATCACCCGCACAATCTGACCCGCTCCGTCGTCCTCTGAACACCATGCGTGAGCCCACCGTCGCGGCCGTGGACGTCGGCGGCACCAGCATCAAGACCGCGCTGGTGACGCAGACCGGGCGGATCGAGGACCCGGCGTCGGTGGCGACCCCGGTCGGCGACGGACCCGACGCCGTCATCGACACGATCCGCGACACCGTCCGATCCCGCCTGACCGGCGACACGCGTGCGGTCGGCCTGGTCGTGCCGGGCGCCGTCGACAGCATGCGCGGCATCGCGTCCTACGCCGCCAATCTCGGTTGGCGTGACGTGCCCCTGCGCCGAATCATCGCCCAGGACACCGGCCTTCCCACCGTGGTCGACCACGACATCCGAGGCGGCGGGATCGCCGAGCAGCTCGTCGGAGCGGCCCGCGGGGTCGACGACAGCATGGTCGTCATCATCGGCACCGGCATCGCGGCCCGCGTGGTCACCGATGGTCACCTGGTCCGCGGCGCGACGGGCAACTCCGGAGAGATCGGGCACATGCCGGTCCACCCCGACGGCGAACGCTGCCCGTGCGGCCAGATCGGGTGCCTGGAGCGGTATGCGTCGGCCGCCGCGATCTCCCGGCGATATCACGACCGGTCCGGCAGACCGGCCTCCTCTCGCGAGGTCGCCGCCCGCCTGGGCGAGGACGATCACGCCGACGCCGTATGGCGTGATGCCACCGAGGCGCTCGGCATCGCGCTCGCGTCCGCGACCATGCTGCTGGATCCGTCCTTGTTCGTGCTGGCCGGTGGGCTGTCGCTCGCCGGGCCCGCATTGCTGGAACCGACGCGTGAGGCAGTGTCCCGACGGGTCACCTGGCACGAGGTCCCACGAGTCGATCTGTCGACCCTCGGATCCCATGGCCCTCTTCTCGGAGCAGCGATCCTCGCCTGGCAGAGCACCGGCGTCACAGACCTCTCCGGATGGATGGCGCCGTGATGATCATGATCGGATGTGTCTGCCTGAACGCGGCGCTGGATCTCACCTACGAGGTCGACGACCTCCGACCGGGAGCCTCGCACCGGGTGCGCCACATGTATTCGCGCGCCGGCGGCAAAGCGGTGAACGTCGCCCGTGTGCTGCGTCAACTCGGAGACACGGTACCCGACGTCATGGGATTCGCCGGAGGCCAACTCGGCTACGACATCCGAGATGACCTGGAGGCATCCGGCATCGACGAACAGCTCACGGCCACCAAGGCATCCGCACGGCGTACCGTCACCGTCGTCGCACCCGATTCGACGACGGTGTTCAACGAGCCCGGTGGCCCGGTCACCGTCGGTGAATGGCGCCGGTTCATCGAGGACTTCGAGGAGGCCACCGACGGTCTCGACGCCGTCGTCATCTCAGGCAGCCTTCCGACCGGGGTGCCCATCAAGGCCTACCGAGCGCTGACGGAGGTCGCGCGCCGACGCGGCGTGCCGGTGGTGCTGGACGCCGAGGGGCTCCCGTTTCGGGCGGCACTGACCGCACAACCCGAGCTGGTGGTGCCCAACCACATCGAGGCCGGCAGCCTGCTCGGGCAGCCGGTGGACACCGTCGCCGACGCCGTCGCCGCCGCTCGCAGACTGACCCGCGGCAAGACGGGATCCGCCGTGATCACGCGCGGCCCCGCGGGCCTGGTCGCGGTGCGCGACACGAAGGCCGTCGAGGTGGCGCCCGGCGCGGCCGTCGACGGCAATCCGACGGGAGCCGGCGATGCGCTGGCAGCGGTGTTGGCGCGCCATCTCGCCGGCGGCGATTCGTTGGACTGGCATGCTGCGTTGCGTGAGGCGGTGGCCGTCTCCGCCGGCGCCGTCGCCCGGCCGGTGGCCGGAGAGTTCGACCCGTCCGTCACCGCCGAGGTGCGGCGTACGGTCTCGATCAAGGAGGCCTGAATGCCACTGGTCACCACCGGCGATCTCGTCACCGATGCCTTCGGCCGCGGGCACGGGGTCGCGGCCTTCAACGTGATCACGCTGGAGCACGCGGAGGCGATTGCCGGGGGCGCGGAAGCAGCCGGGCGCTCTGCCATCCTGCAGATCAGTCACAACGCGGTGCGTTTCCACGGCCGTCTGGGCCCCGTGGCAGCTGCCGCGGCCGCCGTCGCCACGGCATCGACGGCGCGCCTGGCACTCCACCTCGATCACGTCGAGGACGAGGACCTGCTGCATCAGGCGGCCGACCACGGGTTCTCGTCGGCGATGTTCGATGCCGGTGCCCTGCCGTATGCCGAGAACGTCACCGGCACCGCGGCCGCCGCCCGGTGGGCGCACGACGCGGGCCTGTGGTTGGAGGCCGAGCTCGGTTTCGTCGGCGGCAAGCCCGGCGCGCCCGCGAGTGCCCACGCCGCAGGGGTGCGCACCGACCCCGAGGAGGCACGAGCCTACGTCGCGGCCACCGGCGTCGACGCGCTGGCCGTGGCCGTGGGCAGCTCGCACGCCATGACCAGCCGCACCGCGGTCTTGGACACGGATCTGATCTCGCGGATCCGTGCGGCGGTCCCGGTCCCCCTGGTGCTGCACGGCTCGTCGGGGGTGCCCGACGAGCAACTGCAGGCGGCGGTCCGTTCCGGGATGACCAAGATCAACGTCGGCACCGCGCTCAACATCGCCTTCACCGGCGCGGTGCGCCAGACGATGGCCGCCCAGGATCGAGCGGCCGCCGAGACCGGCACCTCCCCGTCGACCGACCCGCGGAAGTATCTCGCGCCCGCCCGAGAAGCCATGGCCGACACGATCGCCCGCCTGCTGGCCGTTCTCGGGTAGCACTCGAAGCACGAGGAAGGGGCGGACCGCAGCGCGGCCCGCCCCTTCCTCTCAAATCGATATCAGAGGATTCCGGCACCGACCGGCACGCTGATGCTCGACGACGCACTCAACGTCTCGCCGCCCACCGCAACCGTCAGGCCGACCGGGAAACTCGCCAGTGCGCTGACGCTGGCGATATCGCTCTTACCCGCCAGGCCGAATTCCACCGGGACCACCAACTGGCCGTTCGAGTCCACCGACACGGGGCCGGTCGTCGTGAACGTGGTCTTCGGGAAGCCGTATTCGCCGAGCACCCCGCTCTGGTAGGACACGGTGCGCGCGCTCGACGGCGTGACGACGCCGTCGTACTTGTAGACGCCGAATCCGCGAGCCCTGCCGACCGACAGATTGAGACCAGAGGGGCGACCCACGGTGATGGTGGTCGTCGCCGGGCCATCGATCGGGCCCGGACCGTTGGTCAAGGTGAACTCGTCCGGCAGAGTGATGGCGACCTGAGCAGCGACGACGCCCGTTCCATCCAACAGCTGCAAGGACAGCAGCCCCGACTCGGTATCCGTCCATGCGAGCGAAGCATTGGCCGGGGAGGCCACCGCTTGGGGTGCGGCCGCCGCGACGGCGACGACCGGGACGCTCCAGGCGGCGCCCTTGGCGATCGTCCGGCGCGAGACTCTCTTCTCGGTGAAGTCCGACATACAAGATCCTTTGGCGTGGTTGGCCCCAGGAAGTCCTGGGACATGATCTGTTGGTGAGTCGAAAGCGGCGGGCCGATCCGACAGAGAGAGATTATTTGCGGCCGGCGTATTGGAGGCGCAAATATCAAAAACTTCATCCATTTCGGGTTACTTCCGGTCGACCCACTGGCCCACCCGCGCCGATGATGCGCGAAGATACGCCTCATGGCCACGGTCCCGGGACGGGCGGCACGCACCGGCCGCCCACTTCACCGAGTCGACATCGTCGACACCAACCCCTTCCTCGCGTTCGCCCTTCACGAGCTGTTGCGCGAAGGCCGCATGCGGATCAGGCCGGGACTGGCCGGTATGCGCTGGGAGACCATGGCCGAGCGCTGGGACTTCGGGCGGGACGTGGTGGTCGTCCAGGCGGAGTTGCCCGACATCTGGCCGCACGCCCTGAAGATCCGGGCCCTCTCCCGCCTGGGCTGTCGCACCCTGGTCATCGGCGACACCGGCAACGAGGCGCTGGTCGCCCGAGCCGTCGAGGCCGGCGCTGTGCGTGTGGTCGATCCCGCCACTCCCCTGCGCCGACTGGTCGAGCACGTGCAACAGGTGGCGCAGGGCTCCTCCGGCTGGGATCAGGCCCAACTCGATCTCGTCGAACGCCATCCGGCGCCCTATCTCTCCGATCGACGGATGCAGATCTGTTGCCTGTATGCCGCGCGGCCCGACTTCACCACCGGCACGATCGCCACGATCCTCGGGCTGAGCGAGCACACGGTCCGTTCACACCTCGCGGCGGTCCGCCGCATCTACCGCGAGCACGGTGACGACACCTCCGATCGTCGTCGGCTGAGCGCCACCCTGCGAGAGCACGGATATCTCGTCGGCGACCTGGGGCGAGGATGAACGTCACCGATCTGCCCTGGTGGCCGGTCCGTCACGTCTACATCGTCAGCGGACCCGGCCTGGACGTCGACGCGCTCACCTTCACCCTCGCGCGCAGCACCCCCACGCCCCCTGCCGTCACCGCCGTCGGCTCCGCCGACGAGATCCCGGAGAATTCCCCCGAGGGAGTCCTCGTGCTCGTCCTGAATTCGCCTCGCCATCGGGACGGCGTCCCTCAGGCGCTGACCGCGGCGCGGCGGCCTTCCTGTGTGGCACTGCTGGGCCTGCGCGCGCCGTCGACACAGCAGGCGGCACTCTCGGCGCACGGCATACCCCAGATCGATCGCAACCAGGTCTCCTGCCTCGTGGCGGCGATCAACTCGGGAGTGCTCACGGCCGAGGGCGCGGAGCGCGATCCGGCCGCGGCACCCCCGATGAGACTGCTCCCCCCGTCGCTGACACGCCGCGAACGCGACCTGGTGCGCTTCCTGCGAGATACGCCGTTCGCACCACGTCGCCAGATCGCAGAGCACTTCGGCATCAGCGAACAGACCACCAAGGTGCATCTGGCCCATCTGCGCCGCAAGCTCGGAGTCGTCGGCCGGGGACGCCGCGCGCTGCAACGTGAGCTCTTCCGCTACGCCGCCCCTGACGACACCTGACACCTGGCCCGGCGACCCTCGGCATCGCGCTCATCGCGGCGCGCCGTGATGAGCCGCGATCAGGCGGCGATACCACTCGAAGCTGGACTTGGGGATCCGCTGCTGGGTCTCATAGTCCACGTACACGAGCCCGAATCGCTTGGCATACCCCTCGGCCCATTCGAAGTTGTCAAGGATCGACCAACAGTAATAGCCGCGCACCACGACTCCCTCGTGTGTCGCCTGCGCCACTGCGCGCAGGTGGTCCTCCAGGTAGCGCACCCGGCCTGGATCGTGCACGTGACCTTGCTCCGACACCACGTCGTCACAGGCGATCCCGTTCTCCGTGATATAGATCGGCGGAAGCGACGGGTAGGTGGCGTGCAGCCAGGTCAGCAGCCTCCGAAGGCCGTCGGAGTCGACCGGCCATCCCATCGCGGTGCGCTCGGCATCCACGTCCACGACCTGGGCCGTCGCGATATCGTCCGCAGTCCGCAGAGCAGGATCTGGTTCCCGGTACTCCCCCGCCCGCACACAACTGGGGAAGTAGTAATTCACGCCGAGGAAGTCGAGCGGGGCGGCGATGGTCTCCAGATCGGCATCCTCGATGAAGCCGAAGTCCGTCATCCCTGCGTACTCATGCCGGGCGACGTGCGGATACCGTCCTGCGAGCACCGGATCGGTGAACAGCAGGTTCGCCAGCATGAGCTCCCGCTCCGCCGCGCGCACATCGGCATCGGACCGAGATGCCGCGACCACCGGCTCCAGATTCAACGTGATCCCGACCTGCTGGTCGGACCGCTGGTCGCGCATGGCACGCGCCGCCATCCCGTGGGCGAGCAGCAAGTGATGGGCCGCGGCGAGTGCCCCTTCGCCTTCGCGGGCGCCGGGCGCGTGGCGGCCCGTGGCATATCCCAGGATCGACGAGCAATACGGCTCGTTCAGGGTGATCCACCGGTGCACCCTGTCGCCGAGGTGCTCGTGCACGACCGCCGCGTATTCCGCGAATCGTTCGGCGGTGTCGCGGACCCGCCATCCCCCTGCATCCTCCAACGATTGCGGCAGATCCCAGTGATAGAGCGTGATCGTCGGCGTGATGCCTCGCTCGAGCAAGGCGTCCACGACGCGGTCGTAGAACGCGAGCCCTTCGGTGTTGGCCGGCCCCTTGCCCGTCGGTTGGATCCGTGGCCAGGCGACAGACAGTCGGTAGGTGTCGATCCCCAGCCGGGACATCAGCGCGATGTCGTCGGTATACCGGTGGAAGTGATCGCACGCGACGTCCCCGGTGTGCCCTTCGAAGGTCTTCCCCGGCGTGTGACTGAACGTGTCCCAGATGGACGCTCCACGCCCACCCTCGTGGACGGCCCCTTCCACCTGGTAGGCCGCCGTGGCCGCCCCGAACTCGAAGTCTTCGGGCAGCGCGATCTGTGGTGATGTCATCGGTCTCCTACTTTCCTGTCAGCGTCACGTTCGGGACCTCGGCCCGTCGGTCGTCACGGATGAGGCGCAGCACCCGTACGCCGAAGGGCGGCAGCACGAGGTCTTCCACCGCATCTCCCCCGAGATCCGTCAGTCGGCCCTCCGGAGGAAGGTCCGGCGCCACGGCTTGTGTATTCGCGGACTCGCTCACGAACCACACGAACTCCACCCCGTCATCGCGTGTCAGCCCGTCCACGAGCACCGCCGGTGAGTCGACACCCACATCGCGCGCCGCACCCGACTCGATCGCGAGCGATCGATAGAGCTGCCAGGTGTCCTCCGGGTTGACCGCCACCGACGCAGCAGCGAATGCCTCGATCGGATACGGGCACAGGTAGGCTGCGCCCTCGCCGACGGCGTGTCGGGTGAGCACCGGTCGGCTGGCACCGTCCCGTGCCACGACCTCCGCCTCGGTCGTCTCGATCGGCAGGTGCGCTCGTGCGTTGCGACCTCCCGCCGACGAGAACGACAGGACGTCACCGGCCTCGAAGCAACCCCATGCGCGCTCGAAACGCATCTGTACGACCGCTTCTGCCACATCCGCGAGACCGTATGCGAGGCGGTGACGCACTCCGAAGAGTTCCTCCATCCCGGACCACCAGGGGCCCCGCTGGAACTCGACCTCTCCGGCCCCGTAGGACGCATACACCGTGGCACCGCCTCGCGCGAGCGCGGTCAAGCGCTGCCAGCCGGTCGCCAGGAGCGCTTTGGTCGACGGCACCAGATAGAGCTCGTAGCCGTCGGCGATCCCGTCCCGTTCGCGGACGAATCCTGGGGGGACATCGGCCTCCCGGCACGCGATGTGCGCCTGCTCGATACTGCGGAACGCATAGGTCCGCTCGGCCTCGTCGAGCGTGAGCGGCGCGCCGCACTCGAGGTATGCCGGCACCACCAGTGCGGTTCGTGTGGGCCAGCGCCGACAGCGACTCAGATCGACGGATTCCAGCGTCTCGGCGAACGACCGCATCTGCTCGAGCACAGGCTTCGGCCTGCCGTCCGACCTGGTCAGCCCGAAGTGCATCTCGAATGCATGGTGACGGTAGGGATCCTGCTCCAGCAGGTCGTCGAAGTCGGTGTTGTTCCATGCGATCCAGCCTCGAGCGCCTCCGAGGAGGCTCAGATGAAGCACCTGGCGGTAGTAGTCGGCCGCGTGATCGTCGGCGGCGAAATCCGAGGTGACGCCGAACTCCTCCAGCACCACCGGACGGCGTCCCACGGACGCCAGCTCGCAGACGAGTCCCGCCTTGAGATGCTGCCGGACCCGGTCGGTCTCCATGGGATATACGTGCGGGCCGACGAAGTCGGTCAGTTGCGCCAACTCCCGCACCGAGAACCCGTTGTCCTGGCCGGTGACCTCGATCCCCCATGCACCGTCCCCGATGGAGACCGGCCCCCGGCCACCTGCCGCGCGCACGGCCTGGACCATCAGCTCCGCCCAGCTCGTGACGATCTCCGTGGGTGCGGGCCCTGCGTAGATCGGCATCTCGTTGGAGATGAGCCATCCGCGGATCGCCGGGTGCCCACCGATACGCGACACGACCTCACGCACGAACCATGCCTGCCGCGCCACCATCCAGACGTCGGCATACAGATCGCGCCCGGCGCGCCACGACGGGTCCCAGTTCTCGCCCGACATGTGCCCCACGAGGAACGTCGGCACGGTCCCCATGCCCAGCTCGGTGTGCAGATCGAGGAAGGCCCGGAACCGGCAGATGACGTCGTCGTCGATGCGGTCCGGCTCGGGCGCGGCGTCAGGCCAGAAGAGGAAGGACCGGGTCAGGTTCAGGCCGTGACGGCACAACACCGCCAACTCCTCACGCCACAGGTCGGCGTCGAAGTCGCGCCACATGAATGGTCCTCCATGGCGTGACCAGAAGTTGGCGCCCACCCAGACCTGTTCCCCTCCCGGTGACGGCCTGGCCACGCCGGACGGCGCCGTCACTTGATCGCCCCGGCCGTCAGGCCCGCCACCAGGTAACGCTGCAGCAACAGGAAGGCGACCACGATCGGCACGCTGACCACCAGCGACGCGGCCATGACCTGATTCCAATAGACATTGATCTGCGTCGAATAGTTCTGCAGGCCGATGGACAGGGTCTTGGTCGATTCATTCGTCATCTGCGCGGCGAAGAGCAACTCTCCCCACGACGTCATGAAGGAGTAGACCGCCACCGCGACGACGCCGGGCTTGGCGGCGGGCAGGACGACGCGAAGCAGCGCCCCGAGCGCCGAGGTGCCGTCCACTCGTGCGGCCTCGTCCAGGTCTCGTGGGATGCCGTCGAAGTATCCTGCGAGCATCCAGATCGAGAACGGCAGCGCGAAGGTCATGTAGGTGATGATCAGTCCGACACGGGTCTGGTAGAACACCGTCGTCCCGAGCACCTTGTCGAGGTTGACGAAGATCAGGAAGAGCGGCAGCAGGAACAAGATGCCGGGAAACATCTGGGTCGAGAGCACCGTGACGCTGAACAGGCGCTTGCCGAAGAAGCGGTAGCGAGAGATCGCATAGCCGGCGAAGATCGCCACGATGACGCTGAGCACGGTCGCGATCGTGCACACGATGAGGCTGTTGACGAAGTAGCGGGCCAGCGGCACCGTGCTCCAGATGTCGATGAAGGGCCGGAACGTCGGGTGCTTCGGCCACCACGCGAACGCGCCCTGGACGTCACCGAGCGGTTTGATCGCCCCGGTGAGCATGACGTACAGCGGCACCAGGGTGAAGACTCCGAGCACGACGAGGACGACCCATCGAAAGACCTTGAAGGATGTGGGTTCACGCATGCCGAGACCTCCATCGGCCGAACATCAGGTACACGCCGCTGAAGGCGAGCAGCACGATGAGCAGCAGCACCGACATCGCCGAACCCAGACCGAAGTTCCAGTTGATGAACGAGTTGTCGTAGATGTGGATGGACAACAGGTCCGCCGCGTGCGGCGGCGTGTGTCCGAAGAGCACGAACGGGGTGTTGAAGTCGTTGAACGTCCACAGGAACAGCATCAGCACCAACACGGCGTTGATCGGCCGCAGGGACGGCAGCGTGATCTGCCGGATCTGCTGCCAGATGTTCGCTCCGTCGACCGATGCGGCGTCGTAGATCTCGTCGGAGATGTTCTGCATCCCTGCCATCATCATGAGGAAGGCGAACGGCCACGAGCGCCAGATCGCCGCGACCGTCATCGAGAAGAACGCGTGTCCTCCGACGAGCCAGAACGTCTTGCCGTCGGTCAGATGCAGGTTGTCGCCGAGCACGTGGTTGATCAGGCCGTTGTCACGCTGATACATGAAGCTCCACGTCATGATGGCGGCATAGATCGGCAGCGCATAGGGGATGAGGAAGACCGTGCGCCAGATCGCCCGCCCCCGAAAGTTCCGCTGCAACACCAGCGCCGCCGAGAGCCCGAAGACCCAGGAGAACCCGACGACGAGCACGGTGTAGATCGCGGTGACCCAGAACGAGTGCAGCAGGCTCGACCCGATCGGACCCGAGAAATCCAGCGAGAGCCGGTAGTTGGCCAGACCGGCATACGGCGCCTGCGACCAGTTGGCGATGAAGAACTGGGTGAGCTTGACGAAGCTCATCCAGATCCCGACGAGCATCGGGCCGATGTGGATCAGCAGCTCGAGCAGAATCGCCGGAAGGATCAGCAGGTACGGCGTCCATTTGCCCCAGGCGCGTGCCCGGCGGACGGGCTTCTTGCCGCCCGGCCCGCCGGCCACGTCACCCTTGTCGGGACGAAGGTGGGTGATCGTCATCGATCGTCGTCCGGCCTGCTCAGCTTCCCGCGGCCATCTTGGTCTGGGCGTCCTTCAAGGCGGCCTTCACGTCGTCGTCACTGACCGTCTTGCCGGTCGCCGCTTTGGCCAACAACTGGTTGACGGCATTGCCCACGTTGGTTTCGTAGGCGGCCTCTTCCGGGATGAGCGGCAGCGGGACCGACCGGTTCGCGAGGATCTTGGCGAAGGTCGAGGCCTCGGCCTTGTTGGTGGTGTAGTTGACCTTGCCGTTCTTGACCACGGGCAGCGCGGTGAAGGGCTTGTCGAGGATGGCTTGCTCGGCCGGGCTCGTCATGAACTTCACGAGCTTCAGCGCTGCGTCCTTGTGCTTGGTGTTCTTGAAGATCGAGATGTTGATGCCCGCGACAAAACTGGCGACGTCCTTGTTGCCGGACTTCGTCGGGATCGGCACGACGCCGTATTCACTGGTCTTCATGCCATCGGCCTGGAGCGTGTTGTCCGCGTTGTTCTGGCTCATCAGCATCGCGGCCTTGCCCTTGGCGAAGTCACCGGGAGCCTCGGGGCCGTTCTTGTATTGGATGCTGCTCGGGTTGACCACGCCGTCGCTCATCAGGTCGACGTACTGCTTGACACCCTTGACCATTCCGGGACTGGTGAAGTCCGGCTTCCCGGACTTGTCGAATGGATCGGCACCGAACTGCTGGCCGAAGATGAACGCGAAGTGCACGCTCTCGGTGTAGCTGCCTCCCTCCATCGCCATGCCATAGACCTTCTTGCCGGGGTTGGTCAGCTTCTTCGCAGCCGTCTGCAACTGCTCCCACGTCTTCGGCGGCTTCAGTCCGGCATCGGCAAACATCTTCTTGTTGTAGTAGAGGCCGTAGACGAGGCTGTACAGCGGCACCGACGTCGGGTCCTGACCCGGGGCTCCACCGGTCTTGAACGACGTCGTGACGAACTTGTCCTTGCCGCCGATCGACTGCAGCGCCGTGGAGTCGAACGGCAGGAACGCCCCGGTCGCCTGTAAGGAAGCGGCCCAGGTGTTGCCGATGTTGACGACGTCGGGTCCCTTGCCGCTCGTCGTGGCTCCGAGGATCTTGTTCTGCAGATCCGGCCAGCCGATGACCTGCACATCGACCTTGATACCGGTCTTCTTCGTGAACTTGGCCATCTCCTTCTTCAGCACCTTCTTGTCCACGTCGATGGTGGCACCCTGGTTGCTGGCCCAATAGGTGATGGTGGTGCCGGATCCGTCCGATCCGGCGGACGAATCGGACGAGCCGCTGCCACAGGCGGCCGTCACCGAGACGGCGAGCACGGTCAGTGCTGCGGGGACGAGGCGAATTTTCACGGGGACTCCTGGTGGTCGGTGGCGGCCATACGTCGCCGAAATACGTGATGAGTGCATTTCATCACTTATCCGGTTCAGTTGACAGTCGCGTTATCTGATCGTTACACAGTGTCCGGTCAGCGGGGTGGGGCCGTACTCCCCCGCACCTGCAGTGTCGACAGCGGCGCCTTGACGAACCGGCGACCCTGCCCGTCCAGCAGGTCCAGCAGGACTCGGCCGGCGGTCGCGCCATACCCCGGCACATCCCTGGACAGTGCGGTCAACGACGGATCCACGAGGGTCGTCAGTGTCGAGTCGTCCCAACTGAGCACCGAGAGGTCCTGAGGGATGCGCAGCCCCAGATCCGCGGCGGCGCGCGCCCCCGTGACGGCGATCAGGTCGCTTCCGTAGATCAGCGCCGTGGGCGGCTCCGTGCGGCCGAGAAGAGCGCGGGTGACCTCGCCCGCACCAGGGCCGGTGTAGGAGGTCTCACGCGCCGTCACACCGATGCCGCAGGCCTTCGCCGCGCGGCGCACACCCCGACGTCGTGCGCGCTCGTGGGCAAACACCATGGGTCCCCCGATGTGGGCGATACGGGTATGCCCGAGCTCCGCCAGATGCTGGACCGCGATTTGCGCATCACCCGCCTGATCGGTCCAGACACAAGGTAATTCGGCATCATTGACGGGACCACCACAGAGCACGGCGGGCAGCCCCAGTGCCGTCACCGCGTCGATCCTCGGATCCGACGAGCGCTCGTCCATGAGGATCGCCCCGTCGATCCTCCGCTCCCCCCACCAACGCTCGTAGGTCGTGATCTCGTCCTCGGGCCGGTCGCCGATCACACGCAGCAGCAGGCTCGATCTGCGGGCATTGAGCTCTTGCTCGAGCCCCGCCAGGAATCGGATGAAGAAGGTCTCGACGGCCAGCAGGTCGGACGGCCGGGACAGCACGAGCCCCACCGCGTTGGTGCGGGCACCGGACAGCGCCCGAGCACTCGAACTCGCATGCCAGCCCAACTGCTCGGCGAGCGCCAGCACCTTCTTCCGCGTATCGGCCGCAACCCCCGGCTGACCGTTCAGAGCATAGGAGACTGCTGCCTTCGAGATGCCCAACTGCCTCGCGATGTCACCCATCGTCGCGCGCTTGCGACTCCCACCTGATGCTGCCATGTCCCCACCTTATGGCATCTGGGCAGTTAACCCGTTAAGTCAGATCAGCGTGCGCGCTCCATCAGGCGTGCGGTGCGTGCCTTCTGTCGTGGCGTCATCGACGCCACGACGCGGCGATTGTGTGCGGCGTCGGCGTCGTCACAGACGCCGAACCATTGGGTGAAGCCTCCGAGATCCACGTGGGACGCAGTCATGTCGACGGTCGCCGACACCGCGGAGGCGAGCTCCCCGCCGTTGAGGACGCCCGCACGCAGTGTGAGGTCGGGGTCGACCTGCTGCATGTACAAGCCGCTGGCGGTCAGCACCAGCGAAGCACCCGCGGCGATCGGCCGGGTGAGGGTGATCGTCTTGACCCCGCCGTCGGGGAGGGACACGTCGATCTTGTCGGGCTGATCGAGGGTCACCTCGGTCAGGCTCTGCCCGACCAGTTCACACGTCGACCCGGTCTCGATCGCCGTGTCGCCGGCCGTGATGGTGAACTGTGCGGCACCGACCTCGATCGTCCGGCCGTCGTCCCCGGGGAAGGTCAGTCCGATCACGCAGGCTCCGGAGATCACCGGTCCCCCCGCGTCCGAGGCCGAGGCGGCGGGAGCGGCCGCGGCGGTGGCGACGACGGGGATCGACCACGCCGCGGCGCGGGTGACGGCACGACGGGATACACGCTGTTGGCCTGGCATACGGGTCCTCGCTCCGGGGCGGCCGGCATGGGGGTTGTTTCGCAGCAGGCTACCCCGGCGGCGATCACGCCGTCCGACGACCCGCGCGTCAGCCCGCTTCGCGCTCGCGCGCCCCGGCCAGCGCGTCGAGGGCGAGGCGCATCGGGCCGAAACCGGCCGCCGGGGCCGCCCCGAGCGGCTGCTCCTTCGTAATCAGCACACCGGAGGGGAATGCGCGCAGCTCGAGGGCCTTCGCGACGGCCCTCTCCCGGTCGTAGAGGACGTGCTCCACCAGCGGTGCGAAGGCTTCACGGCCCCGGAAACCGCCCGGTTCGCCGACGAGCACCGGCTGGATGTCGATCACGTCGCCATAGACGGTCGGCCACGTCCGCAATCGCGGCACGAGCGCGGCGCAGGAGCTGCACCCCGCGGTGAGGAAGACGAGGTAGGTCGGCGGATCGACGAGCTCTCGGAAGGCGAGGGTCCGGCCCTGCGCATCCGTCAGGTGCAGCGCGTCGACCTCCCGGCGCCTGCGACGCTCGGCGTCGACCCGTGCGGCGAGTGCCCCGATCAGGGCCAGCAGGGCGATCCACCACCCCAGACCGTGCACCGGCGTGAGATCGGACGTCGCCGAGGCGAATCCGCGTGGCCCCGCCGCGAAGACGGCGGCCGCTGCCGCCAGCACACCGTTGCGCGCGACCGAGTAGGCGGTGACGCGGCCGCTCCCGAGCGCCCCGAAGCAGGCGCAACCGACGTTCCTGCCGGCACGCACGACGCGCGCAAGCAACACCGCGAAGATCAGCAGCAGCGCGGCGGCGAGCCCGCCGGCCACCCGATGCCAGGGGCCCGGAAGGACGAAGACGCCCACGGCCAGGACCAGTTCGGTCACCGGCACCGCCCGTGCGACCAGCGTGAGACGGAGCGGCCGCGGCACCTCCAGGTCGTCCATCGCGCGACGTGTCGCACGGTCACGGCCGAGCTTCGCCACCCCGCCGACCAGCAGCACGGCGCCGACCACCAGCCCGCACAGTGTCGACAGCCAGCTCATCGGCCTACCCCTTCCGCCACGTCGGGCAATGTACCGTCGCGCCCGGCCGGTGCGGCGTCCGGGCGACGGCCGGGCGCCACCCGCGACATCTTGCGCCCGATCCGTTGACCGTGCAGAAACTCCCCTCGCGATTGACCGTCCCTTTACTGTCTCTTTGCGCACGCATGACTGTTGCTTCAGGAGGGGCCATGGGGAATCCGCAGATCGACCGCCGCACACTCGCCAAAGGGGTGGCCTGGTCGCTGCCCGTCGTCGCGGTGGCGTCCGCGGCGCCGGCGACCGCCTCGTCCCCGCAGACGCAGACCTGCCCGCTGGTGGTCTCGGCCTCGGGTGCCAAGGGCAACGCGCAGGGCAGCAAGACCGTCACGTTCACCGTGACGATCGTCAACTCCGGCGACACGACGCAGAACGTCGTCGTGACCGGCCTCTCCGGCCCGCACCACGCCGACTGGTCCTGGCCCGCGGGTGACACGACGTTCGTCGCGCAGCCGGGCCAGAACACCTTCACCTTCACGGCGACGCGCCACGACAACTCGGACGGTGTCTGCACCCTCACCTACACCGCCTGCGACGCCGCGCAGACCGTGAACGCCGCCATCAGCTGACCCGCGGGCGGTCCCCGGCTCAACGCTGGGTCGCGTCGGCCACCTCGCCGACCAACTCCTCGAGCACGTCCTCGAGGAAGATGACCCCCACGACCTGCCCCGTCGGGGTGACGACTCGGGCCAGGTGCGCACCGCTGCGTTGCATCGTGAGCAGCACGTCCTCGATCTCGTCGGTGGTCCGGACCGTCGCGAGCCGGCGGATCCGCTTGGGCGGCACAGGCTCCACATACGCCTCGTCGCGCGCGTAGAGGACGTCCTTGAGGTGCAGATAACCGGCGATCTCCCCGGCCTTGTCCAGCACCGGGAACCGAGAGAACCCCCGCTTGGCGACCAGACGCTCGATGTCCTCCGGTGATGCGCCGATCCGCAGCGTCACGAGCTCGTCGACCGGCACCGCGACGTCGGCCGCCACCTTCCCGCCGAACTGCAGCGCGCCCTGCACGCGCTGCTGCTGGCCTTCGGCAATCAGTCCCTCGCGTCGTGACTCCTCGACGATCAGGCCGACTTCGTGTGCGGACACCGCGGTCGCGACCTCGTCCTGCGGTTCGACGCCGAGCCGGCGCACCAGGAACTTCGAGATGGCCTCGACCATGCGGATGACCGGCCGCAGCGCCCTCGTGATCCACAAGAGGATCGGCGCCAGCAGCAGGGCGGCCCGGTCGGGCCCGGCGATGGCGAGGTTCTTGGGCACCATCTCCCCCAACACCACGTGGAAGTAGGCGACGATCAACAGCGCGAGCAGCAACGCGATCCCCTGAGACGCCTCGTCGGGCACACCGACTCCTGCGAGCGGCCCGGCGATCAGGTGGTGCAGCGCACCCTCGGCCACCGCGCCCAACAAGACCGAACAGACGGTGATGCCCAGTTGGGCGCAGGCCAGCAGCGACGACACGTTCTCCAGCGCGACCAGGCTGGCCCTCGCGCGTTTGCTGCCCGCTGCCGCGAGTGGTTCGAGTTGCGCGGGCCGACTTGCCATCACAGCGAACTCGGCGCCGACGAAGAAGGCGTTGCCCAGCAGGAACAGGACCGCCAGGAAGAAGCTCATCGGTCCTCCCCCGCATCCTGGGCGACGTCGTCGAGCACCGGCCACAGCCGTATGCGGTCGACGCGCCGACCATCCATCGTGACGACCCGCAGCGCCCACCCGTCGAGGTCGACGACGTCGCCTTCCGCGGGCACTCGTCCTACGGCCGCCATGACGAAACCGCCGACGGTCTCGTAGGAACTGTCCTCGGGGATGGGAGCGCCGATCCGGTCGCGCACCTCGTCGGGCCGCCACAGCCCCGAGACCGTCCAGGACCCGTCGGGCAGCAGCCTACTGGGATCGTGCACCCGGTCGTGTTCGTCGCTGACCTCGCCGACGATCTCCTCGATGACGTCCTCGAGAGTGACGACACCGCTGGTGCCGGAGTATTCGTCGATGACGATCGCCAGTTGCAGCCCACTCGCCCGCAACAGCACGAGCAACGGATCGAGCTTCATCGTCTCCGGCACGAGCACCGGGTCGATCATCAGCGCGCTGACCGGCACCTGGGCGCGACGATCCTGCGGCACCGCGAACGCCTTCTTGACGTGCACCACGCCGACGACGTCGTCCCAATCGTTGCCCAGCACCGGGAATCGCGAGTGGCCGGTGCTCCGGGCCACGTCGATGACGTCGGCCGCGGAGTCCACCCGGTCGACGGCGGTGCAGCGCACCCGGGGGCTCATGACGTCCTCAGCGGTCTGCTCGTCGAAATTCAAAGACCTGGTCAACAGGCGCGCGGTGCCCGCTTCGAGAGCACCGGCCTCGGCCGAGCGGCGCACCAACGAGGCCAGCTCCTGCGGGGTCCGGGCCGCGCGCAGCTCTTCCTGCGGCTCGACGCCGATGGCGCGCAGGAGCCGGTTGGCCGAGCCGTTGAGCAGCGCGATCAGCGGCTTGGCGACCACCGACACGATCCGCACCGGGCCGGCGACGACCTTGGCGACCGGCAGGGGGGCCGAGATCCCGAGGAACTGCGGCACGAGTTCACCGACGATCATGGAGAAGAGCGTGGCGAGCACGAGGGCGACCACGGTGGTGATCGCCGTCCCGGTGGCGCCGGTCAGCCCCAACGGTTCGACGGCGTCCTGCAGCAATTGGCCGACGGAGGGCTGGGCGAGGTATCCGAACAGCAGCGTCGTGAGGGTGATGCCCAATTGCGCGGCCGACAGCTGGGTCGACAGGTGACGCAGCGACGTGAGCACGCGCCGCGCCCCGGTGTCTCCGCCGTCGACGGCACGCTGCACCGCGGGCCGATCCAGCGCGACCAGGGAGAACTCGGCCGCGACGAAGACGGCGGTGCCGAGCGTGAGCACGACTCCGCCGAGGACCAGCAGCCATTGCACCATGGTCCGCACATCGTGCCATGGACTCGTGCCGCCCTGCGTCGCGCCTCCGGCCATGGGCAACCACCCCGCAAAGGCCGGCACCGTCGTTCATGACCCGATCGTCGTGTCGGTGTCTGGTGACACGTCGAGTGGTCACCAACGCACGCTCCATGGTCGGCGGAACCGTCCATCTGTGACCACTCGATCTGTTCTGCCCGCAGGCCCGGCGTTCTGAGATGAGTTGCGTGGCGGCGCGAGTACGGGCGGCCGGCGCATCGACGGCCGGGTCGACCGGAAATGATTCCTGATGTGACGAGGATTCCGGTTATCCTTCATGGGGTCGGCCATCCGGCTCGCGCCGACGTCCACGACACCACACCGTGAGGGGAACGCCCGTGTCCGCATCACCCGTCACCGACCCGTCGCCGCCGCCGGCCGAACACGCCGACGGGCGGATCGAGGTCGTCGAGCTGACGAAGAAGTTCGGCACCTTCGTCGCCGTCGACGCCCTGTCCTTCTCGGTGGAGCCCGGCCGGATCACCGGGTTCCTCGGCCCCAACGGGGCCGGCAAGACGACCACGCTGCGGATGGTGTTGGGTCTGATCGAGCCGACCTCGGGTCACGCCACGATCGGCGGAGTTCCCTACGCGCACCTGCCACACCCGACGCGCACCGTCGGCGCGGCGCTGGAGGCGACCAACTTCCATCCCGGTCGCAGCGGTCGCGATCACCTGCGGGTGCTCGCCGCCGCCGGTGGCATCCCCGACTCGCGGGTCGACGAGATGCTGGAACTGGTCGGGATCCCGGCGGCCGCACGCAAGCGCGCCGGCAACTATTCGATGGGTATGCGCCAGCGGCTCGGGCTGGCGGCCGCGATGCTCGGCGACCCGCAGGTGCTCGTGCTCGACGAGCCGACCAACGGGCTCGACCCCGAGGGCATCCGGTGGCTGCGTGGGTTCCTGCGGCACCTGGCCGGCGAGCGCAAGACGATCCTGATCTCCAGCCACCTGCTGGCCGAGGTGCAGGCGACCGTCGACGACGTCGTCATCATCTCCAACGGCAGGCTGGTGCGCAGCGGCACGATCGAGTCACTGCGGGGCGAGGCGACGGCGCTGGTGCGCACCAGCGACCCGGGGGCGCTCGACAGGGCGCTGCAGGAAGCCGGCCTTCAGGCCCGCCCACTCGACGAATCCGCGCTCGAGATCCGCACCGGCGACCTGGCCCGCATCGGCGACCTCGCGCTGGCCGCCGGGGTGCCGATCCACGAGCTGCGTGCGACCGAGCACAACCTGGAGTCCCTGTTCTTCGAGTTGACCAGCGGACCGGACCACCAGAACCGCAACATGGGCTCGGGCGGCGTTCCCGAAGCGCCCGCCGCGGAGACCGGGGGTGCCCGATGATCGGCAACGCCATCACCTCGGAGGTCCGCAAGATCTTCACCACGCGGCTGTGGTGGGGACTGCTCATCGCCGATGTGCTCATCGGCGGACTGCTCAGTTTCGCCTTCGCCTTCCAGCTCGGGCAGCAGGGCGGCACCGGCGACCCGACCACGGACGCCCTCTTCGCCCGCCCGAGCGTCGGCGCCGCCCAGGCGATCTACTCCGCCGGGTTCATCGTCACCCTGGCCGAGTTGTTCCCGCTCGCGCTCGGCATCATCCTGATCACCTCGGAGTTCCGGCACAAGACCTGGACCTCGACGGTGCTGTCCACCCCGCGGCGATGGCCGATCTCCGTCGCGAAGGTCGTCGCGATCTGCATCGTCGGGTTCGTGTATGCCGTGGTCTACGACATCGCGGCCGTCGTCGGCGGCGGGATCACGATGACCGTCTGGCGCGACAGCGGCCTCTACCTGGGGTCGGCCGAGGTGTGGCAGACCCTCGGCCTGATCGTGCTGGCCTTCATCGTGTGGACCCTGCTCGGGTTCGGGTTCGGGCTGTTGCTGCGCAATCAGATCGTGGCCGTGTTCATCGGTGTCGGCCTCGCATTCATCGGCAACATGATCTTCGGGATCTTGTTCAGCCTGCTGCACTGGGACTGGGCGCCGAAGTATCTTCCGTCGAGCCTGACCTCGTCGATGCTCAATCCGTCGGTGGCCTCCGATCCGTCCCAACACACCTTCGCCTGGGGCACCGCAGCGGTGGTGCTCACCGTCTACGGCCTCGTCCTCGCGGGTGCCGGATCGGTGTTGAACCAACGCAAGGACGTGCTCTAGATCACGTCGCGGCGACCGTCGCACCACGGACCTCGAAATTCCCCGTGAATCCCGGGCTGACGCGTGTCGAGCCCTCACTGACGAGACCCGGCCTACACGTTAGGCTGGGTCTCGTCATAAGTGATAGATGAGGCGGCTGCTCGCGTGCGTAGCCGACCCTGATGAAAGAGGCGCATTCGCGTGTCATCCGAGTCTCCTGACCCACTCGCCGTTTTCGGACCCAACGAGTGGCTGGTGGACGAGTTGTACCAGCAATATCTCGAGGACAAGAACTCCGTCGACAAGGCCTGGTGGGGGTTCTTCGCCGACTACAAGCCGGCGTCCGCCGGCAGCAACGGCACCTCGGGAGAGCATGCCACCGCAGACAAACCCACGTCGTCGTCCGACACCTCGAAGGCCGCGAGCGGCACGGGGGCGACCGGCGCGGACCGAAGCACCGAGCAGGCCGCGACCGATGCGACCCCGGAGGTCACGACGCGCGCCGCGGCCGTGAAGCGCCCCGGCGCGGACGAGCCGCGTCCGCACAAGCAGCCGGCCGGCATCGATCCCCGCCAGGCGGAGGTGTCCAACACCCGGCCGATCGCGCGCGACGGGATCTCCGGACCGGCCCCCGAGCCGGAACCGGTCGACGACACCGAGAAGCCGCTGCGCGGCGTCGCCGCCAAGATCGTCTCCAACATGGAGGAGAGCCTCACCGTCCCGACCGCGACCAGCGTCCGTTCGGTGCCGGCGAAGCTGCTGATCGACAACCGGATCGTCCTCAACAACCACCTCTCGCGCAGCCGTGGCGGCAAGGTCAGCTTCACCCACATCGTGGGTTACGCCCTGCTCAAGGCGCTCGCCGCCGTGCCCGCGATGAACCACTCGCTCGGCACCGACGAGAAGGGCAAGCCGGTCCTGGTCCAGCCCGGACACGTCAACTTCGGACTGGCCATCGACCTGGCCAAGGACGACGGCAGTCGCACCCTTGTCGTGCCCAACATCAAGGGTGCCGAGCAGATGGACTTCGCGCAGTTCTGGAGCGCCTACGAGGAGATGGTCCGCAAGGCGCGCGGCGGCAAGCTGACCCTCGACGACTACGCCGACACCACCATCACCCTGACCAACCCGGGCGGCATCGGCACCGTTCACTCCATCCCGCGGCTGATGAAGGGCGCCGGAGCGATCATCGGCGTCGGTGCGCTCGAATACCCGGCCGAATGGCAGGGCGCGAGCCAGAGCACGCTCAACGAGAACGCCGTGAGCAAGATCCTCACGTTGACGTCGACCTACGATCACCGGATCATCCAGGGCGCGGTCTCGGGCGAGTTCCTGCGCCTGGTGCATCGGTTGCTGCTCGGCGAGGACGGCTTCTACGACGAGATCTTCCAGGCCTTGAAGGTGCCCTACGAGCCGATCCGCTGGGTCCAGGACATCGACAGCAGTCACGACGACGACATCTACAAGGTCGCCCGAGTGCAGGAGCTCATCCACGCCTACCGGGTGCGTGGCCACCTGATGGCCGACA
>CAZMLG010000011.1:0-36223 GCA_964566985.1 uncultured Intrasporangiaceae bacterium
GTGATCCAGGCCGGCAGCGACCGGCCGGACAGGAAGAAGTCGATGCTGCTGGAGATCTGTCGTCGACCCAGCAGGCCGATGCCCAACACGAACACGAAATACAGTGCGATCAGCACGTAGTCGACCGGATTCGCATCCAGTCGCAACACGGAGGTGTCCATCACCATGGGCCTACCTCACCTTCCTCAAGTGCGCCTCACCGTACGGTAACGACGATGTGATCCCGGGTGGTGGAACACGCGCAGGGGTTATTTCGCAAAATCACCCACAAGCGATCACAATCCACCATTCGGGAGGACGGGCAGCACCCTACGGCCTACCCTGCGGGACCATCGCGGCGGCCCAGCAGTGAGCGCATCGCATCCGCGACCGCGCCTCTCCACCAGGCGTAGTCGTGTCCCCCGTTCACCGGGGCGAGCTCCACCTCGACTCCTGCCGCTGCGAGGCGTTGCGCCAGGTCACGGTGCGGGGCGTCGAGCACCCACTCCTGCTCGCCCCATGCCAGATGGAGGTGCGCGTGCCGCCCGGGCGACACCGCCTCACCGAGGTCGTCCAGCCAGAGTGAAGCCGACTGCGCCGCCGCGCCGGTGAACACGTCGGCACGCGTCAGCCCGGCCCGCAGTGCGGTCAGGCCTCCCAGGCTCTGTCCCATGACGAGCACCTCGCCCGAGATCGCGCGCCGGCCGCGCATCCACGGCACCAACCGATCCGCGAGGTATGCCGTGCCCTCCGGCCCGCCGAGCTCCGCCCACCGCTGCTCGCGCGTGCCCGAGTCGGGCAGCACCGCCCGCACCGTCCCGATGAGCCCGTCGGCCAGCAGATTGTCCAGCGTGATCGGCAGCGACTGGTGCGAGGTCCACACCTCACCGTCCAGCATCACCAGGAGCGGCAACGGCATCCGCGGGTCCGAGCCCGGTGGGTCATAGACCCACGCCGCCCGGCCGTCCGGCCCCGTCGACGCCGTGACCGTGCCGGCCGGCACTCCCTCGCGCGGGCGCAGCCAGGGCTGGGCCGGGGCGTCCGGCAGGGACACGACCGACTGTTCGATGCCGGCTCGGTTGCGGCACCGCTCCGGGTTGAACGGATCGGCGATCCCGTGGTCGAGGGCGCCGCGCAGGTCCACGTGCCCGTCGGCCTCCCAGGGCGCAGTCCGCCCCTGCCGCTGCACGAGGAAGCAGTAGGACGCCCGCCAGTCGCTGCGCATCCGAAACGACGCATGCCACAGGTCGGTGCCGGGATGCCGTTCGAGCAGGGTGGCGTCCAGATCGGTCTCGTCCGTGAGCCGGTTGGCGAACAGCAGCACCTGCTGCGCGCGGGGTTCGCGCAGACAGAAGGTCACGATGGATTCGCCTGGCGCGCGACCGGGCTCGACGAGCGGCGTGCGCCGTAGGCCGGCCCAGAACGCGTCCGCGGGTGCGGCCGGGAGCCGGTCGATCGTGGGGCTGCGGACGCGATCGACCGGCTCCGGCCGGGGGATCTTCGGTGGGCGTCTGCTCACGCCAGCATCTTCACCACGGAGTCGACGATCCGCTCCATGAGGATCGGCCCGCCGGTGGAGGCCCACACGGATCCGTCGACCGGCTTCACGTGATCGGCCCGCACGGCATCCAGGTTCTTCCACCCCGGCACCTTCGCCGCATCCTTCATCGCCTGCTCGGCGCCCGCGGCGTCGCTCTTCCCACCCGCGTCGGGGTTGCCCTGGGAGGAACCGCCGAGGGTGGCGAAGAAGAGGTAGTCGCCGTCGATCTGGCGCAGCTTCTCGGCCGACACCGGCACGCTGTGGCCCGGCCCCTGACGATCCTGGCTCTTCGGCCGCGCCAGCCCGAGGTCCTGCAGCGCGCGCCCGGCCGGCAGCTCCTGCAGGATCATCGAGAAGGAACCGCCCTGCCAGCGCACGACCGAGAAGGTCTTGCCGGAGTAGCGGGCGAGCTTCTTCTTGGCGGCGGCCACCTTCGCGTCGTAGTCGGCCACGACCTTCTTGCCGGCCTTCGCCCGGTTGAGCGCGTTCGCGACGATCTTGAGACCGTCGTGCCAGTCGCCCCCGGCCTTGCCGGTGTCCACCGTCGGCGCGATCTTGTTCAGCTTGTCGACGATGCTGTCGTCGGTGCGGATGGTGCCGTCCAGCAGGATCAGGTCGGGATTCACCGTCGCGATCTTCTCGAAGTCCAGTTCCGCGACGGAGCCGACGATCGGCACATCGCCCGCCTTCTTCGCCAGATATCCGGGCACCCCGGTCTGGCCGCGTCCCGCGATGCTGCCGACGGGCTGCACGCCGAGGGCGAGGGTCGCGTCGAGCGTGGGCTCGCTCAGGGTCACCACCCGCTTCGGGTGTGCGGGCACGGTGACCGGGTCACCCGAGACGTCCTTGACCGCCCGGGTGGCCGATTCCGTGCCGGGCGCGCCGGATCCGGAGGTGTCGGAGGCGTCGGCGCCGCACCCCGCGAGGGCGAGGACGGCCGCGAGGACCAGGGCGATCACCCCCGCTGCCGCGCGCAGCGTCGGGGTCCGAAGAGCAGTAGGCATGGTCATTCCTGGTTCGATGGGTATGGTCTGCCTTAGTTAGGCAAGGCGACCCTAACATCATGCCGGGCGAGGGCAAGGTGCCCACCCGCTCACAGCCGCGGATCGACCGGCTGTGACTCGAGCGCCAGGACGGCGAAGACCAGTTGGTGCACGGTCCACAGCGGACGGCCGTCGACGAAGGCCTCCAGCGCATCCCACCCGAGGCCGTGTTCTCGCCTGGCCATGCTGCGTTTTCGTCCCAGGTGCCGTCGACGCAGCACGTCCAGGTGCTCGGGATAGTCCGGCCCGTAGATGATCCGCAGATACTCCCGTCCGCGCACCTTCACCCCCGGTTGGATGCGCGAGGGCGCCCCGTCGGCCGGCTTGACCACCATGCCCTCCCCGCCGGTGGCGGTCAGGTCGTCCCACCACGCGGCCGCGTCGGCACGGTCCGCCGCCGAGGCCAGGTCCACGACCCGGCGGCGTGTGGGCGTGATCAACGGATGGTCCAGTGAGCCGAGCCGGTCCAGGTGCCACAGGTGCGGCCGCGTCACGGCATACGCCTCGCCCTCCCCCGCCAGGATCTGGAAGGGCGCGAGGGTGACGCCGTCCAGGCCGTCGGTCGGGTGGACGTAGGCGGTGTAGGCGTCCCGGAACGCGGCCGCGGCGTGTTGCCGGCGCCGCATGAGCTGGGTGAGCTGCGCGACGTCGAGGCCGCGACCGGAGGCGCGCTCGAGGAGGTCCAGCGCCGCCGGCACCGCCTCACGGGCGGCCGCGCCGACGGAGGCGTACTGGCCGACCACCAGGTCCATCGCCTTGACCGTCCAGGGCAACAGTTCGCCGTCGAGCGCGAGCCAGTCGGTCTGCAGTTGCCCGAAGAGCGGATCGACGGCCGCGCGCACACGGTCCACGAGCTCGGTCGTGTCCGCGAAGAACGGACGCCCGGTCCGGGTGTAGACAACTCCGGAGGATCCGTCCTGCACGCCGAATCGGCGTGCTGCGACAGCGGCGTCCCGAGCGATCACGGCCACCGCACGCGAGCCCATGTGCTTCTCCTCGCACACGACCCGCGAGATGCCCCACGCGGCATACTCGTCGAAGGCTTCGGCCGGGTGCTCGAGGAAGCCGTCGCGATCCGAGGTCGCGACGGGCGACATCGTGGGCGGCAGGTAGATCAGCCAGCGCGGGTCGACGGCGAAGCGACTCATCACCTCGAGCGCGGCGGCGGCATTGTCCTCGGGGATCTTGACCTTGCCGGCGTGGGCGCTCTCCAGCCACCGCGTGCCGGCGACGTCACCGATGCGCAAGGTGGTCGGGGCCCGGTCGGGCTCGACATGGGTGGGGCGAGCGGGGGCATACCACTGGCGTTCGGAGGGCACCGACACGATCTCGCGCTCGGGGTAGCGCAGCGCCGTCAGCGCTCCACCGAACACCGCACCCGTGTCGATGCACAGGGTGTTGTTGACCCATTCGGGCTCGACGACCGGCGTGTGGCCATAGACAACCGTGGCGTGTCCGCGATAGTCCTGTGCCCACGGATATCGCACCGGTAGGCCGTATTCATCGGTCTCTCCGGTCGTGTCGCCGTAGAGCGCGAAGGCGCGCACGCGGCCCGATGCACGGCCGTGGTAGGCCTCCTTGAGCCCCGCGTGTGCCACGACGAGGTTGCCTCCGTCCAGCAGGTAGTGGCTGACCAGGCGGGTCACGAATGTCATGACGGAATCCCGGAATTCGTCCGGTTGAGCGTCCAGCTGTGCCAGGGACTCGGCCAGGCCGTGGGCCACCTTGACCTTGGCGCCTTTGAGCGCTCGCCCGAGCTTGGCCTCATGGTTGCCGCATACGCACAGGGCGGCCCCGGACTCGACCATCCCCATGACCAGGCGGAGCACCCCGGGGGTGTCCGGGCCGCGGTCGACCAGATCCCCGACGAAGACCGCTTGCCGGTCCTCCGGGTGGCGGGCTCCGACGGCCCGTCCTCCGTCGTAGGTGATCTGCCATCCGAGCGTCGTCAACAAACGGAGCAGTTCGTCGAGGCAACCGTGCACGTCACCGACGATGTCGAACGGGCCGTGCAGGTCGGTGCGGTCGTTCCACGATCTCTCCCGGGTGATCGTGACGGCGTCCACCTCGTCGACGCCGCGCAGCACATGAACGCGGCGGAACCCCTCCTTCTTCAGGCCGCGCATCGACCGCTTGAGGTCGCGGTGCTGTCGAGTGATGACGTGCCCTCCGAAGTCGCGGTCCGGCCGGGCGGTGTTGCGTTCGAGCGCAACGGTTTCCGGCACGTCGAGGACGATCGCGTCGACGAGGACGTCGTGCTCCTTGGCGAGCTTCACCAGCGCGGCACGCGCCGATCGCTGCACGTTCGTCGCGTCGACGACGGTGAGCAGCCCTCGGCGCAGCCGGGTCCCGGCGATGTAGTGGAGGACGTCGAACGCGTCCTTGGTCGCGGCCTGGTCGTTCTCGTCGTCGGAGACCAGGCCCCGGCAGAAGTCGCTGGACAGCACCTCCGTCGGCGCGAAGTGGGTGCGTGCGAAGGTCGACTTGCCGCTGCCGGAGATGCCGATCAACACGACGAGCCCGACCGCGGGCACGCCCACCTGCTGGGAACCACTGGTGGTCATGTCAGCCCTCCGTCCGCGTGAAGATCGCCATCTGGGTCGGTGACCCGAGCGTCGGGTCGACCTCGCCGATGCCGCGGCGCTCGACGGCATACCCGTGGGTGGAGGCGACACCGGCACACCAGTCGGCGAACTCGGCTCTGGTCCATTCGAATCGATGGTCCGGGTGACGCATCCCTTTCAATCCCTCATAGAGCGCGTTGTATTCGCTGTTCGGGGTGGTCACGATGACCGCTCCGGGAGAGGCGGCGCCGAAGACGACGTGCTCCAGCGCACCGATTCGCGACGGGTCGAGGTGCTCGATGACCTCCATGAGCACGGCGGCGTCGTAGCCGGCATACCGTGCGTCTTCGTAGGTCAGGGCTCCCTGGAAGAGCGACAGGCGGCTCGCCTGACGCTCGGTCATGTCGTCCACGTGCAGTCGCCGCGCGGCGTATTGCAATTGACGCGTGGACACGTCGCTACCGGCTATCCGGTCGACCGAGCGCATCTTCAGCAGCCGCGCCAGCAGCTGTCCGGATCCGCACCCGAGGTCGATGACCGAGGTCGCGCCGAGCTCGACCAGCGCCCGCTCGACGGCCTCGTGTCGCTGGACGTTCAGCGGTGTGCGCTTCCCCGGGGTGACCTCCTCTGCGGTGGGCTCCGAGGGTGCGGCCTCTTCCGGTCGGTCGTCGAGTGCGGCGAGACGGTCGATCGCCGCCCGGGCGAGGTGCCGGTTGCGGCCCAGGTAGCGGCGAGCGATCAGGTCACGGGACGGATGGCCGGCGAGCCACCCCTCCCCCGAGCGCAGCAACTTGTCGACCTCGTCGGCGCCCTGCCAGTAGTGCTTGGATTCATCGAGCACGGGCAGCATGACGAAGAGTTGGCTCAGGGCGTCGGCGAGTCGCACCGTGCCGTCGAGCCGCAGTCGCACATAACGTGAGTCGCCCCATTCCGGGAACGCCTCGTCGAGCACGATGGGGTCGGCGCGCACCGTCCAACCGAGCGGGGCGAAGAACTGATGAGCGACCTGCGGGCCCCCGCGACAGGGCAGCACCGGGACCTCGATCTGCAAGGGGATCGCCGTGTCCGCGAGGTCTTGGTGGCTCGCGCAGCGCCCGCTCCGGGCGGTCCCGAACACCCGGCCGAGCGCCACCGCGAGCAGTGAGGACGCGGCATACGGACGGTCGTTGACGTAGTGGGCGAGGGTGAAGTCCGGCAGGTCCTTGGCCCACGTCCGAGCCAACTCGACCGCGTCGACCTCCAGCACCAGGGCCACCGTGCACCGCCCCTCGGTGGCTTCCGGGTAGAAGACCGTCGCAGTCCCGAAGGACTGCGGGAACTCCTGCACCCGATCGGGATGCTTGTGCAGCAGGAAGCCGAGGTCGGTCGCGGGACGGTGAGTGGTGGAGATGGTCAGCAGCACACCGACAGTCTCCCCTATCCACGGCGCCGACCGGCCCCGCATGCTCAACCCGGCAGGTCAATGTGCTCAAACCCGCAAGAGCCACTGAACGCGGAGGCGTTCGAGGTTGAGCTTCGGATCGGCATGAAGGAGTCGGTGGCATGTAGCACACAGCACAGCCAACTCCGCCAACGAAGTCGTCACACGACCCTTGGGCCGTTTGGACAATGGCGTCCGATGATGCACCTCGAGCGCGCATTCACCGCGTTCGGAGAACAGCACGCGGAGATTTGTTCCACACGCCTCACAGCTTCCGTCCGATGCTGCGAGCTTCTGTGCGCGGTTCGACGAGGAACGCTGACGACATCTGGCAAGACGCTCCTCACCCTCCTCATCGGACAGTGTTGAGATGCCACGTATGCAGGAGGTCAAGCCGTCCACGACGGCATCCAACTCAGGCCCTTCGAACATCCGCCTGACTCGAGTGGGTACAGAGGCTTCCCGCAGCACATCCACCCATAGCACCGGTGGCGAGACCGGCACGTCGGTCTCGTCGCACCACACCGCCTCCGAGCCGTCCATCTCCTCCACACGGCAGAGACTCACGATCAATCGAGTGCCGCCCCGCCCCACACAACTGAGCAGGAGGTCGCCTCGCCGTGCTCGATACGCGACGTTCCACCCCGGCTCGGGACTGCCAACTCGATAGCGCTCGAGTTCCTCCAAACTGCCGTCGCATCGGATGAGCCGAGCGTCGCGGCGCGCGGAGCCGCGGATCTCGGCCACCCGCTCGACCTGACGCGTTCTGCTACTGGGCGTGACCATGCGTGATCCCCTCGTTCGGCTGCGCTTCGTATGCCACCTTGTCTACCGGAAAGGCCCGAAGAACTGCGAGGGAGTCATCACGCGCTGCACCCCTGGCTACGAGGCGTGGAAAGACCGGACACTGGCCATGCAGGCCAAGACCGACCGGGAGATGCTCTCGAGCGGTGTCGCCGACATGGAGCAGCAGACGGATGGCATCGGCTTGACGAAGTGACCCTACTTCGCTGGCACCGATCGCGATGACGTCCGTGCCGATTTGGCGGCGGTCCTTGTGGCACCCCTGCCGGCCGTGGCTCTCCCGGTGGTCCTGGCCGCTGAACGCTTCTGCGCCTTCTTGGCGACGGTCTTGCGGGCCTGGGGCCTGACCGTCGTGCCCCTCGCATCAACCTGGATGCTGAGAACGCCGTACCGAGCCAGGCGCTGCAACGTGGCCACCGACGGCATGTAGTCGCCGCGCTCGAGGCGAGCCACCTGCGGCTGCTTCCACCCCAGTATCGCGCCGAAGGCGGTCTGTGACAGGTTCCGGCGTGCGCGGAAGTCGACGATGATGGCACTCAGCTTGCTCGTGGTGGCCGTGCGGTCGATCTCGGCCGCGTACTCCGGGTCGGCGGCGTACCGCTCCCGGTGCACCTCATCGTGGCTCTTCAGATCGGAGAGCTTCATGATCATCACTCCTCTTCCAGCTCCGCCAGGCGTTTCTCCGCGGAGCGGCACGCCTTTTTGAAGCCCTTCTTGTCGTACTGCGTCTCAGGCCCGTACGCCCCGATGACGAACACCGACCCGATCTGGCGGTACAGCGGCCTGATGACGCTGCGGCCCCGGCCGGGCCGGAGCTCGCGGAGCTTGTGGGCACCCGTGACGTTGCTGCTGTGCGGAAAGGGAAGTCGTGGCCCGGACACCTTCAGCTTCGTGATCACGTTGGCGACCTGGGCCGCATCGCGAGCGTCAAGTTGTTGGAACTCGGCCTCGGCGTCCGGGTGATCGACGACCTTCCACATCGCTGCAATCATAACAAATCTGTTATGGCGTCCACGCACTGAGCGTCAACGGCTGGCCAGCCTTGCCAGGACCCGTTATGTAGCAGCGGTGCCAGCGAAAATCAGGTTGCCGCGGATCAGTCGCCAGACAACAGGATCGCGCCGTCCCGGATCACCGGGCCCACCCCGGAGGGCGGGCCACTGCTCCGGGCGAGCCGGTGAGACGGCCGTCAGCGCCGCGAGTCACTCGGTGCCGATCGCACCGGGTGACGACCCTGGACCGCTCCCCCGGCGCGCCGCACAGGTCGCAGACGGTTCAGGACTCGTGGGTAGCCCCGACGACCAGCCTGCCGGCGGCGTGCCAGGCATCGAGGTCATCGATATGTGCCGGGCGGTCGATGGCGTAGCGCAGGCCGCCACCCTTGGACCCGACGCGAATGACCTCGTAGCCCCCGATCAGACCCGCGACGGCGAGATGAAGCCGGTTGACGATGGGCACCCAGCTCGTCGGCAGCGCCCCGCCGAGCCGTTCGTCGAGCCCGGCGGCGACCCGGATGGTCGGATCGGCGAGGACCTGCAAAGCCTCGGGATGCTCGTCGGCCCAGATCATGCGCTCTGCTGCTCCGCCCGCTGCCAGGCGACCTGTTCCGGGGTGTACGTGGGTTTACGGCCGCCGATCCGCTCGCCGCGACGGCGCTTGGCGTCCAGTGCGGAGGCGCTACCAACCCACCGGCCGACCACCTGGCCCCACCCACTGAAACGACGAAAGGGCCGAACCCACATCTCGTGGGTTCGGCCCTCCACGATGTCCTGAGACATCACACTGGTAGCGGGGGCAGGATTTGAACCTGCGACCTCCGGGTTATGAGCCCGGCGAGCTACCGAACTGCTCCACCCCGCGTCGGTGTCTCCACTCTACGGGAGGGACACCCGCTGCGCCAAATCGGCCCCACAGGGTGCCCCCGGATCAGTCGGTCGGCGGGTTGGGGGTGCCGGTGGCGGAGGCCTTGGAGCCGTTCGGGGCGGCGGCGTCGGAGCCCTCCAGCTTGGTGGCCCGCTCGATCGCCTTCTTCAGCTTCTCCTGCGCCTTGCCGTAGGCCGCCCAGTCGTTCTCGGTGAGCGCGTCCTGGCCCTCCTGGTAGTACTTCTGGATGTCGGAGATCGCCTTGTCCAACTCCTTGGAGCCCGATGTGCCGGACGACGTCGAGGACCCCGACGACTTGGGCGACGGGCTGGTCGACGGACTGGGGGTGGACCCACCCTTGCCCTTCTTGCCGCTCACGCTCGCATCACCGGCAGAGGCACCGGAGTTGCCGCCGAACAGATCGTCCAGCGCCGAGTCGAGCGTCGCACCCCACGCCAGCTTGTTGCCGAACTCGACGACCACCGCACGCAGCAGCGGGAACGACGTGCTCCCGGCGGCCCGCACATAGATCGGCTCGACATACAGCAGTCCCCCGCCGACCGGCAGCGTCAGCAGGTTGCCGTAGCGCACCCGTGCCCCCTGCTGCGAGTTGAGGGTGAGGAACTGCGCCAGCGTCTGCGGATACGACGACGACTTCGCGTTGGAGGAGTTGATGTCGTTCTGGAACTGCCCCGGGCCCTTCACGGTGGTGTCCCGAGGCATCTCCAACAGCCGGAACGTGCCGTAGTCCTTGCGCCGCTTCCCGTCCTGGTCGCCGGCATCCGCGTCGACCGCTACGAACGCGGACAGGTTCTGCCGCGCACCGGTCGGGATGTAGGTCGAGGTCAGCGAGAACGACGGCGTCTTCTGCCCCGGCATGGCCAGCGACAGATAGTAGGGCGGCTGCTGCTCCCCCGAGTCGGTCGTCGGGTCGGACGGCACCTGCCAGAAGTCGTTGCCGGAGAAGAACGCTCCCGGGTCGGACACGTGATACTTGGTGAGCAGCTCGCGCTGCACCTTGAACAGGTCCTCCGGATACCGCAGGTGGGACATCAGATCCCCCGAGATGTCCTTCATCGGCTTGACCGTCCCGTGGAAGGCCCCCTCCCACGCCTTCAGGATCGGGTCGTCGGCATCCCAGGAGTAGAGCTCGACCTTGCCGCTGTAGGCGTCGACCGTGGCCTTGACGGAGTTGCGAATGTAGTTGATCTTGCCCTGGTCGATGCTGTGCACATTCGACGTGTCACTCGTGATCGAGTCGGCGGTGGCCTGCCCCAGCGACTGCAGATTGGAGTAGGGGTAGTGCGAACTGGTCGTGTATCCGTCGACGACCCACTTGATCCGGCCGTCGACGACCACCGGATACGGGTCGCCGTCCACCGTGAGCCACGGCGCGACCTTCTCCACACGCTGGATCGGCTTGCGGTCATACATGATCCGCGACTTGCTGTTGACCACGTCGGAGAAGAGGATGTTGTATTCGCGGTACTTCACGGCATACGCGAGCTTCCGGAAGAACGACCCCATCGAGACGCCACCGGGCCCCTGATAGGTGGTCTTCTTCTCACCGCCCGAGCCGGTGTCCGGGTAGTCGAACTCCTTGCCCGAACTCTTGCTCGACCCGCCCACGATCGAATACTTCGGGGAGGACTCACCGAAATAGACGCGCGGTTGAAACTTGCCCAGCTTGCCGACCGGTGGGATGTCCGACTCGGAGAACACCGGCTCGCCACCGCTCGACCGCTTGTTGCCATAGGCCGCGACGACCCCGAACCCGTGGGTGAACACGGTGTGGTCGTTGACCCAGTTGCGCTGCCCGGCCGGCAACCCGTCGATGTCGATCCCGCGCACGCCGATGACCGTGTCCGCCGTCGTGCCGTCGATGTCGTATCGATCGACGTCGAGCGCGTCGGGGAACTTGTAGTAGTTGAACCGGCCCTGCAACTGCTGGAACGTCGGCGAGACGATCATCGGGTCGAGCAACCGGATGCCCGGCACCGTCGAGGCATCCTCACGCAACTGGCCCTTGCTGGTCGTCGTCTTGGGCGTGTAGGACGAGGTCTTGACGTCGGTCAGGCCGTAGGCGTGCCGGGTCGAGGTGATGGCGCGCGAGATGTATTGGGACTGCAGCACCCGCTCGGACGGCTTGACCTTGAAGCGCTGCACGATCGCCGGGTAGATGCCACCCAGCACGATCGCACAGACGAGCAGCATGACCACGCCGATCAGTGGCAGGCGCCAGGTGCGGGTCCAGATCGTCGCGACGAACAGCGCCGCGCACAGCACGGCCGCCACCGCGAGGATCTCCTTCGTCGGCAACACCGCGTGGGCGCCGGTGTAGTCGATCCCGGTGAACAGACCGTTGTCGGAGGTGGTCAGCGAATATCGGCCGAGCCAATAGGCGACGGCCCGCACGAGGACGATCACGCCGGCGATGATCGACAGGTGCACCCGCGCCGTCCCGGTCGTATGCGGTCCGCGCCCCTGCAGCGAGATGCCTCCGTAGAGGTAGTGGACGACGACCGCGGCGATGAACGCCAGGACCAGGGCCAAGGTCAAGAAGCCCACGACGAACTGCAGCCAGGGCAGGGTGAAGACGTAGAAGCCGATGTCCTTGTGGAACTGCGGGTCGGTGCGCCCGAAGGGCTGACGGTTGAGCCACAACAGGGCCAGCTTCCACTGACCACTGCACGCGGACCCGGCGAACAGCCCGAAGATCGTCGGAACGACCAGGAAACTGACCTTGCGGAAGGGCTCCAGGACCTCTCGGTAGTGGTCCATCGTGTCGAGATCGGAGGTCGTCGGGGCATAGATCGGCCGCCGCCGGTAGGCGATGGCCATGCTCGAGTAGACCAGGCCGGCCACGACCAGCCACCCGCCGACGAACATCGCGACCTTCGTGAGGATGGTGACCCGGAAGACCGTCGAATAGCCGACCGCGTCATACCAGAGCAAGTCGGTCCACAGGCCGGCCCACAGGCCGATGCCGACGAGGATCACGATGATCGCGAGGATCACCCACAGCAGACGGCGCCGCTGCAACCGCAACCGGGGCGACAGGCCCAGGTGGGGAACGTGGGGCGGGTTCGACTCGTCGCCGGTCTCGTCCGAGGTGCTCACGTGCTGCCTGTCCTTCGATGGTGGGGTGGCTCCAACTTAACCTCCCAATCTAGGGCAGCAAGCAGCCGCCCGTCGCGATCGTGCAACGTTTTGGCAGCATGTCCTGCTATGAGCTCTTCTCCACAGGCCGCGTCGCCGCTGGTCTCGTGCGCGGTCGACACCGAGCGTCACGTCGCGGCGGCCGGATGGGACCAGTCACCACGCCTGTTCGCCATCGCCCGCAACGCCGATCTGTTGGAGCGCGAGCCCGCGCTGGCGGGCCAGTTGGCGGGCACCGATCCGGACGGCCTGTCGACCATCGAGCAGGAGGGTATGGCGCCCACGTCCTCGATCGAATCGATGCTCGGGCGGCTGGCCTGGCCCCCCGAGGTGGACGGCGCGGCCCTGGCGATCGAACGCATCGTGGTGCCCCCGGATGCCGAGAAGGACCTGCCCGAGGACCCCCAGCAGGCCACGGACGCCCTCGCGGCCCACCCGAAGCGTCAGGACGTGCGGCTGCTGGTCGCCGTGCTGCGCGACGGCTCGTCGATCTGCCTGCTGCGCCAGCGAGCGCACGATCGGGACGACCAGGTCGCCGTCGGCGACGACATCGCGCCGGGCCTCGTGGAGGCGCTGCGCGCGACGCTGCAGGACTGATGTCCCTCAGCAGTGCGGTAGGCCGTGGGTCTGCCCGCGCGCGACCTTCTTGATCACCGACACGGCCTGCCCGAACGACGAGATCTTGATCACCGTGAGCCCGTCGGGTTCGTGCCCGACGGCCTGGCTGCAGTCGTCCTTCGGGGCCAGGAAGAACTTCGCGCCCGAGTTCTTGGCGCCGGCCATCTTCTGACGTAGGCCGCCGATCGGACCGACGACCCCGTCCTCGCCGATCGTGCCGGTGCCGGCGAACTTCTTGCCGCCGGTGAGCGCCCCCGGAGTGATCTTGTCGTAGATGGCGAGCGCCATCATGGTGCCGGCGGAGGGCCCGCCGACATCCCCCACGTTGAGCTTGACCTTCACCGGCATGGTGTATTTCGGCGTGATGCCGATGCCGAAGACGGCCCGGCCGTCGCTGTCGACCGTCGGCACCTTCAGGTGCACGGTCTTGCCCTTGCGCCGCACGTCGACCGGAACGGAGTGACCGGGCTTCACGGTGTCCATGACGTCGCTGACGGTGTCGAGCCGGTGGATCGATCGGCCCTTGAGAGTGGTGATCACGTCACCCTTCTCGAACTTCCCGTGCGCCGGCCCGTCCGGTGAGACCGCCGCGACCCGGATCACCTCGGGCACCTTGTGCCCCGCGGCGCGCAGCGCGACGACCTTCGCGGTCTCCTGCGCGTTGGTCATCTCCGCGGTGTTCTGCTGCTGCACCTGCTTGCCGGTCACGTCGTCGGGGAACCACTTGTCGCGCGGGTCGATCTGCGCGTCACTGTCGAAGTGCGCCTGGATCCACTCCATCACCGACACGGGATAGTTGGGGCCGCCGGCCATGGACACGGTCGTGAAGTCGAGGGTGCCGGACACCTTGTAGGTCTTCACGCCGCTGATCTTGACGACCGGCTTGTTCCCGATGGTGCCGAAGATGTCCTGCACCGGGCCGGGCTTGAGGATGACGACCGGCACGTGGATGACGTTGAGCAACGCCACGGCGACCACGATCACGACCCCGACCACCAGCAACCCGATGTTGCGCGGGCGCAGCCCTCTGGGGCGTCGCGCCGTCTCGTCGTCGGTCGCTATGGCAGTCCCACCCATTCGTCCGTCCCATCGGTGAAGGTCTGATGTTTCCAGATCGGTACTTCGTGCTTGAGCGTGTCAATCATGGTGGAACAGGCTGTGAGGGCCTGGCCCCGGTGCGGAGCACTCACCGCGACCACCACGGCGAGGTCCCCGATCCGCAGCGTTCCGGTGCGGTGCACGGCAGCGGCGGCGGTGACCTCGTCGGTCATCGTCTCGCGCACGACACGCGCCAACTCGTCGCGCACACTCGGGTGGGCGCTGTATTCCAGCCGGATCACGCCCTTGCCGCCGTCCTGGTCACGCACCTGCCCCACGAAGACGGCCGTTCCCCCCGCCCCCGGATCCTCGACGGCGCGCAGCACCTCGTCGACGCTCAGCGGCTGGTCGCGGATGTCGACCAGCCGCACCCGTGGATCGTTCGTCGTCATCTCGACCTCTCCTGCCCTGTCTGCCGCCAACCCGCGCCGGCCGCGGCGTCCCCGCTGCGCCCAGAGCGAACGCGGCGGCCTGTGGAACTAGTCGGCGGGCCATCGTGGTTACCTGGAGGAGAGACATTTTGTCACCGCCCCGGCAAGGAGATCATCGTGGCAGACAAGGACCCCGCACCGTCCGACGGGCCGGATGAGCCGGACTTCGGCGAACTCCTGCGCAACCTCATGGGCGGCGGAGCGGACAACCCGGAGTTGGCTGACGCCCTCAAACAGTTCGGCATCCAGGGCATCGACCCCAACATGATGCAGATGGTGCAGGCGCAGATCCAGGCGATGATGAGCGGGCCGAGCGACGGCGGGTTCAACGTCTCGATGGCGACCGACGTCGCGCGCAAGCAGGTCGCCACCGAGGGTGACCACACGGTCGGTTCATCGACCACGCGCGATGTGGAGCAGGTCGCCCAGGTCGCCGCGCTCTGGCTCGACGCGGTGAGCGACTTCCCCGCGACGAGCGGGGTCAAGGCGTGGAGTCGCGCCGAATGGGTCGAACACACCATGCCGATGTGGCGCAAGCTGGTCGAACCCGTCGCCCAGGGGGTGGGCGGCGCGATCCAGCGAGCGATGCGCGAGCAGCTCGGCCAGCTGGGCGGCGCACAGGCCGAGGAGCTCGGCCTACCCGCCGGTCTCGACCCGAACATGCTCATGGGGCAGATGGAGCCGATGGTCGCCCGGATGAGCTCGGCCATGTTCGGTATGCAGGTCGGTCAGGCCGTCGGCGCCCTCGCCGGCGACGTCGTGACCGGCACGGAGATGGGCCTGCCCCTCGTGGAAGGCAACCCCGTGGTGATCCTGCCGCACAACGTGCAGGAGTTCGCCGAGGGACTCAGCGTCGACGCCGGCGAGGTGCACCTGTATCTCGCGGTGCGGGAGACCGCGAGAGTGCGGCTGTTCAACGGCGTGCCATGGCTCGGCGCCGCCCTCATCGCGGCCGTCCAGTCCTACGCCGGAGACATCAGCATCGACACGGACCGCATCGAGGAGGCCGTCCGCGACGCCGACCCCTCCGATCCGGCGGCGATGCAGGAGGCGTTGCAGGGCTCGATGTTCACCCCCGAGCCGAGCGAGGCGCAGCAGCGTGCGCTGGCCCACCTCGAGACGCTGCTCGCCCTCGTCGAGGGCTGGGTCGACGAGGTCAGCGAGAAGGCCGTCGCACCCCACCTGCCGCACGTCTCGGCGCTCGCCGAGACGGTGCGCCGCCGCCGCGCGACCGGCGGCCCGGCCGAGCGGGTGTTCTCCTCGCTGGTAGGCCTCGAGCTGCGGCCGCGGCGGATGCGCGACGCGGCGAGCCTCTTCGCGGCACTGGAGGAGGCCGGTGGCGCAGAGGCGCGTGACGCGGCGTGGAAGCACCCCGATTTTGCTCCCGGGGCCGCGGATCTGGACGACCCGGACGGATACGTGGACCGCCGCACCTCCGGAGAGGAGAAGCCGCCCGAACGCGACGAGATGGACGATGCGCTGGACCAGTTGCTCGCTCAGGGCCGCGCGGAGTTCGACGCGGAGCACGACGAGCCCGACGACGACGCGTCCGACGAGGGCCCGGGCGAGCCCGGGGACCACGAGGCGTGATCCCCGAGGGGTTCGCCCGGCTGCACGCCGACGCCCACCGGCACCTGTCGGCATGGACTGCTCCGGACGAGGCCTCGCAGGTCCTGCGCCGACGGTATCTGGCGCATCTGGCGGCGCATCCCGACGCGATGTGGCGTGACGGGCCGCCCGATCACTTCACGGCCGGCGTGTTCATCTTCGATCACACGCTGGAGCGGGTGCTGCTCGTGCTGCACAAGAAGGCCGGCCTGTGGTTGCAGGTCGGGGGTCACTTCGAGGCCGAGGACGACACCGTCGCGGCCGCCGCGCACCGCGAGGCCACCGAGGAGAGCGGCCTGACCGAGCTGCAGGTGACCCCTCGGCTCGTCGACCTCGACCACCATCGCCTCGCCTCGGCCTTCGGCCGGTGCCGCTCACACCTCGACCTGCGGTTCGCCGGTATCGCCCCGGAGGGCGCGACGCCGGTCGTCTCCGACGAGTCGGACGGCATCGGCTGGTGGCCGGTGGACGCCCTCCCCGACCCGACGGACCCGCACCTGCCGCACGTCGTCCGCACGGTGCGAGAGCGGGTCGCCCGCTGAGCCCGACGACGAGGTGGGCAGCGGCGCGCTCGTGCCCTCCGCCGGCGATCTCAGGTGCCGGTGTCGACGTCGTCCCCGTCGGCGTCCTCGGTCATGTCCACCGCGGCGCCGTGCGCGGCACCCTCGAGGAAGCCACGCGCCCGCTCGAGATGCGGATAGCCGCTCAGCAGCGACCAGAAGCTCTTGCTGTGATCGGGCGAGAGCAGGTGGGCCAACTCGTGCAACAGCACGTAGTCGATGACGTAGTCGGGCATCCCCTGCAGCCGATGCGACAGCCGGATGGTGCCCCGTAGCGGCGTGCACGACCCCCAGCGCGACGTCTGGTTGGTGACCCATCGCACCGAGTCCGGGTGGGCCAGCCCGCCCAGGTAGCGGGCGGAGAGCTTCTCGGCGCGCTCGGCGAGGTCGTCGTCGCCCAGCCGCGCGGCGGCCGACTTCTCCTCGACCCGCCGGACCATGTCGGCGACCATGCGTCGTTCCTCGGCCCGGCTCATCCGGGCCGGGACGAGCACGACGATGCGATCGCCTTCACGGTAGGCCGAGACCGTGCGGCGCCGCCGAGCAGACCGGCGGACCTCGACCCGCGGCTTCGGCTGCACCGTGTTCATAACAGCAACTTACGTGTTTCACGGCCCCGATGGGGGCTTCTGGCGCGAAATTGTGCCTGCGCCCGCCTCGACGGCCCGCCTGTGGACAACCCGGGGTGACCGGGCCCTGGGCATGCCACCGTGGAAGACCGCACACGGCCACGTGAGGAGCGCCCATGACCGATCGGCCCTCGGCCCGCCACCCGTTCGCACGGCCACGGCGGCGCGGCGCGGACGCCGTCCAGTTCGGCGCGGACGGGCATCGCACGACCGTCGTCTCCGGGTTGACCGACCAGGAGGCCCGCACGATCGTCGACACCGGTGCGGCCCGGGCCGGGCTGCTGACCTCGGCCGGGCTCGATCTCGGGTCGCCACGGTGGCACCAGGTCTCGGCGCTGCTGGACGAGGCGACCACGCGCGACGGGCCCGAGGCGGCGCAGGCGCACGCTGCGACCGTGATCGTGTCGGGCACGGGCGCCGTCCCCGACACGATCTGTGCCTGTCTGCGCCAGATCGCCACCGACGTCGCCTCCGGAGAGGAGTCGATCGCCCGGTGCGAGCAGGACCTGGCCGACCGCGCGGGCCACCGGCCGGACCTGGTGGTGCTCCCGTGCCGCGACGGCATCTCACCGCATGCCTACGGACCCTGGCAGCGTCACGGCATACCGCACCTGCCGGTGGTCGTGCTCGATCACGAGATGCGGGTCGGTCCTCTCGTCCGCCCCGGGGCGCCCGGACCGTGCCTGCGCTGCCTTGATCTGCATCGCGCCGACCGAGACCCGCTGTGGCCGGACATCGCGGCCCAGCTGGACTCCACCTGGCCACTGCCCGCCGCGATCACCACCTATCCGGAGCTGTCGGCGACCGCGTCCGGCCTGGTCGCCCTCGTCACCCGCGGGCTGCTGAGCGGGCATCCGCTGCCGGCCGGATTGTGCTTCTCGATCACGACGCCGCAGCCTCGAGTGCGCCATCACGCCTGGTCGGCGCATCCGGCATGCGACTGCTGGCGCGACACGCTGATTCGGCCGGAGGAGGCCGAGGCGCGACAATAGAGATATGAGCGACGACCCGAGCGAGGACACGAACGAAGTGAGGCCCGGAGCGAGGGGAAGAGGCGCGACAATAGAGATATGAGCGATCTGCCGCGCAAGGCCCTTAGCCGCACCGCGCGCCTCGCGACCCTGCCGCTCGGCTTCGGGGCGCGTGCCGCGATGGGTCTGGGCAAGCGTGTCGGTGGCCGGCCGGCCGAAGTGGTCGCGGCGGAGATGCAGGCCCAGACCGCCGAACAACTCTTCCGGGTGCTCGGCACCCTCAAGGGTGGCGCGATGAAGTTCGGCCAGTCGCTCTCGATGCTCGAGGCCGCCGTCCCGGAGGAGTTCGCCGGGCCCTACCGCGCCACCTTGACCAAACTGCAGGACTCTGCCCCCGCCATGCCGGTGCGCACCGTCCACAAGATCCTCACCGAGGAGTTGGGCGACGACTGGCGCGATCGTTTCACGTCGTTCGACGACTCCCCCGTCGCCGCCGCGTCGATCGGCCAGGTGCACCGGGCCGTGTGGCCGGACGGCAGGCCTGTCGCGGTCAAGGTGCAATACCCCGGCGCCGGCGAGGCCCTGCTGTCCGACCTCGGCCAGCTGTCCGTCGTCGCGCGGATGACGACCGGGTGGATTCCCGGCCTCGACATCGGTCCGATCCTCGACGAGCTCAAGGGCCGCATGGCCGAGGAGGTCGACTACGACCTGGAGGCCGCGATGCAGCAGCAGTTCGCGCAGGCGTATGCCGACGACCCGGCCTACGTGGTGCCGGCGGTCCTGGCACAGTCCCAGCACGTCATCGTCAGCGAGTGGGTCGAGGGCATCCCCTTGTCGAAGATCATCTCGTCCGGCACGCGCACGCAGCGCGACCAGGCCGCCGCCGGCTATCTGGAATTCCTGCTCGGGGGCCCGGACCGGGCGGGGCTGCTGCACGCCGATCCCCACCCCGGCAACTTCCGGCTGCTTCCCGACGGGCGACTCGGTGTGCTCGACTTCGGCGCCGTCAATCGACTGCCCGACGGGCTACCGCCCGCGCTGGGCATGCTGGTCACCCTGGCGCTGCAACGCCGCGGCGACGACGTGGTGGACGGGCTGCGCGACGAGGGCTTCATCAAGTCGTCGATCGAGATCGACCCCGACGAACTCCTCGACTACCTCGATCGGTTCCTCGAGCCGCTCGCGCTGGACGAGTTCACCTTCTCGCGCGACTGGCTGCGCGGGATCTTCGCCTATATCAACGACCCTCGCAGCAACGAGTTCCGCGTCGGCCTCCGTCTGAACCTTCCGCCGAACTATGTGTTGATCCACCGCACGTGGCTCGGCGGCATCGCCGTGCTCTGCCAGATCGGTGGCACCGTCCCCGCGCGCGACATCTTCGACCGGTGCGTGCCGGAGGCAACGCTTCCTCCGCTCACACCCTGACCGAGCGGCACTCCGTCCGGACATGACGAGGCCGGCCACGGCGTGTGCCGTGGCCGGCCTGCTTCGCGGTCATCGCTGGTGGTGCTGTTGATGGCTGGTGCGCGCCGGGACCGTGAACGGTCGTTCCGGCGGCAACCTCAGCTCACCTACCAGCCGTCGGCTCCGCGCGAGCTCGACATGCAGTAGCTGATACATCAGGTCGCTCCTCGACATGGTCGAAAGGGATGGATGAAGGACAGACGGTCGCCCGGTCATGCCGCCGCCACCCGCTGCTTGCGCGGGCGACCGCGGGGGCGCTTGCGGGCGATGACGACGCCCTGCTGGAAGAGCTCGCCTCCCCAGACGCCCCACGGCTCGCGTCGGTCCTTGGCTCCGGCGAGGCAGGTCTGCCGCAGCGGGCAGTCCCGGCACATCGCCTTCGCTCGTTCGACGTCCGCCGGACGTTCGGCGAACCAGAGTTCGGGGTCCGCGGTCCGACACGGCAACTCCTCGCCGCGCTCGGCGGCGTGCATCGTCTCGTCGATCAGTGCGGCCAACATGACGTGTGGCACCTCCTTGCAATCCTGGCCCTGGGTGCAGGGCTCACGTTTCGTCGTCACGGCATCGCGGTCGCGTTGCGTGTTGCTCTTGCTCGGTGGCATGAGATCGCTTTCTGCTGAAGTGGACTGGCCTGCGACGCAAAAAGGCCGCGGACCCTGGCATGGGTTCCGCGGCCTGGAGTTTCAGGACCTTCGTCTGCAGATCAGACGGGAGGATCCAAGGATGCGGAACGGACACCATCGGCAAAGGACGGGACGAACTTCGGGTCGACACCGGCGACAGCGACACCACGCCCGTTGATCGGGGCGTATCCCTGCACGGTGGACACACCGGTCCCCTGCATGCCACCACGGACGGACCCGAGGATCGGCATGTGCAGGCACACGCGGTCGCTGCGCAGCATCGTGCGCAGTTCGCTGGTCTTGTTCTCGATCACTGCCAACCCTCCTTCGTCTCTCGTGGTGCTCAGCCGGCCGCCTGGACCGCTGAGATGGACGTGTCAAACACTACGTCGCGCCCGAAGCGCGCGGCAACTTCTTTTTTGCCCTTTTTTCGGAATTCTTTCCGCGGATGCGCCCATGGGAGCGAATTTTGCTGCACGACAGCGTGATTCCCTGCGAGATCCGATCCGCATCCGGGGTGCTCGGACTCAGCTCTTCTGGTCCGCCAGGGCGGCGAGGCACTCCTGGGCGGCGGTGACCGGGTCCGCACCGCTCAGCACGTCGATGACCGACTGCCCGTAGGCCGACAGCTTGCGCGCCCCGACCCCGGACACCTTGGTCAACTCCCCGGCGGCCGTCGGGCGCCGCTCGGCGATCGCGATGAGGGTGGCGTCGGTGAAGACCACGAAGGCCGGGACCTTCTGGCCGGTGGCCACCTCGAGACGCCAGGTGCGCAGCGCCTCGAACTGCTGCTCGTCATAGGTCGGGGGGCACTGCGCGCAGCGCCCGATCTTGCGCTCGGCGGCGGTCTCCAACATCTGGCCGCACCCGCGGCAGCGCACCATCTTCGGTTGCTTGCGCTTGCCTCCGGAGGCGCGAGGGCGGCTGCGGGCGGCGGCCCCGAGCATCGGCGCGGCCGCGTCGAGGAACCGAGAGGGCCGGCGCGTGGCGCGCCCCCCGGGTCGGCGCGCCGCCGCCCAACTCAGATACAGGTGGCGCCGTGCACGGGTGAGCGCGACGTAGAACAACCGGCGCTCCTCCTCGATCGCCTCGCGGCCCTCCGCCATCGAGAACGGCACCAGCCCGTCGGAGCAGCCGGCGACGAGCACGGCATCCCACTCCAGGCCCTTGGCCGCGTGCATCGAGGCCAGGGTCACTCCCTCGACCGTCGGAGCGTGCTGCTCGGAGGCGCGCCGGTCGAGTTCGGCGACGAAGTCGCGCAGGGCCACGCCGTCCACCTCCGCGAACTCATCGGCCAGCCGGGCCAGGGCGTCCAGCGACTGCCACCGGTCAAGGGTCGCCCCGCCCGCCGGCCGGCGGGGCGACCAGCCGGCCGGCGTGATGACGTCGCGCACGAGGTGACCCAACGGCACCGACCCGTCGTCGGAACGCAACGCGCCGCGCAACAGCACGAGAGCGGCGCGCACCTCCTTGCGCTGGAAGAATCGCTCGCCGCCACGGATCTGAAACGGGATGTCGGCGGCGCTCAACGCCTGCTCGAGGGGTTCGGACTGGGCGTTGATCCGATAGAGCACCGCGATCTGGTCGGCCGACACCCCGCCGTCCATCAGAGTCCGCACGCGGTCGGCGACACCGGCCGCCTCCGCGGCGTCGTCGGGGTAGGAGGCCAGCTCCGGCTCCGGGCCCGCCTCGCGCTGCGCCCGCAGCCGCACCGACCGGCCGGATCGCTGCCCAGCCGCCAGCACCGTGTTGGCCAGCGAGATGATCTGCGGACTGGACCGGTAGTTGCGCACCAGCGCGACGGTGGCCGCGTCGGGGTGACGCTGCGGAAACTGCGTCAGGTGGCGCGGTGACGCCCCGGTGAAGGAGTAGATCGTCTGAGCCGGATCCCCCACGACGCACAGGTCGCCCCGGCCGCCGACCCAGAGGTCGAGCAGGGCCTGCTGCACCTTGTTGACGTCCTGGTATTCGTCGACGACGAAGTGGCGGTACTGGCTGCGCACCTGGGCCGCGACGTCGTCCCGGTCCGACAGGATGCCGACCGTGAGAGTCAGGACGTCCTCGAAATCGATGACGCCGCGCGCGGTCTTGACCTCCTCGTAGGCCTCGTAGAGGCGCGCCATCGCGGTCAGGTCGAGCTCGGCGGGCTCCCGGCGCGCACGCTGCGCGGCGCCGCGGTAGGTCTCCGGGGTCAGCATGGAGACCTTGGCCCACTCGATCTCCGAGGCGAGGTCGCGCAGCACCGTCCGGTCCAACTGCAGGTGCAGCCGCGCCGCGGCCTCGGCCACGACGGACGCCTTCGAAGCGAGCACCTCCGGCGCGGGCCCCCCGACGGCCTGCGGCCAGAAGTAGTGCAACTGCCGCAGTGCGGCGGAGTGGAAGGTACGCGCCTGCACGACCGGCAGGCCGAGCGTGCGCAGTCGGGCGCGCATCTCCCCCGCGGCTCGGGCAGTGAAGGTCAGCGCCATCACCCGCCGCGCGTCATACGCTCCCGCGTGCACGCCGTAGGCGATGCGGTGGGTGATGGCGCGGGTCTTGCCGGTGCCCGCGCCGGCCAGCACGCACATCGGCCCGAGCGGCGACGACGCGACCTCGCGCTGCTCCGGATCCAACCCCTCCAGCACCTCGTCGGCGCGACTCACGGTGCCTTCCACAGATGGTCGATGGGCCCGCCGTACCAGTCCTCGATGAGGTGACGGGCGATAGACAGCCGAGGCGGCACGGTCAGCTCACCGGAGGAGAGGGCGTCACCGAACTGCTCGCGGTCGAACCATCGTGCGCTGTCGATCTCCTCCGGATCGATCTGCAGCGCCGTCCGCGTCGCGCGGGCGGTGTAGCCGACCATCAGCGAGGCCGGGAAGGGCCACGGCTGATTCCCGACGAACGTCGCCTCGGTCACCGGCACTCCGACCTCCTCCATGACTTCACGGGCGACGGCGGCCTCGAACGCCTCACCGGGCTCCACGAAACCAGCCAGCACCGACATCATCGTCGAGCCGTGCCGCGCCGCGTTGCGCGCGAGCAGCAGCCGGTCGCCGCCGTCGACGACCGACATGATCACGGCAGGGTCGGTGCGGGGATATTGATCGGTGCCCTCCGCCTCGCAGCGACGCACCCACCCGGCTTCGACCACCCTCGTCCGCGCCCCGCACCGCGGGCAGAACCCCTGGCCCGTATGCCAGTTGGCCATCCCGACCGCCGCGGTCACCAGACTGATCTGCCCGTCACCGAGCACCATCCCTGCGGTGCGCAGTGACCGCGCCTCCGGTGGAGCCTCGCCGACGTGCACGACGGCGACGTGCTCCGCCCCGTCCAACCGCCCCATGTAGATCGCCAACGCCTCGTGATCCGCCGGCCGGGGCGGCCGGAGGGCGAGCGCGGCCCCGTCCAGCACCACGCGTCCACCGAACAGATCGAACATCCGCGTCCGGTCGTCGGCGAGCAGCCGAGCCATCAGGTCGGGGTCGCGCCGTTTCAGCCCGACGCGGTCGTGCGGGGCCCGGGAAAGGACGAGATCGTGGAGAGTTTCGTAGGAGGTGGGCACGCCTTACAGGCTACGGCCCTCCCACGGCATACCGTGGGCCACGTGCTTCGTCGTCCGTTGGTCCTCGCTGCCCTCGCCCACGCCGCCGTGCCTCGCCTGCGCCCGGTCTCGGTGCAGGCCACCACGACGCCGGCCGGTGCCGACTACCAGGTCGCCTATGTCGTCATGGACGACGACCGCACCTGGGATGTGAAGGTCGGGCTCAACGCGGCCGCCGGCGCGGCCCTGGAGCAGTCCGACGCGCTGACCCGCCTGCTCGCGAAGCGACTGCCGTATGCCGTGCCGCGCCTCGAGGGCCTGCTCGTCGTCAAGGGCGACACGACGGTCGCGGTGCTGCCGCACCTGGCCGGCACCGTGACGCCCTGGCGCTCCCTGGCGCCCGCCGCCCCACTCACCCAGAGCATCGGGCGCGCCCTCGCGGCTCTGCACGACATCGACCCGCGGATCGTCGACGAGGCCGGGCTGCCGACCTACGACGCGGACGCCTACCGCGCCCGCAAGCTCGCCGCCCTCGACCGGGCCGCGACCACCGGCCATGTGCCCGCCCGCCTGCTGGAGCGCTGGGAGCGCGCCCTGGAAGAGGTCACGCTGTGGAAGTTCCCGACCCGGCCGACGCACGGCCCGCTGGAGAGCCACCACGTGCTTGCCGACGGCCAGGTCACCGCGGTGACCGGCTGGGAGCACGCGGGAGTCTCGGACCCGGCCGAGGACTTCGCGCCGCTGTTCCTGCTCGCACCGCCGAAGGCCTTCGACACCGTCCTCGAGGCGTATGCCGGGGCGCGCCGGGATGCGCCGGACAAGTATCTGACGCGCCGGATCCGGCTTGCCGCCGAGTTGCATCGCGTCGCGGCCCTCACCGAGGCCGTCGCGACCGGTGACGATGAGTTGATCGGCCGGCGAGTGGCGGCGCTGCGCCGCCTCGACGAGCAGACCGTCGACGACGACAGTCTGCTGCCGCAGTCGATCGGCCGCGGGCGCACCACACCGGTCGATCCGGAGCCGGTCGACCCGGCGGACATCCGCGTCGTCGACGTCACCCACGACGAGGACGAGACGGTGGAGATCCCCGTCGACGGCGACGAGGAGGCGTCAGCCGAATCGACGACAGAGCCCGAGCCCGAGTCGCCCGGCGACGGCGCCGCGGACGAGACCGGCACACCAGACGAGGCCGCCGAGCCAGAGGAAACCGCCGAGCCCGACGAAACCCCCGAGACCGACGAGCCGGACGAGACCGACGAGTTCACCGAGACCGACGAGTCGGACACCTCCCGCGAGTAGGCCGGGTCCGGCACGGGGCACCGGTGTCGCGCGGCCTACACCTCGATGCGGCGCAACACCGAGGCGAGGTCCTCTTCGCCGGGCAGATCGGGCCAGACGGTCTCCCCCTGCGCCGCGTAGTAAAAGGCCGCCCGCACCCGATCCACGGGGATCTCGCGCAGTCGTGCGTAGGCGATCCGGTAGGCCCCCAGTTGCACCGCGCGCGCCGTGGCGCGCGCGCCGGCCGGACGGCGCCCGGTCTTCCAGTCGACGACGACGAAGCCCCCCTCGCCGTCGGTGAAGACCGCGTCGATGCGCCCGCGCACCGAGACCCCGTCGATCCAGGTCTCGACCGCGATCTCGATCTCCTCGGGGGTCCGATCGGCCCACGGGGACGCCAGGAAGTGCGCCTTCATCGCCTCCAGATCGGCGTCCTCGTCGGCGTCGAGGTCGGCCGACCCGGGCATCTCGAGCACGTCGACGAGCGCAGCGCGAGCGTAGTGCTGCTCGACCCACGCGTGGAAGGCCGTGCCACGGCGGGCCGCGAGTGCCGGAGGCGACGGCAGCGGCCGGCGCAGCCGCATCGCGAACTCGTCGGGGTCCTCCGCGAGCGACACCACCGCCGACGCGGACAGGTGGCGGGGCACCGTGACGGTCTGTTCCTCGTGCCGGCGCAGGCGGTCACGCTCGGCGAGCAGCAGGGCGATGTCGAGTTCGCGGGCACTGACCGGCACCTGGTCCTGCCCGGTCGGCGGCCCGGCGGCGATCGCGTCGGTCACGCGGCGTGCGCCGTCGGCCAGCGCCGCCCGCCGGCGCTGCATCGGGTCCGTCGGCCAGGTGGCACGGATCTGGGTGTCCTCCATCGGGTTGCGGTCGCCCTCTCGGCCGGGCACCGGCATCGGCGCCCACGCCCCGACCTGCGCCAGATCGGCGTCGATCAGCTCGGTCATGAACCGAGAGGTGAGGCGGGGTTTCTTGCCGGTCATCCAGACCGAAGCCGACAACAGCAGGTCGCGCCGGGACCGGGTGAACGCGACGTAGGCCAGGCGCCGCTCCTCGTCGACGGCATACCGCCCGTTCGCCGCGGTGAATTCCTCACGCAGCTCGTTGAACTCCTTGACGTCGTCGGCTTCGGCCCACCGGAAGACCGGTAGGCCATCGGCATCGCCCCGCAGGTCGTAGGGCACCCCGTCGAGGCCACCGGTCCAGCCGCGGTCGTTGACGACCCAACTGGACGGGTCGCCCGCCATTCCGGCCTTGCCGATCTTCCACCCGTGTCGCTCGGCGTCCCAACTCGCCTGGCCGGAGTGTGCCGGGAAGGTCCCTTCGACGAGGCCGGGCACCGCGACGACGTCCCATTCCAAGCCCTTGGCGGCGTGCACGGTGAGCACCTGCACGGCGCCGCGCTCGACCTCCAGGGTCGGCATCTCCAGACCGCGTTCCTCCCGTTCGGCGGCGTCGAGCCAGGCGAGGAAACCGCCGAGTGTCGGCCGGTCGGCGCCGGCGGAGAACTGTGCGGCGACGTCGGCGAACGCGTCCAGGTGCACCCGCGCGGTCGAGGGTGTGTGCTCCGGCCGGGAGAGCACCTCGATGTCGAGGCCGAGCGCACGCTCGGCCTCTCCGGCCAACTCGGACAGTGGCAGGCCGGTCAGCGAGCGCACCCGCTGCACGACCCGCGCCAGCCCGGCCAGCCGCCGCAGCGCCGCGGCACTCACGCGCTCGCCGTGCCTGCCGTGCCAGTGTGGGTCGGGCAACTCCTCGAGGGCCTCCACCAGCGACGGGGTCTCCCGAGTCTGCTGCGCCAGGTCGACCGCCATGTCCTGGCTCGCGTGGGCCCGGCGCTCGTCCCGGTCGAGCAGATGGCGGGACCAGGCGGCCAGACCGTCGAGGTCGGCGGCGCCGAGCCGCATCGCCGGGCCGGTCAGCAGGCGCATCAGCCGATCCCCCCGGGTGGGGTCCTGCACGACCCACAGGAGGCTGACGAGGTCGGCCACCTCGGGGGTGGTCAGCAGCCCACCGACTCCGACGACCTCGACCGGCATCCCCTGCGCCTCCAGTGCCTCGACGATCAGCGGGAAGAGCGCGCGCTTGCGGCACAGCACCGCCGCGCTGATGCCGGTATGCCGTCGCTCGCCGTCGAACCATCGTTCACCGACCCAGCGCGCGACGGCGTCGGCCTCGTCCTGCATCGTGAGCGACCGGACGGCCTCCACCCGGCCGTCGCCGGCGCCGGGCCGCGGGCGCAACCGCTGGGCCGTGACCGGTCCGGCCGTCCGCAACGGACCGGACGTGCGGTTGGCCGCATCGAGGATCGCCACGTCGTTGCGCCAACTGGTCGTCAGTGCCAAGACGCGTGCGGGGCCGGCGTCGTCGACGAACAACTCCGGGAATCGCGCCAGGGTCGTCGCGCTCGCGCCGCGCCAGCCATAGATGGACTGGTTGGGATCGCCGACGGCGGTGACCTGCACCGGCTCGCCGCCTTCGGGGGGCACGAACAGCGAGCGCAGCAGCACCATCTGGGCCTCGCTGGTGTCCTGGAACTCGTCGAGCAGCACCGCCGTGAACCGGGCGCGCTCCATCGCACCGATGCGCGGGAAGCGATGCGCGAGCCGCGCCGCGATGCCCATCTGGTCGGAGAAGTCGAGGCTGACGCGCGCGGTCTTGGCGGCGAGATAACGCTCGACGAGGATCAGCAGGTCCCGGCGGGCCCGCAGATCGTCGAGCGTGTCCGTGTGGGCCTTCTTGGTGCGTCCCGCCGGCGGGAGTCGGTCGATCGCGCGCAGCAGGTCGTCGAGGTAGGTGCGCACCTCGTCGGGTGTGCGCAGGTGTTCGGCCAGCTCGCCGGCCATCTGCACCACCGAGCCGATGGCTGTCGACTCGGCCCTGTTCATCGCCTCGAGCGGACCGTCGTAGGACGACACGACCTCGGCGGCCACCTGCCAGGCGGCGGCCTCGGACAGCAGCCGGGCGTCGGGCTCCACCCCGAGGCGCAGGCCGTGCTCGCCGACGATGCGCCCGGCATACGAGTGGTAGGTCTGCACGGTCGGGGTGTCCCCGAGCACCGGCGTCATGCCGTCCCCGACGTCGCCCGGCACACTGCCCGGCGTCCACAACCCGACGCCGCGCAACCGGCGCAGGCGCCGGCCGATCCGTTCGGCGAGTTCACCGGCCGCCTTGCGGGTGAACGTCAGGCCCAGCACCTGGTCGGGCTCCACATGCCCGTTGGCGACGAGCCAGACGACCCGTGAGGCCATCGTCTCGGTCTTGCCCGAGCCGGCGCCCGCGACGACGAGCAGCGGGCGGGCCGGAGCCTCGATGATCGCCTCCTGCTCCGGCGTCGGGGGTGGGTTGCCCAGTGCCTCGGCGATCTCGGCGGCCGAGCGGGTGCGTGGCGGGGTCACAGGTGAGATCCTTCCGGCTGCAGCGGGCAGGACCATCGGACCGGGCAGGTGGCACAGCGTGGCCCGACCGTGGCGACGAACGTCGCACCGCCCATCCCGTCCGCGGTGTGCTCGACGAGGTCGTGGGCCCAGCGGGGATCCTCCTGGGCGGCGAGAGGCGGCTGCGGCTGCACCTTCGGCGCACCGCTCAACCCGGCCTTGCCGAGTTGCACCAGCGCAGCGCCGCCGCTGGTGTCTCCCGCCTCGAAGCCGCCCTCCTCCACCGCCACCTGGTAGGTGCCCAGCTGGGCGTGACCGTCCAACTCGTCGCGCGTGGGGGCGCTGGACCCGGTCTTGAGGTCGACGACGCGCAGCTGCCCGTCCTCGTGCCGTTCCAGGCGGTCCACCCGGCCGCGGATCCGCGCGCGACCGACGACCACGTCGAAGGGCAGCTCCACCTGCACGAGATGCCATCCCTGGGCTCGGGATTCGTCCAGATAGCGGGTGAACCGGTCGAGCATGCCGTGGGCTTCCTCCTGCGTGCGCCGCGCGGCCCATCCATGCCCCAGCCCCAGGCGGGGCCACCGCTCGTCGAGGGCGTCGTGCATCCGCTGCGGGTCGCCTTCCCCGAGCTCCGCGGCGATCTCGTGGACGAGGGTGCCGACGGATGCCGCGCCGACGTCGGGGCCCTGCCCACCACAGGTCGTGAGCAGCCAGTTGAGCCCGCAGGTGCCGAACGCCTCGACCTTCGACGGCGAGACCGTGACCCGGTCGTCGGGCTCACGCAACGGGCGGTCGTCGCTGAGCGTCGTCAGCGCCCACCACGCGGACGGGTCGGCACCCGGGACGCCTTCGTGGGCGAGCCGGGCGAGCAGACGGGTCGCCTCGGCACGGCGCGCCTCGTCGCCGGCCGCCACGTCGCGCCGCAGCGCAGCGACCGTCGCCGGGAGGGTCATCGCGGGTTCGACCGGCGTGAACTCGCGCAACTGGTCGAGCTGCGGATCGTCCGCGGCATCCAGCGGATCGACGAGATCGAGGTAGGGCGAGGGCTGTTCGTCCTCGCTGCGCACGGCGGTGACGAGCAGGCGCTCGCGGGCGCGAGAGATCGCCACGAGGAACTGGCGCGTCTCGTCGTGCCGCACGGCGGCCTGTGCGGCACGCAGCGAGTCGCCGCGGCCGGAGAGCACGTCGACGAGGCCCTCCGACCCCAGGAGCGATCCTCGTAGCCGCAGATCGGGCCACACCCCCTCCTGCACCCCGGCGACGACGACGAAACTCCACTGCATACCGGCGGCGGAGGCCGGGGTGCGCAACGCGACGCACTGGTCATCAGGGGCGGCGGCGGTGAGCCGATCGCCGGGCACGTCCTGGCTGCGCAGGTGCTCGAGGAACGCCCGCGGCGCCGCCCCGGGCAACCGGTCGGTGAAAGCCTCGGCCGCTTTGAAGAGCGCGACGACGGCGTCGAGGTCGCGATCCGCACGCGCCCCGGCCGAGCCCCCGCCCAGAGCCACCTGGGCCCAGTCGGTGGCCAGACCGGAGGCCTCCCACATCGCCCACAGCACGGACTCCGCGCTCGCCCCGGCCGAGCGCAGCGCCGCCAGGCCCGCCATGGTCACCCGTGCGACGCGGCGTGCGGGGGCGACCTCCGGCCCGAGCAGGCCGAGCCACCCGGTGTCGGTGATCGCGGCAGCCAGCAGCTCGTCACTGGATCTGCTGCCGCCCGAGGCGAGTTCGTGCCCGCGAAGCGCTCGACGAATGCGGCGGAGCGCGATCGCATCGGATCCGCCGAGCGGAGAGGTGAGGACGTCGACGGCCATCTGGGCGGTGGCGGGTTCCTCCGCTCCGTCGGCCACCTGCAGGACCACGTCGAAGAGGGTGAGCAGCGGGCGCACCGCCGGTTCGTCGCGCAGTGGGAGCACCGTCGGCGGCACGGTGACCGGCACCCCGGCCGCCGACAACGTGCGCCGCAGCGTCGAGGCGCGCGCTTGACCGCGCACGATCACGGCCATCTGCTGCCACGGCACCCCGGACTCGAGATGGGCCCGCCGCAGCCGAGCGGCGATGTGTGCCGCCTCCGCGGACACGGCGTGCAGCAGAGCCACCTCGACGTCCCCACCGGACCTGCCGGTCGGAGAGCGATGTGCGCTGCCGGCGACGGAGCCGATGCGGCTGGTGACACGAGCGCACGCTTCCCGCACGGCTGTCGGGGACCGATAACAGACGGGAAGAACGACCGGCGCGGCCACACCCCACTCCGAGCCCAGTTGCCGGGCGAGAGCCGGGTCGGCGCCACGGAACCCCTGCACCGTCGCGTCCGGGTCGCCGAGCAGCACGACACGGGTCGCGGGGCCGACGAGCAACCGAAGCAGCCGCGCTCCGGCATGGGTGAGCTCCTGTGCGTCGTCGACGACGACCAGCCGGATGGCCTCGTGCAGTCGGTCGCGAACCGCCGGATCGTCCTCGAGGAGGTCGGCCGCGGCGCCGAGAATCCACGCGGGGTCGTAGGCACCGGGCCGCGACAGCGCCGTCACCTGGTCGTATTCGTCGAGCACCTGGGCGGCGGCGACCCACTCGGGCCGGTCGTGCTCGTGACCGAGCCGGTCGAGGTCGGCCGCGCTCAGCCCCCATTCGACGGCCCGCATCAGCAGATCACGCAACTGGTCTCGAAACCCTCGGGTGGGAAGGGCTTCGTGCACGAATTCGGGCCACTGCGGCACGATCCCCTCGCCGTCGCGGTGCCCGTCGAGCAGTTCGCGCAGCACGACGTCCTGTTCGGGTCCACTCAGCAGCCGTGGTGCAGGGTCGCCACGCACGGCGGCGTGCTGCCGCAGGATGCCGAAGGCGAGGGCCTGGTGGGTGCGCGCGAGGGGCTCGGTCGAGGTCCCTCGGAGCCGGTCGGTGACGCGGTCGCGCAGGGCCGCCGCCTGCACGCGGGTCGGGGACAACACCAGGCAGGCATCGGGCGACAGACCGCCGGCCACTGCGGCGACGACGGTCTCCACCGCCGCGGTGCTCTTGCCGGTCCCCGGCGCGCCGAGGGCGAGCACCGGGCCCGATCCCTCGACGACCGCGCGCTGCCCGTCGTCGAGGACGGCCGGTTCGTCACCGCCCCCCGCACCCGGCGGCCCCGGGTCGCGTCGCATCCTCACCATGACGCCATACCATCATCCGGAGGTGACATCCCCGCGGTCCGTGTCGACTCTCGACAGGTCGAATCGGGCCCGGGTCATGTCCACACGGTCCAGGAACCGGCCGGCGAGCGCAGTGCCTTCGGACCGGTAGTGCTGCAGGGCGATCGCGTCGTGCCCTTGCGGTGGCCGGCCGCCGGCACGCACGACGCGCCACCACGGGACCATCGAGCCGTACTGCGCCATGACCGATCCGACCTGCCGGGGCCCCTTGCCGACGAGCGCGGCGATGTCTCCGTAGGTGACGACCCGGCCGGGCGGGACGTGCTCGACCACGTCGAGCACCGCGTCCGCGTAGTCCGGGAGGATGCTCCAGTGCTCGCCTCCGTGCTCGGAGGGCGCCTCGTCAGTAGGCGACAAGGCTCGGGTCGATCTCGCGCCGCCAGGCCAGCACCCCTCCGTCGAGCGACCATGCCTGCCGGCCGGTCTGCTCGCGGTAGAGACGCACCGCCTCCGCGGAGCGGGCTCCGCCCTTGCAGAAGAACACCACCTGGTCGTCCGGTCCCACATCCCTCAGCGCGGTGCTCGCGGACCCGTCGCGGAACGCCTCGATCGGGATCAGCTCGCTGCCCTCGATGCTGGCGATGGCCCGCTCCCCGGAGGTGCGCACGTCGACGAGCCGCAGCGGCGCGCCGGACCTCATCAGGTCGCGCAGGTGCACGCTGTCGATCGTCGGGACACTCGGGGCCGCCTCGACCGCGCACGTCGCCGCCTCGTCGGTCAGCCGGGTGATCGTCGGAGCCGAGCCGCAGATCGCGCAGTCGGGATCGGCCGCCACCGTCAGCGTGTCCCAGCGCTGGGTGAGAGCATCGTGCACGATGAGACGGCCGGTCAGCGGCTGCCCGATCCCGAGGATCAGTTTGAGAGCCTCCGTCGCCTGGATCGACCCGATGACGCCGGGAATCGATCCGACGACGCCGGCCTCGGCGCAGGACGGCACCGCACCGGGCGCCGGCGGCTTCGGGAAGACGCAGCGATAGCAGGGGCCCTCACCGGCCCACCACACGGTGGCCTGGCCGTCGAAGCGGTGGATCGAGCCCCACACCAACGGAAGCCCGAGCATCACGCACGCATCGTTGACGAGGTAGCGCGTGGCGAAGTTGTCGGTGGTGTCGATGACGACGTCGTGCTCGGCGAAGAGCGCGAGGGCGGTGTCGGCGGTCAACCGCTGCGCCACGACCTCGATCGACACGTCGGGATTCAGATCGCGCACCGCGCGCGCCGCCGACGCGACCTTCGGCACGCCCAGGTCGGCCTCGCGGTGGATCACCTGGCGTTGCAGATTGCTGACCTCGACCTCGTCGTCGTCGATCACGGTGAGACGGCCGACACCGGCGGCGGCGAGGTAGAGCAGCACGGGAGCCCCCAGTCCCCCGGCGCCCACGACGAGGACTCGTGCCGCCCGCAGTCGGCGCTGCCCCTCCACGCCGACCTCCGGCATGAGCAGGTGGCGCGAGTAGCGCTCAACCTGTGCCTCGGGCAGTGGCTCACCGAGTGGCACGATCGGATTGTGGGTCATACTCCCTGATGGTAGTCCGGCAGCATAGGATGCCCGAGGACAACCGGTTGTGATGGCTTGAGGAATCGAAGGAGCGCGCTGTGGGCACGATCCCGGACACCGCCGGCCGTGGAGGACGGCTGCCCCGATCTGCGCGCCGTGCTCAGTTGTTGGAGGCGGCTCAGTCGGTCTTCGTCGAGTCCGGCTACCACTCCGCGGCGATGGACGACATCGCCGACCGCGCGCACGTGAGCAAGCCGGTGCTCTACCAGCACTTCCCCGGCAAGCTCGATCTCTACCTCGCGCTGCTGGACATGCACACCGCCGAGGTGCCCGCCCTGGTGCGTGACGCCCTCGAGTCGACGAACGACAACAGCCTGCGGGTCGCGGCCGCGATCGACGCGTTCTTCCGGTTCGTCGAGCGCAAGGACGCCGCGTTCCGACTCGTCTTCGAGTCCGATCTGACCAACGAGTCGGCCGTGGCCGAGCGGGTCGACCGGATGAGCGCGCAGTGCGCGTCGGCCATCGCGGACGTCATCGCCGAGGACACCGGCCTGCCACCCGACCGCGCCCTGATGCTCGGAGTCGCCCTCGTGGGGATGTCCCAGGTGGTGGCGCGCTACTGGCTGCAGCAGAAGACGCGCATCCCTCGCGAAGAGGCCTCCCAGTTGGTGGCTACGCTCGGCTGGCGAGGGCTCGGCGGCTTCCCGATGCAGGGCGAGGCCGACGCGGAATAACCGAGCCACCGCCCGGCGCTGTGCCGGTCACGGGCGGCCGCGGTGCCCGACAGGACGCAGGCAGAGACAGCAGAAGGAGCTGACGGTGGAGGTCAGGATCGGCGTGCAGAACGTCGCACGCGAAGTAGTCTTCGAGTCCAAGCAGAGCCCCGACGAGGTGCGTGACCTGGTGCAGGCCGCGCTCGACGGCGGCACCGCCTTGACCCTCGCCGACGAGCGCGGTCACACGGTGATCGTCCCGGCCGGTGTCCTCGGCTATGTCGACGTCGGCTCCGAGCAGCCGTTCAAGGTCGGCTTCGGCAGCTGAGCGCCGACGGCCCACAAATCGACGTTACTTTTGATGTTAGTGCTGCTATTGTCAAAGTAATTCCGATCAAGTAGGTGGCGAGCATGGGCCGCACCACAATCAGCCTCCGGGCGCCCGCGAGGGACGCCCTTCAGACACTCGGTAGCTACATCCACGAGCGTCGGCTCGGCGCGCGGTACACCGCGGAACAAGCCGGCGAACGCATCGGCGTCTCGGCCCGTACCTGGCGGCTCATCGAGCGCGGGTCACCGAACGTTTCGATCGGTCACGTGTTCAATGCGTCTGCGATGCTCGGCGTCCCCTTGTTCGCGAGAGATGCACGAACACTGAACGACCTGGCAACTCACCGGCAGCAGGTGGACGCGCTATTGCCCGACCGTGTCCGGGTGACCGAAGCGACGTTCGATGACAACTTCTGAGGTGTACGTCTGGCATTGGCTGCCCGGTCACACCGACCCGGTCGTCGCCGGTGCCGTGCGCCGTGACGGCGCGGTGCGCGTGTTCGGCTATGCCCGCTCCTACCTGAATCGTCACGACGCGGTCGCCATCGGACCCGATCTGCCGCTGCGGTCCGGTGCGCAATACCCCGGTGATGGGCTCGAACTCGCCGGAGTGTTACGCGACTCCCTCCCCGACGCATGGGGTCAGCGAGTCCTCCTGGACCGCGCAACGGGGCATCCGGGACGAAGCGCCGATACCGCCGAACTGTCCTTCGAGTGGTACATGCTCGAATCCGACTCGCAGCGGTTCGGCGCCCTCGACTTCCAATCGAGCGCGACGAACTAGGTGCCGCGCGGCAAGCCCGTCCAACTCGACGCCCTGCATCAGGCAGCAGAGATCCTCGACCGCGGCGAGGATCTGTCGCCAGACCTCGATGCCGCGATCCGCCACGGCACGTCGGTGGGAGGCGCGCGCCCAAAGGCACAGTTCGTCGACGAGGAGGGGACGCATTGGATCGCCAAGTTCTCCAGCAGCACGGACATCGGCCCCGCGGTACAAATCGAGGCCGCCGCGCTGTTCCTCGCGGAACGTGCCGGCCTCGACGTGCCGCGGTTCCGGCTCGTCGACTCACTCGGGAAGAAGGTCCTTCTGGTGCGTCGGTCCGACCGTGACGAAACCGGCGGCCGGCGCTCGGCGGTGTCCATGCTCACTGCATTGCACCTGACGGAGATGACCGCGCGGTACGCCTCCTATCCGGACTTCCTCGACGTGCTCGACGCGACGAATGGCCACCGCGAGGAGTTGTTCCGGCGAGTGGCCCTGAACATGGCGGTTGGCAACGTCGACGACCATGCTCGAAACCATGCGGCATTCTGAGACCGGCATCGGCTGTCGCTGTCACCTGTCTACGATGTGGACCCGACCGCACGGCCGGGCGGATGGGACGCCAATCAGGCCATCGCATACAGCCGCACCGGGAGGCGTCGGTCGAATCTCGCCGCGTTGCGGGACGTATCCGCTGATTACGGACTGTCGAAGCCCGAGGCCGGTGACCACATCGATGCCATCGTCGACACCGTGCTGTCGGGATGGCGCGAAGCCATCGAATTCGCGGAACTCTCGCCACAGGCCGCGACTGCGGTACGCGAACGCGCCATCCTCCATCCGGCCGCGCTCGACGGGTATCTGACCCACCACGGCTAGAGCGGTGCTCGGACCGACGATGCGGCGGCCGGTGGGTGCATCCACCGGCCGCCGCATCGTGTCCCGTCACAGGTCGGCGATCGCCTCCAACGGTTTGGTGCGGGCGGCCTTGATCGCCGGCCACAGCGCCGCGAGGACCCCGGCCACCGCGGCTCCGACCAGGGTGATCCCGATCAGGTCCCACGGCAGCACGATCGTGGTGAGGCCCCATTCGGCGAAGGTGCGCGCCAGCGCCCAGCCGAACGCGACGCCGATCACCATGCCGGTCACCGCTCCGAACACCGCGATGAGGAA
>CAZMLG010000012.1:0-34602 GCA_964566985.1 uncultured Intrasporangiaceae bacterium
CACCCACGGCACCTGCGCGACCTGCAAGCTGGACAAGCTCGAGGGCGAGGTCGACATCGGCGACGCGAGTTCGTTCGCGCTCATGGACTTCGAGCGCGAGGACGGGAAGATCCTGGCCTGCTGCGCGACACCGCAGTCCGATGTGACGATCGAGGCCGACCTCGACGTCGATGAGGACATGGAGGTCTACCCCGTTCAGGACTATGTCGGCACGGTCCTCCGACTGGAGGACATCGCGGAGCAGACCAGGCGGCTGGTCGTCGAACTGGACCGCGAGATCGGCTTCAACGCGGGCCAGTACATGAAATTCACGGTGCCCTCCGCTATCGGTCCCGACGGCGCGGAGACCGGTGAGGTCGACCGAACCTGGTCGATCGCCTCGCCTCCCGACGACCGGACCCGGCTGGAGTTCCACATCCGCAATGTGCACGGAGGTCGAGGAACGGACGGATGGGTCTTCTCCCGGCTCGAGGTCGGCGACCGGGTACGCCTCTCCGGACCCTACGGCCGGTTCGTGCTACGCACGGGTGAGGACAAGCATGCGATCCTCGTCGGCGGTGGGACCGGTGTGGCTCCGCTGAAGTCGATGATCCGGCACGCACTCGAGGCCGACGAATACGAGGGAGACCTGACGCTGTACGCGGGAGGACGGACACGGGCCTGGCTCTACGACGTCGCCGAGTTTCGTGCCCTGGAGGAGGAGTTCCCCCAGTTCACCTACCGACCGTGCCTGTCCGAGGAGACCCCCGAACAGGTCGAAGAGACGGGCGATGCACCGGACGGATACGCCTATGGACTGGTGACCGAGGTGATCGAGGCCGACCACGCACGCCTGGCAGGCTGCCGAGGATATCTGTGTGGTCCGCCGCCGATGGTCGAAGCAGCGCTGAAGACGCTGATGAGCAGGCGACTGTTCCCACGAGACATCGTCCGCGAGGACTTCTTCGACGAATCGGACAAGAACGGCGGAGGCCTCAAGAGCCCACTGATCAAGCGCTGACCGGCATCCGACGCTCTTGTCAATCCGCCCACCACACCCGAGAATCGGAGAACACCGACCTGTAGATCGGAAGATCGATGACCGTGACCGAGGAACCCGACGCCCGCATGCGTGCTGCCGACGAGAGTGACGCATGGATCAGGTCGACGCCCAAACGCGTGCCGCCCGAGCGCGGTGGAGGCGGCCTGCGCTCGGTGGGCACCGCCTTGGACGTGCTCGAGTGCTTCGCCATCGACTCGACCCTCGGCGTCTCGGATATCGCTCGGCGCGTGGGCGTCGCCAAGTCCACCGCGCACCGTGTCTTGACGACGCTGGCCGCCCGAGGGTTCATCGAGCAGGACGAGGACACCGGACTCTACCGGCTGGGCCTGCATCTGTATGAGCTCGGAACCCTCTCGTTGGCCCGGAACCGTTTGCGACACGCGGCGCTGCCGACGCTGCGTCTGTTGGCGCACCAGACGGGCCTGACCGTCAACCTCGGCGTGCCCGACGGCGGCGACGTCGTCTTCATCGAACGCATCGAGGCCGAGAACTCGTGGCGCTTCCTCGGGCACAGCGGACGCCGCCTGCCCGCGCACACGACCAGTTCGGGCAAGGCGATCGCCGCCTTCAACGACCAGTTGGACCACGAACGACGAATGGCCGGATTCCCACCGCGGGCAAGCCGCACGATTCGGCGCGAAGAGGACTGGGACCGCGAGCTGCGGTGGGTACGCGCGCATGGGCACGCCATCACGCACGACGGCAGCTACGACGGCAGCGCCTCCGTGGCCGTACCGATCAGGCAGTCGGGGTCGGCCATCGGGTCGGTGTCCTTCTTCGGGCCCTCCGAAGCCCTCGAGCCCAGGATCTCCCAGCTGGTGCCCATGCTCCTGGCCGGCGTCGCCCGCATCTGCAGGGATCACCGTCCCTGAGCCTCGTTCCGGGTAGCGGAACCACGCCGAACACCACAGGCCTCGGCTCCTAGCGTGAAGAGCATGGACGAGAGCCGCGCCGTGGAAGCCCTGTTGGACGCCCACCGCACTGGGACACCGATCCCGCCGCTCACCGACGCCGACCCCGACCTGAGCCCGGACCGGGCGTATGTGATCCAGCAGCGCCAGGTGAGCCGATGGCAGGGCGAGGGCCGCAGCGTGATCGGTTACACGGTCGGTCTCACCTCGCAGGCGGTGCCACGACAACTCGGAGTGGGCGGGCCCGACTTCGGCCACCTCATGGACGACGGCGTCCACCTGGAATATCAACCGATCCCCTTCGGATGCTTCCGTCGACCGCGAGTCGCTCCCGAGATCGCCTTCGTGCTCGGCAAACCACTGCGCGGGCCGGGTGTCACGGTCGCACGGGCCATCGACGCGGTCGACTTCGTCCTCCCCGCATTGGAGATCACCGACAGCCGGATCGTCGGCCAGGAGATCGCCATGGTCGACACGATCGCCGACAACGCGAACTCCGGCGGTGTCGTGCTCGGGAGCACCCCCACACCACTCGACGGCCTCGACCTCCGACTGATCGGCTGCGTCCTCACCCGAGGGGGCGCGGTCGTGAGCACCGGAGCGGGAGGTGCGGTGCTGGGCTCGCCACTCAGTGGGCTGATCTGGCTCGCCAACACCCTCGGTGACCGCGGAATCGGTCTGGAGGCCGGCCACATCGTCCTTCCCGGCGCCCTGACTCGCATGACGACCGTCGAGCCGGGCGACACCTTCACCGCCACCGTCGCCGAGCTCGGCACGGTGACCGCCGTATTCGACGACCCTCGAGAGGACACCCCATGAAACGCGCTCCGGAGGATCCGCGATGACCGCCTGGGACGAGGACTCCGTGGCCACCGAACTGCTCGCCTGCGAGGACGAACGCCGTGACCGCGTCAAGTTCACCGACGAGTGGCCGGATCTCGATGTGGCCACGGGATACCGGATCCAGGACCTCACACTGCGACGTCGACTCGCCCGCGGAGAGAAGACCGTCGGTATCAAGCTCGGTCTGACCTCACGTGCCAAACAGCAGCGGATGGGGGTCGACACCCCGTTCGTCGCGTGGCTGACCGACGCCATGGCCCTCCCTGCGGGGGACCCGATCCCCCAGCATCGCCTCATTCACCCGCGCGTCGAGCCGGAACTGGTCTTCGTCATGGGCGATCGGCTCGAGGGACCCGGTGTCACAGCGGCCCAGGCCCTGGCGGCCGTGGACCACGTGCTGGGCGGCGCCGAGGTGATCGACAGCCGCTACACGGACTTCAGGTTCGCCGCGGGCGACGTCATCGCCGACAACGCGAGCTCGGGTGCGTTCGTCACCGGGCCCGTGGCGGTGCCCCCCGACGCACTCGATCTCTCACTCGAGGCGGTCCTCGTCGAGGTCGACGGGCAGGTCGTCGATTCGGCCACCGGTGCCGCCGTGCAGGGGCATCCCGCCGAGGCGCTCGCGCTCGCCGCCAACGATCTGGCCCGACGTGGCCACGCCATCGAACCCGGCTGGATCGTCCTCACCGGCGGGATGACCGATGCCTACTTCGCCACACCCGGCACCTCCATCACGTGTCATTTCAGCCATCTCGGCTCCGTTCACGTCCGAGGAGGTTCCTGACATGCCGATCATCCAGGTCACCCTCACCCGCGGTCGGAATCCGGAAGCCATCCGCGCCATGATCAGCCGGATCACCACCGCTGTCGAGGAGGCGGGCGTCGCTCCCCGGCAGAACGTGCGTGTCGTCGTCCATGAGATCCCCGGTGAGCACTTCGCCGCCGGGGACGTCACCCTCGCCGAGCGTCGGGCCGCGCAGGCCGACTCGGCGACAGAGTCGAAAGGCCAGTCATGACCAGCGAGTTCTTCGGACACATCATCGACAACGAAGAGGTCGAGTCCCTGGACGGCGGGCGCTTCGACGTCTGGAATCCGTACACCCAGGAGATCTTCGCCCAGGCGGCCGAAGGGTCCGCCGACGACGCGCGAAGGGCAGTCGCCTCCGCGCGGAGGGCGTTCGACGAGGGCCCCTGGCCGCACATGACCCGCCCGAAGCGGGCCGCCGCGATTCACCGGCTCGCCGATCTCATGGAGGATCGTGCCGACGATCTCGCGACCCTCGACACGAAGAACATGGGCAAGCCCTTCGCACAGGCCAAGCACGACGTCGGGCGATCGGTGGCCAATTTCCGTTTCTTCGCCGACCATCAGCGCGACCACACCGGTGAGGTGTACCCGATGCCGACCGGCCACCACGCCTACAGCGAATTCGGGCCCGTCGGTGTGGTCGGGGCGATCTCCCCGTGGAACTTCCCCTTGATGATGGCGACGTGGAAGATCGCTCCGGCCATCGCGTGGGGCAACACCTGCGTCGTCAAACCGAGCGAGGACACCCCCGCCTCGGTGACGCTGCTCGGGCGTCTCGCCGTCGACGCCGGATTCCCGCCCGGAGTCCTCAATGTCCTCAACGGACACGGCGCGCCTGCGGGCTCAACCCTCTCGGGAGACGACCGCGTCGACCGCGTGACGTTCACCGGGTCCTCGGCCACGGGCAAGGCCGTCATGGCGTCGGCGGCATCACACCTCGCGCCGGTCTCGCTCGAGCTCGGCGGCAAGGGAGCCAACATCGTCTTCGACGACGCCGACCTGGACAACGCGGTGCACTGGGCGGTCGAGGCGATCTTCCGCAACTCCGGTCAGATCTGCCTCGCCGGTTCGCGGCTCTACGTGCAATCGGGCATCTACGACGAGTTCATGACGCGTTTCGTGGCGGCCGCCGAGGCCCTGGCCATCGGTGACCCCTTCGATCCGAACGTCGCGTTCTCCACCCTCGCGAGCAAGAAGCACTACGACAAGGTCGTCGGCTACCTCGACGGCGTCGAGGAACAGGGTGGGTCGATGCTCACCGGCGGTGTCGACGAGGCGGGTGCGTGGCTGGTCCGCCCCACGATCCTCACCGGTCTGCCGCTGGACTCCCGGCAGTACTGCGAGGAGATCTTCGGCCCGGTGTGCGTGGTCAACCGTTTCGACACCGAGGGCGAGGCCGTCCGTCTGGCCAACGACACCCGATACGGCCTCAACGCGATGCTGTTCACGGAGAACCTGTCCCGTGCACACCGGGTGTCCTCCGAGCTGCGGGCCGGCATGGTCTGGGTGAACTGCTTCTTCATCCGCGATCTGCGCACGCCGTTCGGCGGTGTCGGGGACTCCGGTGTGGGCCGCGAGGGCGGCGACTTCAGCAAAGAGTTCTTCACCGAACCCAAAGCCGTGGTCATGCAGATCGACCGGCAGGGTGATCGATGATGGCCGACGACTCGTCGAACCCCGAGGTGGGCTCCAGCGTTCGTGCCAACGGCATCACCACGAACTATCTCGAGGCCGGCTCCGGCGATCCGGTGCTGCTCATCCATGGGTCCGGGCCCGGGGTGTCCGCCTACGCCAATTGGCGCCTCACCATCCCCGCACTCGCCGAGAGCAACCGCGTGCTGGCCATGGACATGGTCGGATTCGGGTTCTCCGAGCGCCCCACCGGCGCGACGTACGGACTGACGACCTGGGTCGACCAGGCCGTCGGATTCCTCGATGCGCTCGGCATCGAGAAGGCGACCGTGGTCGGCAACAGCTTCGGTGGCGCGATCGCCTTGCGGATGGCCAGTCGGCATCCAGGCCGTGTCGACGCCCTGGCGCTGATGGGCAGCGTCGGCGTCCCGTTCGAGATCACCGAGGGGCTCGATGCCGTATGGGGATATGAGCCGTCCTTCGAGTCCATGCGCCGCATGATGGACTACTTCGCCTATTCGCGCGAGCTCGTCACGGACGAGCTCGCGCAGGTGCGCTACCGCGCCAGCATACGTCCCGGATTCCAGGAGTCCTACGGTTCGATGTTCCCCGCACCACGCCAGCGGTCGGTGGACGCGATGGTGACTCCCGACGAGGAGATCCGGTCGCTGCCGCACCGCACCCTGATCGTCCACGGACGCGAGGATCAGGTCATCCCGTTGCAGAACTCCCTGCGTCTGCACGAGTTGATCGACCGGTCACAGTTGCACGTCTTCGGCCGCTGCGGCCACTGGACACAGATCGAGCATGCCGACGCATTCAACCGGCTGTTGTCGAACTTCTTGACCGACTGACCGGGCCGGCACGGCCGCTCAGTCGCGGGCGGCCCGGGCGGTGTGAACCGCCTCGATCTCGGCCGTGCCGGGAGCCACATCCTCCCAGGCCGTGCGCACCGCCAGCACGGCCGCGGTGCAGGTCCCGAACCCGCCGGCGAGCCGCTCGGTGCTCTCGTGCCCCTCCGCGAGGGTGGCGGCCAGCCCCGGAACACCGGGTGAGTGCCCCACGAGCACGAGCACCTGGGCGTCCGGCTCGGCCTCCTGGACGAGGTGCAGCAGGGTCGGCACGGACGCGTTGTAGGCCGCGCCCTCGTGCTCGATGAGCGCCCCGAGTGCCCCGGCCTCGGCGACCTGCTCCCACGTCTCACGCGTCCGCAGCGCCGTCGAGCAGACGACGAGGTCGGGCACCAGCTTGTGGTCCTTCAACCATTGCCCCATCGCGCGGGCGTCCGCTCGTCCGGAGTCGGTCAGCGGGCGCTCGTGATCGCGCACGCCCGAGGGGCTTTGGGCCTTGGCATGACGCAGCAGGACCAGAAGGCGTGGACTGTCGTTCATGGAAGACAGGATCTCATCCCGTCGCGACGACGTGCTCGAGCGGCTGCCCCGAACCGAAGAGGGTCAGCTGTCGCCGAAGCAGCGCCACCGCGCGCGGCTCGAAGGCGGTGCTCGGCCCTCCGATGTGCGGCGTGATCAGCACCCCCTGCGTGTGCCACAACGGATGGTCCGACGGAAGGGGCTCCGGGTCGGTGACGTCCACGGCAGCACGCAGGCGGCCGCTCGAGCACTCCGCGACGACCGCATCGGTCCGCACCACGCCCCCGCGGGCGACGTTGACGAGCAGGGCCCCGTCCGGCATACGGGCCAGGAAGTGCGCGTCGACCAGGCCGCGTGTGGCGTCGCTGAGCGGCGTGGCCACGACGACGATGTCGTGGTGCGGGAGAAGGGCGGGCAACTCGTCGACACCGTGCACCTCGGACACGTATTCGTCGCCGGCGCGCGGGCGCGAGGCGACCGCGGTGATCCGGGCCACCTCGAACCCCGCGAGGCGCCGTGCGACCGCCCGGCCGATGCCGCCGTAGCCCAGGAGGAGGACCGCCCGATCGGCCAGGCTCGAGCGCCCGGCCAGCGGCGCCCACTCCCCCGGATCCTGGGCACGCACCGCCTCCGGGATTCCCCGCTGTGCGGCGAGGATCAGGGTGAGTGCCAGTTCGGCCGTGGAGGTGTCGTGGATCCCGGCTCCGTTCGCCAGCTGCACACCCGGGCGAAGGTAGGGCAGTGCGTGCTCGTATCCGGCCGTGACCAGTTGCACGACGCGCAGTGCGGGCAACTCGCCGAGCCACTGCATACGGCGCGGTGATCTCATGTAGGGCGGGACGGCGAGTGCGATGTCGTCGGTCGGCGGCGGGCCATCCATCCGCCAGAACACCGGGTCGACTCCCGGCACGTCGCACAGCTCGTCCACCCAGGACTGTTCGGGCAGGGCAACGGTCACCATGGCTCGACGGTACCCGTGTCGCGGCGCATCGGACTCACGCCCGGTGGAGCGGGACGGGCACCAGGCGTTGCACGTCCTCGAAGGTGGTGCCGAACAGGTCGGTCACCGCCACGCCCTCCGGACCGATCGCGAACACCGCACGGGAGGTGTAGACCCGGCTGACACACCCGACACCGGTCAGCGGATAGGTGCACGACTCCACGAGCTTCGACCGCCCGTCGCGGGTCGTCAGGTTCATCATCACGAACACCTGCTTGGCACCGATCGCGAGATCCATCGCTCCCCCGACCGCAGGGATCGCATCCGGGGCGCCGGTGTGCCAGTTGGCCAGATCGCCCTGCGCGGAGACCTGGAATGCACCGAGCACACACACGTCCAGATGTCCGCCGCGCATCATCGCGAACGAATCGGCGTGATGGAAGTAGGACGCGCCCGGCGTCTCGATCACCGGGATCTTGCCGGCATTGATCAGGTCGGGGTCGATCTCGTCCCCCTCTGCCGCGCGCCCCATCCCGAGCATGCCGTTCTCCGTGTGCAACGTGACCTGTTGCTCCGGGCGCAGATGATCGGCGACCTTCGTCGGCTGCCCGATCCCCAGGTTGACGAACGCGCCGGTCGGGATGTGCGACGCCACCAGCGCCGCGACCTGCTCCCGATCCAGCTCGACATCGTGCTCCATCATTCCGGAACCACCACCGTGTCCACATAGATACTCGGTGTCACGACCGCCTCCGGGTCCAGCGCGCCGGCATCAACGACCTCGTTCACCTGGACGACGGTGGTCGTCGCGGCGGTGGCCATGACGGGACCGAAGTTGCGAGCCGTCTTGCGATACACCAGGTTGCCGAGCCGATCCGCCACATGTGCCTTGATCAGCGCGACGTCGCCGCGCAACGGCCACTCGAGCACATGATCCCGCCCATCGATGGTGCGCACCTCCTTGCCCTCGGCCAACGGCGTGCCGACCCCGGTCGGACAGTAGAACCCGCCGATCCCCGCCCCCGCGGCACGCATTCGCTCCGCGAGCGTGCCCTGCGGGACGACCTCCAGGTCGACCTTGCCCGTGCGGTACAGGTCGTCGAAGACCCATGAGTCCTTCTGCCGGGGGAAGGAGCAGATCATCTTGCGCACCATGCCGGCCGCGAGCAGCGCGGCCAGCCCCGTGTCGCCGTTGCCGGCGTTGTTGTTGACGACGGTCAGATCTCGCGCACCACGACGCAACAACGCGTCGATCAACTCGACCGGTTGTCCGGCCATCCCGAACCCACCGATCAACACCGTCGACCCGTCCTGCACGTCCGCGACCGCCTCGTCCGCCGCGGACCGCCCGTCGAAGATCTCTGTCACGCCGCACCATGCCCCGCATCGGTGTTTTCCAACACCACGGCCAGGCCCTGGCCGACCCCGATGCAGATCGCCGCGACACCCCACCGCTGATGGTCCTCTCGCAGCACCTTGGCCAGCGTGCCCAGAATCCGCCCACCGGACGCGCCCAGCGGGTGGCCGATCGCGATGGCGCCGCCGCGGGTGTTGACGATCTGCGGATCGACGTGCCACATGTCCAGGCACACCAGCGACTGCACCGCGAACGCCTCGTTCAACTCCACGGCACCGACGTCCGACCAGCCGATCCCAGCACGCGTCAATGCCTTGTTGGCGGCCTCGACGGGCGCATACCCGAACCGGTGCGGTTCGACCGCGTGCGCCCCGCGCCCGGCGATCCGTGCCAGAGGCTCACGCCCCAGATCCGTCGCCGCCTCTTCCGATCCCACCACCACGGCGCTTGCCCCGTCGCTCAGCGGAGAGGCGTTTCCCGCCGTGATCGATCCGTCCGGGCGGAAGGCGGGCTTCAGTCCCGACAGTGACTGCGCCGTCGACCCCGGTCGCACCCCCTCGTCACGCACCAGATCCGTGTCCGGCACCGCCACGGTCAGATCGTCATAGAACCCGCCTTCCCATGCCTGATCGGCGAGTCGATGCGAGCGCGCCGCGAACTCGTCCTGCCGGTCACGGGAGATGCCGTAGATCTCGGCCAGCTGCTCGTTGGACTCCCCCAGCGACACCGTCCACTCCTTCGGCATGCTCGGGTTCACCAGGCGCCAACCCAACGCGGTCGACACCGCGGTGGCGTCACCTGCCGGGAACGGGCGCCCGGGCTTGGGCAGCACCCAGGGCGCGCGCGTCATCGACTCCACGCCGCCGGTCACCACGAGCCGTGCATCACCCGTCTCGATCGAGCGGGAGGCCTGCATCGCGGCATCCAGCGAGGACCCACACAACCGGTTGACCGTTACCCCGGGAACCGACACCGGGTATCCCGCCAACAGTCCCGCCATGCGCCCGACGTTGCGGTTCTCCTCGCCGGCGCCGTTGGCATTGCCCCACACGATGTCGTCCACCGTTGCCGGATCCATCGCCGGGCTGCGTTCGGCGACGGCACGCAGCACCACCGCGGCGAGGTCGTCCGGGCGCACCTGCGCGAACCCCTTGCCGAACTTGCCGAACGGGGTCCGCACCGCGTCATACACAAAAGCGGTCACTGCTTCTCCTTTGTCTCATCGCCATCGTCCAGCACCCGCTGAGCGATCCGAAACGCCGTATTCGCATCCGGCACACCACAGTAGATCGCCGACTGCAGAATGACTTCCTCGATCTCGTCCACGGTCAGGCCGTTGCGCAGCGCCGCACGCACGTGCATCGCGAACTCCTCGTGGTGGCCCCGAGCGATCATCGCCGTCAAGGTGATCATCGAGCGGCTCCGCCGATCCAGGCCCGGCCGGGACCAGATCTCCCCCCAGGCATATCGCGTGATCATGTCCTGGAACCGCTCGGTGAAGTCCGTGGTTCGCTCGACCGCACGATCGACGTGCTCATCACCGAGGACCTGTCGCCGGACCGCCATTCCGGCCCGGTGGACCTCGGACTGGGTCGTGTGCGGCTTCGGCCGTGCGAAGTGCTCCCGCAGCAGGTCGGCGACCCGGCGTGGTGCCTCGGCGGGTGCCAGATGTCCCACACCGTCCAGGACGACGACCCGGGCATCTCGCACCGTGGAGGCGATCGACCGGGCCTCCTGCGGAGGTGCCGCCACGTCGTCCGACCCGGCGATCACGAGCACCGGGGCGTCGATCTCGCCGAGTCGATCGCGCACATCGAACGCCGCAAGCGCCTCGCACGCCGCCGCATACCCGGCCCGATCGGCTTCCTGCAGCGCATGCAGCAGCGGCGCCGCCACCTGCGGATGTTGGTCGACGAATCCTTCTGGGAACCAGCGCTTCGCCGATCCTTCCACCATGACCTGCGTGCCGTTGCGCCGCACCAGGTCCGCCCGTTCGTGCCACCCCTGAGGCTGCCCGAAGCAGGCTGCGGTGCACACGAGTGCCGCCGACTCGACCCGGTCGGTGGCATCGAGCAGGAGCTGTTGGCCCACCGCGCCGCCGATGGAATCGCCTGCATAGCAGAATGTTTCGTCGGCACCAATGATCTCGCTCGCCAGGTGCACGACGGCCGCCGCGAGGTCCGCGACATCGAACCGGCCGGTCGGTGCGGCGGTGTTGTGCCCATGGCCCGGAAGATCCCATCCGACGACGTGGAAGTCACCGGTCAGCATCTCGGCAACCCGACCCCACAGCGCCTCCGCAGAGGTGCCGAGCGATGGGCCGAGCACCAGCAACGGCTGCGAGGGATCGCCGCCGAGGTCGACTCCGGTGATCAGATTCGCCGTCGTCATGGCTTCTCCTCCTGGATCTCTCGCGCGCGGGCGATCGCGGACTCGATGATCAGGCCTTCCACGCCGAGGTATGCCGAGGGGTCGTCCGTCGACTCGGCCTCGGCATACAGGTCGGTGACGATCTGTTGTTCGGAGAGCAAGGCTGCTGCATCGTCCTGCACGGTACGCGCCATCCGCGCGCCGTCCACGCGCAGCCCGACCAGCAGCTCGGATGTCTGTGACCCGGCCGTCAGGGCGTGCCGCGCCAGGGTGCGCAGCGCGCTCCACTCGGCCTGCCATGCCCCGCCGGGGCGCTCGTCGACGGCGTCCGCGGAGGCCATGTGCAATGTGGCGGCCAACGGGGGAGCGCTGAGTGCGGCCCGGCGGATCAGCACGGACAACACGGGATTGGTCTTGTGCGGCATGGTCGACGATCCGCCCCGCCCGGGTCCGGTCGGTTCGGTGAGTTCACCGATCTCGGGGCGGCAGAGCGTGAGCACGTCGTTCGCGATGTGCCCCCAGGCGTCGGTGCAGGTCACGAGTGCGTCCGCCGGCCGGGTGACGGGGGCACGGTTCGTGTGCCAGGCGGGCCGCGCGACCAGTCCCAAGGCCTCGGCGGTGTGTTCGGCGACGCCGATCGCCACCTCCTCCGGCCGGCTCAGCCCCGCCGACCGCGCCATCGCGACCAGCGCGGACAGAGTGCCCGCGGCGCCACCGACCTGTGCCGGCAGTCTCGCCGTCGCCTGGTCCACCGCGTCGCGGGCGTCCAGGACGCCATTCATCCATCGGGCCGCCTTGCCTCCGAACGTGATCGGGACAGCGTGCTGCGTGAGGGTGCGCGCACTCATGACCGTGTGCTCGTGATCGACCGCGAGTTGGGCCAGCGCGTCGATCTGGGTCTTGAGATGCACCCGGACACCGGCCAGCGCGTCGCGCAGGCACAACTGAAGTGCCGTGTCGACGACGTCCTGGCTGGTGATCCCCCGGTGCAACCAGCGGGCCGCCTTCGGCAGATGCGGCCGGAGGGTGTCGCGCAGCACCGCCAGCAGCGGAAGGACCGGATGAGCGCCCGCCTCGGCGGCCCGAGCGATGTCGACGACCTGCTCCGCGCCGACGACCTCGCGCTCGTCGGGCAGGTCCTGCGTGACGTCGTCGGGCGCGATACCGGCGGCCGCCAGCGCGTGCAACCAGCACCATTCGACCCTCACCATGGCGCGCACCATCGACACGTCGCCGAAAACGTCTCCGGCGCGCTCGTCCCCGGGCCAGAACAGGTCGCTCGGTGGATCGGCCGGCATCAACGCGCCGGGAAGTCGAGGAACACCGTCTCCCGGTCTCCCTGCAGATGGACGTCGAACACGAACCCCTGCTCGTCGGCCTCGGCGATCAGGGTGGAACGCCGATCCGAGGGCAACGACCCGAGCAGCGGGTCGGAGTCCAGCGCTGCCGCATCGCCGGGTAGGTAGGCACGCGTCATCAGTCGGTCGAGCAGCCCCCTGGCGAACACCACGACCGAGAAGAACGCGGCGCGGTTCTCTGTGGCGCCGGGTCGCAGGGTGGTGAAGGCGTAGTGACCGGTGGGGTCCGTCGCGCAGCGGCCCCACCCGGTGTTGGTGTAGCCGTCTCGGTGCAGCGACCCCTGTTCGGCGATCACCGAGCCGTCCGGCGCCGGTTGCCAGATCTCGAGCAACGCGTCCGGCACCGGATCGCCGGCACCGTCGAAGACGGTGCCGTGCAACCGAATCGCGTCCGGGTGGCTCTGCGGGACGATTATCTGATCGCCCTCGAACGGGAGGGCGTAGCCGTAGAACGGCCCGACGGTCTGGCCCGGGGTCGGGTGCAACTCGGTCATGTCAGTGGTCCTCTTCCTCGAACGGCGTGCGTGACGAGCCGGACAGGACGATGTCCCAACGGTATCCGGTGGAGAATTCGGGCTGTGTCAACGAGTGGTCGTAGCCGGCCACCATCAGGTCCCGGGCGCGTGGGTCGACGACGCTCTGGAAGATCGGATCGAGCCCGAACAGCGGGTCCCCGGGGAAGTACATCTGGGTGACCAGGCGCTGCGTGAAGCACGTGCCGAACACCGAGAAATGGATATGGGCCGGCCGCCAGGCGTTCTGATGGTTCTTCCACGGATAGGGACCGGGCTTGATGGTCAGGAACCGATAATTGCCCCCCGCATCGGTCAGGGTGCGTCCGACGCCGGTGAAGTTGGGGTCGAGCGGCGCAGGATGCTGGTCACGCTTGTGGATGTAGCGTCCGGCCGCGTTGGCCTGCCAGATCTCGACGAGCTGCCCGGCCACGGGCCGCCCGTCGCCGTCGATCACCCGCCCGGCCACCACGATCCGTTCGCCGATCGGCTCACCGCGGTGCTGAACGGTCAGGTCCGCCTCCACCGCTGCCACATCCCGCTCGCCGAACACCGGTGAGGCGAGCTCGATCGTCTCCGGGTCCGCATGATGCAGGTCCTTCGTCGGGTGGCGCAACACGCTGCTGCGATAGGGCGGGTAGTCCGTCCGCGTGCGACGCTCGGTCCGCCCGCCGTCGGCATACCGCTCGCCGATCGCGGCGATCTCCTCGCTGATCTGGTGTTGGGTCTGCGCGGCGGCGTCGGAGCCGCCGTGCGTCCCGCTGTTCGTCTCACTCACGCTTCACACCGTAGGAGGGCTATGCTGACTGCACGACTCTTTCCTTCCACTGAGTGAAAGCATGGCGGGCCACAGCGCAAAAACCGGTGTCAGCGTCACGTCCCGGGTCCTTGCGGTGCTCGGGACGTTCGATGCGGCACACCGTGCGCTGCGTATCAGCGATATCGCCCGCCGCGCCGACCTGCCGCTCGCCACCGCCCATCGCCTCGTCGGCGAGTTGGTGAAGGGGCATGCCCTGGAACGTCGACCCGACGGCAGCTACGTGATCGGGCGGCGGCTGTGGGACCTCGGGCTGTTGGCCCCGACTCACACCGGGCTGCGCGAGGTCGCCTCACCGTTCCTGCACGACATCTACGGGGTCACGCTGGCCACCGTGCACCTGGCGATCCGCGAGGGCACCGAGGTGTTGTATGTCGACCGGCTGCGGGGCCATCAGTCCGTCCCGGTGGTGAGCACGGTCGGCTCCCGTCTGCCGCTGCACGCGACCGGCGTCGGCAAGGCGTTGCTGGCCCACGCCCCCGCCGAGGTGCAGCAGGACGTGCTGACACACCTGACCCGGATCACGCCCTACACGATCACCCAGCCGGGACGTCTCGGGCGCGAGTTGGCCAAGGTGCGGCAGGACGGCTTCGCCCAGACCAGCGAGGAGATGTCGCTCGGGGCGTGCTCGCTCGCGGTCCCGATCGTGTCGGGTGGGGAGGTCGTGGCGGCCGTGGGGATCGTGGTCCCGAGCCTGCGCACAGGGCGTGAGCGCCTCGTCACGGCGCTCCACGTCGCCGCACGCGGGATCGGCCGCAGCCTGTGACTTCCGTTCAGTGAAAGAAGAGAGTCGCCGGAATACCCGGCCAGGGCAGAGACTGCACCCATGACGAATGTGACCTCCACCCAGATCGGCATCGTCGGTGCAGGACCTGCCGGGCTCATGCTGTCGCACCTGTTGCACTGGTCCGGCATCGAGTCGGTCGTGGTCGACCATCGCACCAGACAGCAGATCGAGCAGACGCATCGGGCCGGGATCCTCGAGCACGACAGTGTCCGGCTACTGATCGAGACGGGCGTATCCGACCGGGTGCGGCGGGACGGGTTCGAGCACGAAGGCATCACACTCGGCTTCGGTGGCAGCGGTCACCGGATCGACTTCGCGCACCTGGTGGACGCGTCGGTCCAGTTGTATCCGCAGACCGATGTCTTCATCGACCTGGCCGCGGCGCGCGAACGGGACGGCGGCGACGTGCGTTACGGAGCCACGGACGTGACCGTGCGTGACGTCACCTCGGAGCGACCGGCCATCTGCTTCGCCGACGAGTCCGGGACGGCGCAGGAGGTGCGATGCCGCTACCTCGTCGGCGCGGACGGGGCACACAGCATGACGCGGCATACGTTCCCCGACGACCTGCGGCGGCACTACTTCAAGGAATACCCGTTCGCATGGTTCGGCATCCTGTGCGAGGCACCTCCGAGCGCGCCCGAGTTGATCTACAACCATTCCGAGCGGGGATTCGCGCTCATCAGTCAGCGCACGCCAACTCTGCAACGCATGTATTTCCAGTGTGATCCGCACGAGGACGTCGGATCCTGGTCGGACGATCGGATCTGGTCCGAGCTGCAAGCCCGCGTGGGAGCCAACGGCTTCACCTTGCACGAGGGCCCGATCACGGAGAAGTCGGTGCTTCCGTTCCGCAGTTTCGTGCAGGAGCCGATGCGCTACGGCAACCTGGTCCTCGCCGGAGACGCCGCGCACACCGTGCCGCCCACCGGCGCCAAGGGCCTCAACCTCGCCCTGGCCGACGTGAAGGTGCTCGCCGAAATCCTTGCCAAGACGCTCGGCTCCGCCGATCCATCCTGCCTGCAAGAGTATTCGCAGCGCGCACTGACGCGCGTCTGGAAGGCCCAGCACTTCTCCTACTGGATGACCCGCATGCTGCACCGCCTGCCGGACGACAGCCCATTCGACGTGCGTCGGCAGATCGGGGAACTGACCACCGTCACCTCGTCCGTCGCCGGTTCGACCTACCTCGCCGAGTGCTACACGGGCTGGCCGGAAAAGCACTGATCGGCAAGCCACACCGGCTGGTCGAGCAGCGAGCGCCACACGGCTGGTCGAGCAGCGAGCGCCACACGGCTGGTTGAGCCCAGGCGAGCGCCACACGGCTGGTTGAGTAGCGAGCCCCTCGGGCGAGCGTATCGAAACCCGGTGAGACACATCGGAGCTCGATCATGCTCGCCGGGAACACTCAGGTCAGTTTGGACAGGATCATCTCGCGTGCCTTGGCGGCATCCGCCTGGCCCTTCATCCGCTTCATCACCTGACCGATGAGGGCACCTGCGGCGTTCAGCTTCCCGCCGCGCACCTTGTCCGCGATGTCGGCGTTGTCCGTGATGACGGCATCGACGGCGGCCTCGAGCGCGCCGTCGTCCTGCACGAGTTCGAGTCCGCGCGCGTCGGCGACCTGTGCCGGACGGCCTTCACCGGCCATGACGCCCTCGAGGACCTGGCGGGCCATCGAGTCGTTGAGCCGACCGTCACGCACCATGCCGTCCAACTCGGCGACGTCGGAGGCGGTGACACCGAAGTCCTCGACGCCCTTGCCCTCCTTGTTGGCGCGGCGCGCGAGCTCGCCGGTCCACCACTTGCGGGCTCCGGCGGGCGTCGCACCTTCGGCGACGGTCTGCTCGATCAGATCGACGGCGTCGGCGTTGACGACATCGCGCATCTCCAGATCGGTGTAGCCCCATTCGGCCTGCAGCCGTTTGCGCCGCTTCGCCGGCGGCTCCGGCAGCGTCGCGCGCAGTTCCTCGACGTGATCCCTCGTCGGGGCGACCGGCACCAGGTCGGGCTCGGGGAAGTAGCGGTAGTCGTCGGCGTCCGACTTCGGGCGTCCGGACGTCGTGATGCCGGTGTCCTCGTGCCAGTGACGGGTCTCCTGCAGGATCGACTCCCCCGTATCCAGCACCGCAGCGTGCCGGCTGATCTCGTAGCGCACCGCACGCTCGACCGACCGCAACGAGTTGACGTTCTTGGTCTCCGTGCGGGTGCCCAGCGGCACATCGTTCTGGTCCTGGCCGTTGGTGGCGCGCGGACGCAGCGACACGTTGGCGTCGCACCGCATCGACCCCTGCTCCATGCGCACGTCGCTGACGCCGAGGGCCTTCATCAGGTCGCGGAGAGCCGACACGTAGGCCTTCGCCACCAGGGGGGCCTTCTCCCCCGCTCCGGTGAGCGGCTTGGTGACGATCTCGATCAACGGGATCCCGGCGCGGTTGAAGTCGACGAGCGAATACTCGGCGCCCTGGATCCGACCGGTGGCTCCGCCGACATGCAACGACTTGCCGGTGTCCTCCTCCATGTGGGCGCGCTCGATCTCGACCCGATACGGAGTGCCGTCCTCGAGTTCGACGTCGAGATACCCCTCGAACGCGATCGGTTCGTCGTACTGGGACGTCTGGAAGTTCTTGGGCATGTCCGGATAGAAGTAGTTCTTCCGGGCGAAGCGGCACCAGTCGGCGATACGGCAATTCAGCGCGAGGCCGATGCGCATCGCCGACTCGACCGCCGTCGCGTTGACGGCGGGCAACGCACCGGGCAGGCCGAGGCAGACCGGGCACACGTGGGTGTTGGGCTCGGCCCCGAAGGTCGTGGCACAACCGCAGAACATCTTGGTGTCGGTGTTGAGCTCGACGTGGACCTCGAGCCCGAGGACCGGGTCGAAACGAGCGATCGCGTCGTCGTAGTCGACGACGGCATCCGTCGCGGTCGTCATCAGATGGCCTCCTTCGCCGCGAGATCCGGCGCTTGCGCGAGAATCGGTCCACCCCACCTGTCGTGCAGTGCGGCCTCGAGCGCCGCTCCTGCCCGATAGAGCCGATCGTCCTCGGTGGCCGGCGCCAGGAACTGGAACCCGGTCGGCAGACCGTCCTCGTCGGCGAGGCCGTTCGGGATCGACATCCCGGGGATCCCGGCCAGGTTCGCCGGGATGGTCGCGACGTCACTTCGGTACATCGCCATCGGGTCGTCGACCTTCTCTCCGATCGTGAAGGCCGTCGTCGGCGCGGTCGGGGTGACCAGCACATCGGCCTTCTCGAACGCCGCCTCGAAGTCGCGCGCGATGAGGGTGCGCACCTTCTGCGCCTGGCCGTAGTAGGCGTCGTAGTAGCCGCTGGAGAGGGCGTAGGTGCCCAAGATGATGCGGCGCTTGACCTCGTCACCGAACCCGGCGTCACGGGAGGCCGCCATGACCTGCTCGGCGGACGGGCGCTCCACGCCGTCGGGTCCGACGCGCAGCCCGTAGCGCATCGCGTCGAAGCGTGCCAGGTTGGACGACGCCTCACTGGGCAGGATCAGATAGTAGGCCGCGAGCCCCTTCTCGAAGCTCGGGCAGGAGACCTCGACGACCTCGGCGCCGAGATCTTCCAGCAGGGCGACGGATTCCTCGAATCGCGCCGTGACCCCCGCCTGGAACCCGTCACCGGAGATCTCCTTGACCAGCCCGATCCGCAGGCCCTTCACGTCGGCGCGGCGTGCCGCCTCCACGATCGGTGGGACGGGCGCGTCGATCGACGTCGAGTCCATCGGGTCGTGCCCGCCGATGACCTCGTGCAGCAACGCGGCGTCGAGCACGGAACGCGAACAGGGCCCCGCCTGGTCCAGCGAGCTGGCGAGCGCGATGAGTCCGTAGCGGGAGACCCCGCCATACGTGGGTTTGGTGCCGACGGTGCCGGTGACGGCGGCGGGCTGGCGGATCGACCCACCGGTGTCGGTGCCGATCGCGAGTGGTGCCTCGAACGCAGCGACCGCCGCGGACGACCCGCCGCCGGATCCTCCGGGGATGCGCTCCAGGTCCCACGGGTTGTGGCTCGGGCCGTAGGCCGAGTGCTCGGTCGAGCTGCCCATGGCGAACTCGTCCATGTTGGTCTTGCCGAGGATCGGCATACCGGCGCGGCGTAGCTTCGCCACGATCGTCGCGTCGTAGGGCGGCACCCAACCGTCGAGCATCCTGCTGCCCGCCGTGGTCACCAGGCCCTTGGTCGTCGCGATGTCCTTCACGGCGATCGGGACCCCCGCGAGCACCGGAAGCGTCTCACCGGCGGCACGGCGGCGGTCGACGTCGGCGGCGGCCGCGAGCGCACCGTCGGCATCGACCTGCAGGAAGGCGTGCACGTCGCCGTCGACTGCGGCGATGCGGTCGAGGTGGGCCTGGGTGGCTTCCACCGCGCTGATCTGTGAAGTCGCGAGGGCCTCGGCGAGTTGCGCGGCGCTCTGGCGTGTCGTGTCAGTCAAGTTCGGCCTTCTCTGGAGCGGAGACGGGGATGCTGGGCGATCGGGAAGCAGGAACGCGGGGGCGTTATTCCTCGTCGAGGATGCGCGGGACCGCGAACCGCTCGGCCTGGCTCTCGGGTGCCATGGCCAGCGCGTCCTGCGACGTCAGGCTCGGGCGCACCACGTCGGGCCGGGTGACATTGGTCAGGGGCAACGGGTGCGACATCGGCGGCACGTCGTCGACACCGATCTCCCCCACGGTGGCCACGAAGCCGACGATCTGGTCGAGTTGACCCGCGAGGGTGTCGAGCTCGTCGTCGGTCAGATGGATGCGCGCGAGCATGGCGACGTGCGCGACCTGCTCCCGGGACAGCGAAGACATGAGGGCATTCTATGGTCCGTGCCGTCGTCGGCACCGAGAGGCATACATCCTCGCCGACCGGCGCACATTTTTTGTCTGCCTGTCGGCTGAGAAGTACACCTCTCACCGGGAGCCGGCGCGACTGCCAGGCCGAGCCTCGTGTCAGTCGCCCAACGCCTTGCGGACCTTCAGCGGGCTCGGGTTGGTGTGCGGTATGCCGTCGATCACCACGGTGGGCACGGTCTCGTCACCGTCGTTGACGCTGCGCACGTAGGCCGCGGCCTCGGGATCCTCCCAGATGTTGCGCCAGGTGGCCCGGCCGGCCCGATCGCGCACCGTCGCCTTGAGCGCCATGCAGAAGGGGCACCCGGGCCGCCAGTAGATCACGACGTCGTGTGCTGCCATGTCTCCAGTGTCCCAGGCACCCGCCGCCCGGTGCCGGTCAGGCGATGGTCACCGACGCGATCCCCGAGTTGCCCTCCCAGTTGCCGAACGCGTCCGGGCCGAACGTGTAGTGCAGGTCCATCGCTGTCGGGCAGACCTGATCGAACGAGTCGCTCGCGTCGGTGAGGCGCACCTGCACCGTGGCGTCCACCGACGTGACGTGGTGACTCGCGCTCGAGCCGAGGTCCCAGTCCGCCGAGACGAAGTGCATGTCGGTGCCGATCGGCAGCGAACCGCTCAGGCGCTGGCCGAGCATGTCGGCGGAGCTGATCGCGCCCAGGGAGCCCTCCGTGGTCTGCACGGCGATCTGGGAGACGACGAAGTCGACGAAGAGTTCGCCGTGGTGCCGGTAGTAGTCGTCCACGGCGGTGCACGGCGGCACGTGCAGGTCGCACGTGATGTGCCAACTCACTCCGTCGGGCACGTGCTCGGCTCGCCACCGGCCCTGATCGAAGGTCATCGCCGCCGGGAGGAAGCAACCGCAGTAGTCCGTGTCACCGCTCGCGGCGGATGCGGGCGCGGCGGTCGCCATGGCCACCACCGGCACGCTCCAGGCGGCCGCCCCCACCACCTGTCGTCTCGTCAGTTCATGCATTCTCGGTGTTCCTTCCCTGTCATGACGGTCCAGCGGGCAGAATCGGACGCGGCCGACCTCCCCTCGGCGCCGACGCTCCCATCGCCGGCCGGGATCGTCGGCAGGTCCGAACAAGTCCGAACGAGTCCGATTCAGGAGCCGCATGCAGACCACCGGACCCCACCCGCCGGTCCCGGGAGTCGTCACGGGACCGGACGACATCGCTGCGGCGCTGCGCGACGTGCGGGACTGGGCGGGCTCTCCGTCATATGCGCGGATCGCCCGGCAGGTGGAACGAGTACGCGTCGCGCGCGGCATCCCGGCGGACGAGGCCAAGCTCGGCCGCGTCACCGTCTACGACTGTTTTCGCGACGGCCGCACCCGCTTGGACCCGGAGCTGATCGCCGACATCGCGCACGCGCTGGGAGTCGGCCACGACGCCCGGGCGTTGTGGCGGCACGCCGCGCACGCCGCCGGTTCGACGACGGGTCGCCGCCACGTCGTCCCGCACGTCATGTCGCTCCCGCCCAGGCCGCAACCGTTCACCGGACGCTCGCGCGAGCTTCGCCGGTTGCTCGCCGCGGACGCGCGCCGACCGCAGGTGATCGAGGGCCTCGCCGGCGTCGGCAAGACCGCCCTCGCGGTCACGGCGGCACACGAGCTGCGGCGCCGCGACCTCGTCGACGAGGTGATCTACGTCGACCTCGCGGGCTTCTCGACGACCCGCGGGCCGGCCGACGCCGTCGACGTGATCGACGGCATCCTGCGGGTCGGGCCCACCACGGATGTCGGCCGGATGCCGACGTCGGACCGCCTCACCGCCTACGTGTCGCTGTTGGCCGCGCGTCGCACCCTCCTGGTGCTCGACGACGCGGCCTCCTGGGCACAGATCGAGCCGCTTCTCCCCCGGGACGCCACCACGCGGGTGCTGGTGACCACCCGATGGACCGACCGCGTGCCCACCCACGTGTCCGTCGTCCCTCTCGACGTCCTCGGCGACGACGCCGCGCTGTCGCTGCTGCAGCAGCCTCACGACCAGGAGTCGCTCGAGGTCGCCCGCGACCTGTGCGACCTGACAGGCCGACTTCCCCTCGCCCTCGCGCTGGTAGGGGCTCGCATCGCACGACACCGTGAGTGGTCTCTGCGCGACCATGCCGAGGCCTACCGGGAACGGCTCACCGCACTCCAGTTGGACGACGGCGTCGAGGGCACGCTCGGGGTGACGTATGCCGAGCTGTCGGAGGCGGATCGCCGGGCCCTTCGCCGGATCTCCCTCCATCCGACGATCCAGGCCGGACACGACACATGGTGTGCGCTCGCCGACCTCGACGCGTCCGCCGGCCGCGAGACGTTCGAACGCCTCGGGCGGGCCCACCTGGTGCGCCCCGCGGGCACCGATCGGTGGGAGATGCACGTGCTGGTGCGGGTGTTCGGTGCTCGCATGGCGGTCCGCGATGAGCGCCCGGCCGACCGCGAGGCCGCCGTCCGGCGGATGATGCGCCACTACACCGACACGGCCGCCGCGATGATCGCCGCGACCCAACCAGGGTCCCTGCTCGACTGGTACTGGATCGACTCAGGGTCCCTCCCGAAGCTCGACCCGGTCGACGCCGCCGCCTGGTTGCGCCGTGAACACGCCAACCTCCTCACGGTGGCGGCCTGGGCGGCCGAGCACCGCCATACCGGCGAGGCCGCCCGTCTGGCGGCCGTGCTCTCCGCCCACCTGTGGGAGGGCGGCCGGCTCACCGAGGCGGTCGCGCTGCACCGCTTCGCCCGCGCCGCGGCGCTCGATCGGCGCGACCCCGCCGGCGAGGCACTCGCGGAGCGCAATCTAGGCATGGCCCACCTGCGCCTCAGCCGATACGACGCGGCCACGGTCCATCTCGAGCGAGCGGTCTCGTTGTTCCACGAGATCGGCGATGCGGACGGTGAGGCGTCCGCGATCAACAACCTGGCCATCGTCGCAACCATGACCGGTGACTATTCACTGGCGATGGACCGGATGCACGCGGTGTGCGAGCACTACCGGCGCACGGGCGACGACGAGCACCTCGCCGGGTCGTTGACCAACATCGGCGTGATCCGTTCCCGGGTCGGCGACATCGAGGGATCGGTCGCGATCCAGGAAGAGGCCGCCGATCTCTCCGCCCGCCACGGATGGGAGAAGCGGGAGCAGTTGGCCCGCAGCAACATCGCCGGCCTGCTGGTCGACTCCGGCGACCCCGCCCGTGCGAGGCGGGCGGTGGCGTCGGCGCGGCGCGCCGTCGACCTCGCACGCCGCCGCGGTGACGACGTGGGCCTCGCCTACGCGGAGTCGAACCTGGCCGGCGCGCTTCATCTGTCGGGCCAGACGTCTCGGGGGCGCGACCTCGCCGAGCAGGTCCTGGAACGGGCCGAGGAACTGACCGTGGGCGAGTTGGTCGCTGCCTCCCACAACAACCTCGGCGAGATGCTGCTGCGGGAGGGTGACGCCCGAGGGGCACGGTCACATTTCGAGCACGGCCGTGACCGCGCCGACGAGATCGGGGAGGCCTTCGAGAGTGACCGGGCACGCGCCCGATTACAAGACCTGACCGTCGACGACGGGAGCCGCCGGTGACCACCGCACCGGACGAGCAGCCGCCGGAGACCGGCGACGCCCCCGTGCCCGATGTGGTGACCGGGCTCGACGACGTCACCGGCGCGCTGCGTGAACTGCGCACCTGGGCCGGGTCGCCCTCCTACACCCGCCTCGCACACGCGGTGCGGGACGCGCGCCGCGCTCGCGGGGTGTCCCTCGACCTGGCGGCGCCCGGCCGTGTCACCGTCTACGAATGCTTCCGTGACGGACGCCGGCGGATCGACGTGGAGCTGGTCGTCGACATCGCCGCAGCGCTCGGATGCCCGCGCCGCCATCTGCCGCTGTGGCGGCACGCCGCGCGGACGGCCGGGTCACCCGGCGTCGCCCGGCGCACCGTTCCCGTCGTCTCCCGCCTCCCGGACGACCGGCCCGACCTTCTCGGTCGGGAGGACGCTCTGCAGCACCTGGTCGACCCGGATGCTCCACGCCTGCAGTGGATTCGCGGGCTTCCCGGTGTCGGCAAGACCACGCTCGCGGTCACCGCCGCCCACGATCTCTCTCATCGAGGGGATGTCGACCAGGTGATCCACGTCGATCTGCGCGGTTTCGCGCACGACGGCGAGGCGGCGGATCCGTTCGAGGTCATGGCGGCGGTCCTCCGGCACCACGCCGGCGGGACGGTGCCGGATCACCCTCGCGCTCAACAGGTCGCCTACCACGCGCTGCTCGCAGGCCGTCGCACCCTGTTGCTGCTGGACGACGTGCCGGCCGTGTCGCCCATCGACGAGTTGTTGCCGTCCGACGCCTCGACGCGCACCATTGCGACCAGCCGTTGGACCGAGCCGCTCCCGTGTGATGCCGACGAAATTCGCGTCGACGGCCTGACCGATTCCGCGGCAGCCGAGTTGGTCGGGCGCCTCACGGGGCGCGACCTCTCCGCCGACGGCCCCGCCGTCGCCTCGCTGTGCCGGATGACCGGCCGGCTGCCCCTGGCCCTGTCGCTGGTCGCACGGCGGATCGCCGACCTGCCGGACTGGTCCCTGGACGACCACGTCGCCGCCTATCGTGACCGTCTGTCGTTCCTGCACCTGGACGATGGCGTCGACGGCGCGCTGACGGTGATGTATGCCGAACTTCCCGGCGACGATCGGCTCGCACTGCGCCGCCTGTCCCTGCATCCCACGGCACGGTTCGGTGCGGGCGCGGCCGGGGCCCTGACCGGGCTGCCCGGCAGGACGTGCACAGACACCCTGGCACGCCTCGACGACGCCCACCTGGTGCGCCCGGCAGGCGACGGCCAGTGGCAGATGCATGAACTCGTGCGTGTCTTCGGGCAGCGCATGGCGATCCGAGACGAGCGCCCGGCCGAACGCGACGCGGCCACGGAACGGTTGGCGCGTCACTACATCAGGTCGGCGGCCGATGCCGTCGCCGCGCTCTATCCCTCCGCGCCCAACGATTGGTACTGGATGGACGCGCCGCGCGCCCACCCGATGCCCCGGCCGGACGCGGTCGCCTGGTTGGACCGTGAGCTGACGAACGTGCTGGCGACCGCCACCTGGATGATCGACCGACGCCAGGGGCGCCACGCGGCGGACCTGGTGGCCGTGCTGTCGACGCACCTGTGGGAGACGGCGCACATGCCTCAGACGCTGGCGCTGCACCAGTCCGCACGGGCCGAGACGGCTGCCGACGATGCGGTCGGCCAGGCGCTCGCCGAACGGAATCTCGGCATGACTCATCTGCGCATGAGCCGTTATGCGGGAGCACGCGATCATTTGGGTCGGGCCCGAGCGCTCTACCGCGAGGCCGGCCACACCTCCGGTCAGATGTCCAGCGCCACGAACCTGTCCGTCGTGGAGATGCTGACCGGCAACTACGAACAGGCGCTGGAACTGTCGGAGGAGACCAGTCGTCACTACCGCGAGACGGGCCGGTTCGACCACCTGTCGAGCGTCCTGTCCAACATGGCGATGATGCTGACCCGGCTCGGGCGCACCGGTGAGGCGATCGCACGGCTGGAGGACGTCATCGATCTCGCCCGTGACCACGACCTGCCGGGCAAGGAACGACTTGCCCGGACGAATCTGGTGGACCTCCTTCTCAACAGCGCGGATCCGGCAGACCTGGAGCGGGCGAACTCGGTCGGGCGGCGCGCGGTCGAGATCGCGACGTCACTCGGTGACCGGCGCGGCACGGCCTACTCCCGCAGCAGCCTCGCCACCGCATTGCACCTCGCGGGGGACGGTGCCGTCGGCCGGGCGATGGCCCTCGAGGTGCTCGACGAGGCAGGGGCCCTCGATGCCCCGGACCTGGCCGCTTCCGTATTGAACGGCCTCGGGGAGATGGATGTGCGCGACGGTGAGCACGATGCGGCCCGGCATCACTTCGAGTCGGCGCTGGAGCAGGCCGAGGCCATCGGCGAAGCCTTCGAGACCGACCGCGCGCGCACCGGCCTGGGTGGGCTCGCGTCATCGGGTCCCGCAGGTGTCAGCTGAGCACCACGGTGCCGGAACCGTCGTTGCCCACGCCGTCGGTGTAGGTCAACGTCGCGGTGACCGGCACGGTGCACGGCTCGGCGGTGCCTCCGGGAAGGCCGGAGATCATGTAGGTGAAGGTGATCTTCGTGACGAACAGATCCTCCGCTCCCACGCCGCTGCCGATGTTCATCGAGATCTTGTCCTCACACGACCCGGGGTCGGCGAACGAATTGAGCCCGGCATACGACAGTGGGGAGAACGTGCCGGTCGAGGTGCCCTGCTCATAGTGGACGACCACGCCGGAGACCGACGTGTCGACGCCGTAGTCGGAGCCGAACCCGCACTGGGCACTGTGGAACACCAGATTCAGGTAGACGTACCACGGTGCGGTGTCGGCCAGTTCCCCGTGTGAGCTGAATCCGGTGCTGGACAGCCAACTCGAGACCGGGCCCGCGAACTCCCCCGGACACGCCGACGTCGCATCCGATGCGGCGGTCGCGGGCGCGGCGGACGCGACCGCGATCACCGGCACGCTCCACGCAGCGGCCCTGGTGACCTGACGCCTGCTCAACTGGCTCATCGAAAATCGTCCTCCATCGGTCCGTGTGTCGTGTCGGCTCGGTGCGCGACATCGTGGCGGGCTCCCCTCGCCCCGATCGAGGTTGCCCCGCCCGGACACCTCTGTCACCGATTCCGGACGTTTCCGAACGCGGCCGGCATGCCTCGGGCGCGCAAAATCCGGGACCGCGCGCCGCGGCCGGGGCTCGCCAGTAGTCTGAAGGGGACCGGGCCCGACGCCCGGTGACCCGACCCCCGATGAGAAACCACGCCGATGACCACCGCGCTCGACGACACCCACCACGACGGTCCCCCTGGGCCGGGCCTGGTCGAGGGGCTGGATGATCTGGCGTCCGCACTGCGCGATCTGCGCACGTGGGCGGGCCATCCGTCCTACGCGCAGATCGCCCGTGACGTCGCGACGGCCCGCATCCGGCGTGGCGTCCCTCGCCATGAGGCGACCGTCGGCCGCGTGACCGTGTACGACTGTTTTCGCGACGGACGGCGCCGCATCAATGTCGACCTCGTCGTCGACATCGCGAGTGTGCTCGGGGCCGGCCGCGACGATCTGCCCCTGTGGCGACTCGCCGGTCGCAGCGCCTTGCGGCCCTCCAGCCGGACCGTGCCGCAGGTCGCGACACTTCCGGATCGACCGGAACTGTTCACGGGACGCCACGAGACCCTGACCGAGCTGACTGCGAGTCACGCCTCCCCGGTGCAGGTGGTGCACGGCCTCCCGGGCACCGGGAAGTCCGCGGTCGCCGTGACCGCCGCCCACCAACTCGTTGCCCGGGACCGCGTGGACGCCGTCGTGCACGTGGCGATGGGCGCCGACGGCAGGCAGATCGACCCGTTCGACGTCATGGCCGGTGTCCTTCGGGTGCAGGATCCGAGCACCACCGTGCCAGGGACCGCGGCCGGCCGGCGCTCGGCCTACCTCGACCTGCTGAGGAACCGGCGCACTCTGCTGCTCCTGGACGACGTCACCTCCCCCGAGGACGTCGAGCTGCTCGTGCCGCCTGACGACCGCACACGCGCCATCGTCACCAGTCGGTGGTCGCTCGACTGGCCCGACGGAGTCGATCGGATCGAACTCACCGGGCTCGACGCCGCCGAGTGTGCCGAGCTGCTGACACGGTCGATCGGAGGCACTGCCGACGTGCCCACACACGTCGCCGCAGACCTACACCGCGTGTCCGGTGGCCTTCCCCTCGCCGTCAACCTCATCGGTGCCCGCGTCGCGCATCAGCCCTCGTGGAGCATCGAGGACCACCTGCGGGCCTACCAGGATCAGCTCGCCATGCTGCAACTGGACGACGGCATCCACGGCGCGCTCGCCGTGACGTATGCCGAGTTGGACCCACCGACGCAGCGGGCTCTGCGCCTGCTGGCCCTGCACCCGGCCCGTGAATTCGGTCATCCCGTGGCGGCAGGGCTGCTCGCGCACCATGACGTGCATCCCCTCCTGGACACGCTGACCCGAGCTCATCTGCTGCATGCGGTCGCGCCGGACCGGTGGGAGATGCATGCACTCGTCCATGTGTTCGCGCGCCGGATGGCGATGCAGGCCGAACGGCCCGTCGACCGCGCCGACGTCGAGGAACGCATCGTCGGTCATTACCTCACCGAGTGCACCGCCGCAGTGGCCGCGGTCCACCCGTCGGCGGTCGGTGATTGGCCCTGGGTCGACCCGGACACGCTGCCGGCGTGGGAGATGAGCAGCGGCGCCCACTGGCTGCGTCGGGAGCGCACGGCGGCGCTCACGACGGCGTCCTGGGCGGCCGAGCACCACTTCGGCGACCAGGCGATGCGCCTGGCCTCCGTGCTGACCTGGCATCTGTGGGACGGCGGGGACATGTCCACCGCGCTCGCGCTCCACCAGACCTGCCGCGCGACCGCCATCACCGTCGGCGACCGCGCGGCCGAAGCCCTGGCCGAACGCAATCTGGGCATGACTCACGTGCGCATCAGCAGCTACGACCAGGCCCGGCCGCATCTGGATCGCGCGCTCTCCATCGGCGAGGAGATCGGGGCTGCGCACACGACGGCCTCCGTGCTCAACGCCTCCGCGATCGTCTCGTCGATGACCGGCGACTACGACCGCGCGACCGGCGAGTTGACCCGGGCCGTGGAGATCTATCGGCAGGAGGGAGACGCCGAGCACGAGTGCGGCGCCCTGGGCAATCTCGCCGTCGTCGCCAACCGTGTCGGGGACGGCGCACGCACGATCGAGCTGAGTCGGCAGGTGGCGGCGATCGCCGCGGAGCACGGCTGGGTCGAACGCGAGAAGTGGGCACAGAACAACGTCGCCGGAGCGCTGGCCGACGGTGACGATCCCAGCCGCGCCGACGAGGCGATCCGCGCGGCGAGACGGGCCGACGCACTCGCCCGACAGCAAGGCGATGACGTCGGGATCGCCTATGCACGGACCAATCTCGCGGCCGCAACGCATCTCGCCGGGGACACGGACGCCGCATGGAAACTCGCCACGTCGGCCCTGGCGGAGGCCCGCCGGCTGACCATCCCCGACCTCGAGGCCTCGATCCTCAACAACCTCGGCACGATGGCCACACGCGACGGCCGGGCCGCCGAGGCGCGTGACCATTTCGTGGAGGCGTTGGCCCTGGCCGAGCGCATTGATGAGGCGTTCGAGCAGCAGCGCGCCCGAGTGGGCCTGGCGTCCCTGCACAGCGCCCCGAGCTGAGAGACCGGTCAGTTCACCGCATCGGGCCCTCCGGCCAGCAACGTCTCGAACCCGGCCTCGTCGAGGATCGGCACGCCGAGTTGCTCGGCCTTGTCGGCCTTGCTGCCGGCGTTGGCTCCGGCGACGACGAAGTCGGTCTTCTTGCTGACCGATCCGGCGGCCCTGCCGCCGCGCGCGATGATGGCCTCCTTGGACTGGTCGCGCGAATATTTCTCGAGCGACCCCGTGACGACGACGGTGACGCCTTCCAGGGTGCGGTCGATGGACTCGTCCCGCTCGTCGGCCATCCGGACACCGTCCTGTGCCCATCGCTCGACGATCTGACGATGCCAGTCGACCTCGAACCAGCCCCGCACCGATTCCGCGATCCTCGGGCCGACCCCCTCGGTCGCGGCCAGAGCCTCGAGATCGGCCTCCCGGATCGCGGCGATCGATCCGAACTCGGTCGCCAGGGCCCGCGCGGCCGTCGGGCCGACGTGTCGGATCGACAGGGCGACCAACACCCGCCAGAGCGGCTGATCCTTGGCCTTCTCCAGGTTGTCCAGCAGCTTGTGACCGCCGGCGGACAGGACATGGCCGTCCACGACCTCCTCGTCGGGGTCGGACTTCTTGGCGGCGCGGGTGAACAACGGCACCCGAATCAGATCGTCACGGGTCAGCCGAAAAAGCGTCGACTCGTCCTCCAGCACGTGCTGATCGAGCAGCGCCACCGCGCTCTCCCACCCCAGCACCTCGATGTCGAACGCCCCGCGCCCGGCCAGGCTCGACAGTCGTTCACGCAACTGGGACGGGCAGTGCCGCGAGTTGGGGCAGCGGATGTCCTTGTCCCCTTCGCGCTCGTAAGCCAGTTCCGTGCCGCACGAGGGACAGTGGGTCGGCATCTCGAACTCGCGCTCGCTCCCGTCGCGCAACTCCGCGACCGGGCCGACGATCTCGGGGATCACGTCACCGGCCTTGCGCAGCACGACCGTGTCCCCGATCAGCACGCCTTTGCGCTTCACCTCGTACGCGTTGTGCAGCGTGGCCATCTCGACGGTCGAGCCGGCGACCTTGGCGGGCTCCATCACTCCGAACGGGGTGACCCGCCCGGTGCGCCCGACATTGACCTGGATGTCGAGCAGTGTGGTGTTGACCTCCTCCGGTGGGTACTTGAACGCGATCGCCCAGCGCGGCGCCCGCGATGTGGAGCCGAGCGCGCGCTGCACGCTCGTCTCGTCGACCTTGACGACGACACCGTCGAGTTCGTGTTCGACCGAGTGGCGCTCCCGGCCGAACTTCTCGACATATCGCTGCACCTTGTGCATGTCGTCGACCACGCGGTAGTGGCTGGACACCGGCAACCCCCACGCGCGCAGGACGTCATAGGCCTGGCTCTGCCTGGCCGGGGAGAACCCGTCATGGGCACCGATGCCGTGCACCAGCATGCGCAGCGGCCGGGACGCGGTCACGCGCGGGCTCTTCTGCCGCAGCGAGCCGGCCGCCGAATTGCGGGGATTGGCGAAGGGCGGCTTGCCCTGCTGCACCAGGTGCGCGTTGAGCTTCTCGAACTCCACCGGAGGGATGAAGATCTCGCCGCGGATCTCCACCCGATCGGGCACCGGCGCCGCGTCGGACTCGGCGAGGGTGTGCGGTATGCCGTCGATCGTGCGCACGTTGGAGGTGACGTCTTCGCCGACACGGCCGTCGCCACGGGTGGCGGCGCGGGTCAACCGGCCCCTCTCGTAGAGCAGGCTGATGGCCAGGCCGTCGATCTTGAGCTCGCAGAGGTAGTGCAGGTCGGCGCCACCCGCCTCACGCTCGACGCGTGCCGCCCACGCCTCCAATTCCTCCTGGCTGAACACGTTGTCGAGGCTGAGCATCCGCTCCACGTGCTCGACGGGCGTGAAGTCGGTGCTGTAGGTCGCCGCGCCCACCTGTTGGGTGGGGCTGTCCGGGGAGCGCAGCGCGGCGTGCTCGTCCTCCAGATCCCGCAGCCTGCTCATCAGCCGGTCGTATTCGCCGTCGCTGATCGTCGGGGCGTCCTTGACGTGGTAGGCGAACTGGTGAGCGCGTGCCTGCTCGGCCAGATCTTCCCACTCGTGGCGTGCATCGTCCGGGGTCTCGGTCGTCACGGTCCTATCCTGCACCAGAGGGACGACAGCCCGGGTACTCGATGGAGCGGAGCGACCACTCGACGGTGCGGAGGGGCTACTCGGCGACGAGCATCTCGGCCGCCTCGCGGGACAGCCGGGTGATGGCCCGGGCACGATCGGGTGTCGCGCCCGCGAGGCCGCAGGCAGGCGTCACGACCGCCCCGTGCAGCATGGCGTCGGGCAGTCCGATGCGGTGCCAATCGGCGAGGAATCGCTGCACGTGATCTCGCGGATGGGACGCGCCGGAGTCGGTCGGGACGATCCCGAACGACCAGCCGCGCGCATCGGTGTCGGCATCCACGGAGTTCGCGAGCCGCTCCCACTGCGCCGGTGTCAGCCGCGACGCGTCGAGGGACACGCGGAGTCCGGGCAGCCGGCCGAGCAGGTCCAACGGCACCTGCGCGCCGCAACAGTGCACGACGACCCCGGTCCCGTCGTCGGCCAGGGGACGCACGACCGCACTCAGTGCCTCCAGCGCCGCCTGCCGTTCGAGTGCCGGGATCCGGCCGAACCCGGATGATGTCGGCAGCGTTCCTGCCAGCACCGACGGGAGGCCGGGCTCGTCGAGTTGCAGCACGATGTCCGCGCCGGGCACGGACCGGGCGACGTCGGCGAGGTGGTCGCGCGCGGACTGGGTGAGGGACTGCACCAGGTCGCGCAGAGCGCCGTGGTCGCAGACCGCCCGCTCCCCGCGCGGCAGGCGGACCGCCGCGGCCAGGGTGAGCGGCCCGGCCAGTTGCACCTTGAGCGGGCCGGTGTAACCGTCATACGTCTCGGCGAGGTCGTCCAGATCGCTGCGCAACAGGGAACGCCCGCGGCGGGCGTCCCGGTCGCGGGTGTCGGCCAGCCGCCATCCGGACGGCTGCAGATCGACCGGGAGACCGACGAGCGCGGTCGCGGTCCGCCCGATCAGGTCCGCACCGGCACCCCGGGTCGGGAGCTCCGGCAGGTAGGGCACGTGACCATCGGCCAGCAGGTCGCGCACGACCCGCTGCGCCTCACGGGCGTCCTCACCCGGCCACGAGCCGACACCGCTCGCGCGGACGGGAGTCTCGCTCACCCTCGATCAGCGATACTTCGACAGGGGCTTGTCGCCGATGCCCTTGAGTGACTTGGTGACCTTCCCCTGATTGACCTGGACGAAGCACACGGTCAGCCGGTGGCCCTTGTCCCACGGGCCCTTGCCGGAGCTGTTCTGCGAGAAGCTGATGTCGCTGCGTGAGCCGCCCAGGTATTTCTTGTCGTACTTCTTGCACTTGTCCAGCGACGTCTTCTTGATCTTGTCGGTGCCCGGGAACTTGTCCCCCCACTTGCCCATGATGAAGCCGTAGGTGGACTCCGACACGTGCGGCTTCTTGCACGAGATGAGCTTCACCTCGTCCCCGCTGGCCTTGTTCGACAGGCACCACTGATACGTGTAGAAGCCCTTGCCCTTGAGGGCGCCCTTGACGCTGCCGGTGCGGGACATGATCCCCGAGTCGTCAGCCTTCTGCTGGGAGATGATGCACACGATCTGCCGGGAATTGTCCGGGTCGGCCGCGACCGGCAGAGGGGCTCCGAGCAGCAGGCTGCCGTAGGCCGGGCCGTCGAGGTACTTCGCCGCGCGCTGGTCGCACACCGAATTCTTGTAGGCCGAGCGCTTGACCAGGTCGCCGGAGTACCGGGAGCTCTTCACGACGGCCGACACCTCGAAGAAGTGCGGGTCGTCGCAGTCGACGCTCTCCCACTCGGGCTGGTCGTTCAGGCAGGTGCCGACCGCGTAGTCGATGGCCTTCGAGGTCGGGCTCTCGCTACTGGTCGGCGACTCGCTCGTCGAGGCCTCGTCCGTCGGTGACTGGGTCGCCGGCGCGCTGCCCGTGCTCGACGGCGTCGACGCCGCCGCGGTCGTGGAGGGAGCACTGACGGTGGGGCCGTCGCTGCCGCCGCACCCTGCGAGCAACACCGCGCTCGCGACGACCGCGAGCGCGGACAACGTGGTCTTTCGCTTCAACATCTGGATCCTCACGACTCCCTCATGACTCCCTCATGACTCCCTGGTTGGAGAGCAGCTTACTGCCCCTGGTCGTGGGCCTGTCCCCGGACGCGACCTCGGCATGCGCCCATCCGGTCATCGGATGGTACTCAGTGGCTTGTTCCCGATCCCTTTCATGGTCCCGTCGACCGTGCCGTGGTCGACCTGCACGAAGCAGGTCGTGATGTGGTGTCCCTGGCTCCACGCGGTGTCACCGGAGCTGTTCTGCGCAAAACTGATGTCGTCACGGACGACGCCGCCGAGGTAGGCCTTGTCCTTGGGTCGGCATTTCTTCAGTGAGGACGCGTTGATCGCCTCCTCACCGGGATATGGGGTCGCCCATCGTCCGATGAAGAAACCGGCCGTGGCCTCGGACACGTGCGGACCGTCGCACGGTGTGATGTGGAAGGCGTCGTCGCTCGCCTTGCCCGCCAGGCAGATGCGGTAGGTGAACTGGCCCTTGCCCTTCAGCGCGCCCTTGAGGCTCGTGGTGTCCGCAACCTCCCCGGTGTCGGACGGTTTGGCGTGATAGATGAGGCAGACGATCCGCTCGCCACTGCGAGGGTCACCGGCCGGTGGGACGGCGTCGGCCAGCAGCAGCGTCGCGACGGATTGCCCGCCGAGGTAGGCGTCGGCCTTCTGATCGCACACCCAATGCCGGTAGGCCGAGCGCTTGACCAGGTCACCCTGATAGCGATCGTCGTGGACCACCGCCGTCACCTCGTAGTAGTGACTGCTGGTGCAGGGCACCGACTCCCAGGTCGGCGAATCGTTCAGACACTGCCCCTTGCGGTAGGCCACCTTGCCCGGCGCGCCGGTCTCGGGCGCACTCGTCGTCGTGTCGGTGGGTGGCGACGACACCGTCGGTGCGGTGGTGGGGCCGCTGGTGGGGGCGCTCGCGCTCGGGCCACCCGCTCCCCCGCAGCCCGCGACCATCATCGCCGCCGCCGCGGACGAGGCCGCCGCGAGCATCAGTCCCTTGACCCCGACCATCTCGTCCCCTGCCCTGGCGTGTGGCGGCGTGAGCGGCACGCCGCCGGATCACCCCACAGTGTAGGTCGTCGCGGCGTCCGTCAGGACGAAACCGGGGCGCGCGTCGCACTCGAGATCGTCGCGGAGCCGACGACGCGCGTGCCGTCGTAGAGGACGACCGACTGCCCGGGCGCCACTCCCCTGGCCCGTCGGTCGAGTTCGACCGTGACCGTCTCGCCGTGCGGTGTCGCCCGTGCCGGCAGCTCCTCGCCGTGCGCTCGCAACTGGGCGCCGACCTCGACCTGCCCGGTCGGGGCCGGGCCGCACCAGCGCAGGTGGTCGGCCTCGATCAGGTCGACCCCGAGGAGGTCCCGGGTGCCGACGACGACCGTGTTGGACGACGGCTGCACGTCCACGACGTATCGCTTGGCTCCGTCCGACCGGGGCTGGGACAGACCCAGCCCGCGCCGCTGACCGACGGTGTAGGCGAACGCCCCCTCGTGCGCACCGACGACGTCGCCGTCGGTGTCGACGATGTCTCCGGGCTGCGACCCGAGGCGCTGCGTCAGCCAGCCCTTGGTGTCGCCGTCGGCGATGAAACAGATGTCGTGGCTGTCCGGCTTCTTCG
>CAZMLG010000013.1:0-32799 GCA_964566985.1 uncultured Intrasporangiaceae bacterium
CGATGTAGTTGTGGTTGAGCATGCGCGCCTCTTCCTGGGCGAGCACCACCACACGCCGGGCGCGGTCGGTGAACCGTTCGAACATCTGAACTCTCCTCGGGTAACCAAGTCATAGGCGATGCTAGCCGGAAACCCTGGCAGTGCCGATTCGCCGCCCCACCGCGAGCTTCCTGGTCTTCGTGCCGGACAACGCCGAGACGCCGCATCGTGTTCCATCGGGCCCCTTCGCCCCGTCCGCGTTCGCCCTCAGCGAACGCGCCCCGGTCGGCCGGCGAGCAGGTGGCATACGATCCTGCCCATGCCGCCGGACCTGCGCCTCGTCGCCCTGGGCTCGACCATCACCGTGCCCATGGCGCCCGAGGAACGCCCCCGGCTGGCCGCACAGTGGTCCCGCTGCCTCGCCGACCCCGACACGGACCCGGTCACCACGGTCGACCTCGGCGGGCACCGCGACCCGCACCGCCGGGACTACGCGCTCGCGAGCGCCGTCACCCGCGCCGGCATCGCCCAACTCATGGGCCGGTGCATGATGTTCCACGCCTGCGGCGTCTGCGATCCCGGGACCGGCCGAGCCGCCGTCCTCGTCGCGGCCTCGGGGACCGGCAAGACGACGGCCGCCGCCCGTCTGTGCACCTCCGGCTTCGGCTACATCACCGACGAAACGGTCGCGTTCGGGCCCGACCGCGTGATCCGGCCCTATCCGAAGCCGCTCTCGGTCGTGCTGGACGCGGCCGAACCGGGCCACAAGAGCCAGCACAGCCCCGACGACCTCGGCCTGCTGCCCTGCCACGCGCACCCCGTCGCCAGCATGCTGGTGCTGCTGGAGCGCAGCGCCGGCCATGCGGGGCCCCCCTGCCTGGAGTCCGTGCCACTGCTCGAGGCCGTGCTGACCCTCATCCCGCAGACCTCGGCGCTGCCGGCCCTCCCCACACCCCTGAAGACGCTCTGTGACCACATCGCGGCCATGGGCGGTGCACTGCGGTTGCGCTACCGGGACATCGACGAGGCCACGGGCCTGCTGCGAGCGCGCCTCGCGCAGTGCGGCCCGACCGATCCCGTCCACCGGCACCTACCGCCCACGGACGACGAGCCGGAGCCCCGGCACCCGGCCACGGACGACGAGCCGGAGCCCCGGCACCCGGCCACGGACGACGACGACGCGCTGCCCGCCCGGGTGCGGCGCGCGCCCTACAGCGACGCGGTCGCCGTCGACGCCGAGGTGCTCGTCCTCGTCGGCAACGTCCCGGCGCGCCTCGGCGGCCTGGGGGCCACCATCTGGACGTATGCCGTCGCGCCGACCTCCGTGCACGACCTGCTGCGCGTGTGCCTCGCGACCCACGGCGACCATCCCGACGCCGCGGCGCTGGTCGACGCCGCCGTCCGCAGCTTGGTGGACCACGGGCTGCTGCAGCCCGCCTGAGTCACGCCTCGAGCAGGCGCGGCAGCACGGCGTCCAGCAGTCCGCAGATGCGCTGCGCGGCCGCCGACGCGGCGGCCGGGCCGCGACGGAAGGGGTCAGCGACATCGTCCGCGCTGCGCGCGCGGTGGCGGGTGCGCCCGATCGCCTCGAGCAGCTCGGCCCCCTCGACCCCCGGGCAGGCATCCGCGATCCGCACCAGTTGGCCCAGCGTGAACGTGCGGCGCACCCTTGCCGGGTGGTCGTCGAGAATCACCTGGCGGTGGTAGCCCTCCATAGCGACGATCAGGTCGGCCGCACCGACGATCCGCGGTGTCAACTGCCGCGACACGAACCCGGCCGAGCTCGCCCCGCGGGCCTCCAGCTCGGCCGCCATCGGCTCGTCCATCGGCGCGCCCGCCAGGGCCGCCACGCCGGCGCTGGCGAAGTCCCACCCGGTCACGCCGGCCCGGTCGGCCGACCGCGCGGCATACCGCTCGGCGAACGCCGAACGGCAGATGTTGCCCGTGCAGACGAACAGCATCTGTGCCATGGACCCTCCCGGTGACGACGTGCAACGATGGCTCCCGCCGAAAATCATCGCATGCTGCGGGGCCCCGACCTCAATCGCTATACTCCGACGGTCTGCGACCTTCCGAGGATGACGTGCCTCGCCGGGTCGCCGTAGGACCACGCCCTGCCGGACTGCTTCTGGAGTAGAAGACTGTGACACTTGAGGACCTGTGGAAGCTGACCCGACGGTATTGGGTCCTCCTGCTGGCCTGCACCTGCATCGGGCTCGCCCTCGCGGCCGGTTTCATCTGGACGCGGCAGGCGCAGTACACCGCCAGCTCCAAGGCCTTCGTGGTCGGCATCAGCGACGGCAACACCTCCGGTTCGGCCTACTCCGCCGGGATCGTCGCGCAACAGAAGGCCGCGGCGTGGGAGTCGGTCGTCACCAGTCAGAAGGTGGCCGAGCGGGTCATCGACACGCTGCACCTGCAGGAGTCCCCGACGCAGCTCGCGCAGACCATCACCGCCAAGGCCCCCGAGGACATGCCCGTCATCACCGTGACGGCGACGGCCAAGACTCCTCAGGACGCACAGAACATCGCCAACGCGGTCGTCGACGCGACGGCCACGGAGGTCAAGAAGCTCGAGCCCAACTCCGGGGCGAAGATCAAGTCCATCGTCAACGCACAGTTGCCGACCGCACCGTCCTACCCGCGCCCGGAACGGATCCTGCCGATCGGCGCCGTCGCCGGGCTGCTGATCGGCTACCTGCTGTCCTTGATCCGCCACCGTCAGGACACCCGCGTCCGCAGCGGTGACGACGTCGAGGAGCAGCTGGGCGCCAGCGTGCTCGGCGTCATCCCGGACAGCAAGGCCATCGGCTCGTCCAACCGCTCCCCCGGCCGGGTGAACTCGGAGTTCCAGACCCGGGAGGCGCTGCGCCAGTTGCGCACCAATCTGCGGTTCGTCGACGTCGATCACGACCCGCGCAGCATCGTCATCACCAGCGCCCGGATGGGCGAAGGCAAGTCGACCGTATCCAGTTCGCTCGCCTGGGTGCTGGCCGACAGCGGCGACCCGGTCGTCCTGATCGACGCGGACCTGCGCCGCCCACGCATGGCCGAGGTGTTCGATCTCGACGGTTCGGTCGGCCTCACCCAGGTGCTCGCCGGGACGGTGACCCTGGCCGACGCGCTCCAGCCGACCGACAAGTCCGGCCTCTACGTGCTCACCGCAGGGCAGGTGCCGCCCAACCCGAGCGAACTGCTGGGCTCACAGCGGATGCGCCAGCTGCTCGACAAGCTGCGCGAAACGCACCGGATCATTCTCGACGCCCCGCCACTGCTGCCGGTCACCGACGCGGCGCTGCTCACCGCGAGCGCCGACGGCGCGGTCGTGGTCGTCGCCGCGAGCGACACCCGCGAAGAACATCTGCGACACGCGTCGGCCAACCTCGCTGCGGTCGGCGGCCGGGTACTCGGTGCGGTGCTCAACCGGGTCAACACCAAGCGCTTCAACCGGATCGTCTACGGCGAGACACAATACGGCTACGGCGCCTACGGCACCTACGGCTCGAGTTACTACGGCTCTGGCACGGCGCCCGAATCCGCCCCGGAGGCAGGCGACGACACCGCCGAGGCGATCGACGCCGGCGCCACGGCGCCCGTCTCGCGTGCGCAGCGCCGCCGGCACTGAGCCTCACCCGCCGGGGCGCGACCGCGGCTCGTCGTCCGCCTGCTCACCGCGCGCCACCTTGGCCCGATCGACGCTGCGCTGCAGCGCCGCCAGCAGGTCGACGACCTGCCCACCCTCCTCTGCGGTGTCCTGCGCAGCGACCACCTCGTCGCCGTCCAGCTTGGCCTGCACCAGCCGGCGGACCGCCACCTCGTAGTCGTCCTCATAGCTGCCCGGGTCGAAGTCACCGACCATCTGGTCGACGAGCATCCGGGCCATCTCCCGCTCCGCGGGCTTGACCTCGGGCACCTCGTCGGTGAGCACCCCGAAGTCCGGCTCACGGATCTCGTCCGGCCACAGCAGCGTGTGCAACACGATCACGTCACCGCGCACCCGAAGCACCGCCACGGTCATCCTGGTGCGGATCGACACCGTCACCAGCGCCACCCGGTCGCTGCCGATCAGCGCCTCCCGCAGCAGGACATAGGGCTTGACCGCGTCCTTCGCCGGCTCGAGGTAGTAGCTCTTGTCGAAGTACATGTCGTCGATCTGGTCGGCCGGCACGAACCGGTCGACGGCGATCTCCTTGGTGGTGCTCACCGGCAGCCCCGCGAGGTCCTCGTCGGTGAGGACCACCATGTCCCCGTCCTCGGTCTCATACCCCTTGGCGATGTCGTCGTAGGAGACCTGCTCCCCGTCGATCGAGCAGACCCTGCGGTAGCGGATCCGGCCGCCGTCCGTGCGGTGCACCTGCCGGAACTGCACGTCGTGGTTCTCGGTCGCGGAGTACAGGCGCACGGGCACGTTGACCAGGCCGAACGAGACGGCGCCTTTCCATATGGCTCGCATTGCTCAAGGATTGCCTCATGCGTCCCATGCTGGCTACCCCCTGCTCCGAGATCCCCGGTGGCGACGGGTGGTGGCACGAGGTCAAATGGGACGGTATGCGGTTGCTGGCCGATGTGCGTGACCACCGGGTGCGCCTCACCACACGCACCGAACGGGACGTCACCGGGCAGTTCCGCGAGCTCACCGGCGACGCGGCGGGCCTCACGGCCTACGCGGACCTGCTGGTGGACGGCGAACTGGTCGCCATGGCCGGCGGGCGGCCGTCGTTCTCCGCGCTGGCGCACCGGGCCCGGGCGGCGGCGCCGCACGACACCCCGGCCACCCTCACCTACGTCGTCTTCGACGTGCTGCGGGCGGCCGGGGCCGACGTGACCCGCCGGCCGCTGCGCGAACGGCGCGAACTGCTCGAGGGGATCGAGCTGCCGGCGCCCGCGATCCACGTGCCTCCGGTCTTCGCCGACGGGCCCGGCCTGCTCGAGGCCACCGCCGATCGAGAGCTGGAGGGCGTCGTGTCCAAGCGGGTCGAGTCGGTCTATCGCCCCGGCCGCCGCAGCGCGGACTGGTGCAAGGTGGTGCACCGGCACGCGGACTCGTTCGTGCTCGGCGGGATGCGCCGCCAGCAGGGTGGGCGGGGTCTGGGAGCCGTGCTGCTGGGCAGTCCGACACCCGACGGCCTGATGTTTCGCGGGCGCGTGGGTGCCGGCCTGGCGGGGGCCGCGGGCGAGCGGCTCCTCGCGACGCTGTCCCCGTTGACGAGCGCCACCTGCCCGTTCACCGGCGACCTGCCCGCCACGGAACGCGCCGGCACCACCTGGCTGCGCCCCGACCTGGTCGCGGACGTGGCGTTCCTGTCCACGTCGCCCGGCGGCCGGTTGCGGATGCCGACCTGGCGGGGCCTGCGTGCGGACCTGGCTCCACGTGACCTCTCGGCGGTGCGACGTGACCACTCGGCGGGTGGCGCATGACGCCCGAGGAGCCCACGATCGTCCGGGTCGACGGGCGGCGGCTGCGACTGAGCAACCTGGACAAGGTGCTCTACCCCGGGACCGAGACGACCAAGGGCGAGGTGCTGCACTACTACGCCCAGGTCGCCAAGCCGCTGCTGCGCGCCCTCGCCGGGCGTCCGGTCACCCGGGTCCGATGGCCGGACGGCACCGCCGGCCCCTCCTTCTTCGAGAAGAACCTGCCGGCGGGGGCGCCGTCCTGGCTCCCCCGGGTCACCCTCCCGTCCCGTCCCCGAGACGACGCCACGGCCGAATCGGTCACCTACCCGCTCGTCGCCGACCGGGCCGCCCTCATGACGCTGGTGAACCTGGCGTCGCTGGAGCTGCACGTGCCGCAGTGGCGGGTGGGAACCGACCGCCACCCCGACCCCCCGGACCGGTTGGTCCTCGATCTGGACCCCGGCGCGCCGGCCGGTCTGCCCGAATGCGCGCGCCTGGCACTCATCGTCAAGAAGCAGTGTGAAACGGCCGGAATGGCCCCGGTCGTCCCCGTGACGTCGGGCAGCAAAGGAATGCAACTCTATGCACCCTTGTCGGGCCATTTCCCGGGCGAGGAAATACGAGAATGGGCCAAGGCCCTCGCTCAGGCCCTCACCCGGCAATATCCCGACCTGGTGGTCTGGAAAATGACCCGATCGCTGCGGCCGGGAAAAGTGTTGGTCGATTGGTCGCAGAACACGGCGGCCAAAACGACGATCTGTCCGTATTCCCTGCGTGGAAAAGACCGTCCGACGGTCGCGGCCCCACGCACCTGGGAGGAGATCTCCGCGGGCGCGCAGGGCCGCCCGTTGCGTCAACTGGACATGGACGAGGTCGTCGAGCGGCTGCGCCGCGACGGCGACCTGTTCGACCTGGGCCGACCCTGAATCGGCCGCAGGGGCACGATCAGCGCTTCGCCTTGGCGTAGGCCTCCTGCACCTCGGCCGAGACCCGCCCGCGATCGCTCACCTGATAGCCGTTGGCCCGGCCCCATTCCCGGACCTTCGCCAGGTCGGTCCGACCGGCACGTGCCGACCCGCCGCCGCTGCGGGTGCCCGTCTGCCTCCGACCGCGCACCCGCCGAGCGTGTTCGATCCATTGGGAGAAATCGTCCCGCAATTGCGCAGCGTTCTCCTCGGACAGATCGATTTCATAGGTCACGCCGTCCACGCCGAAGTTCACGGTCTCAGCGGCTTCGGAACCGTCGACATCATCTTCCAGCAGAATCTGCACTCGCTGCGCCATGAATATGCTCCTCGAAACGAAAGAATCATCGGGAATGACGCATAAAAACTAACACAGAGAATTGCCGAAGAACGACTCGCGCTCAGGCGCTGTGCTGCGACGGTGATTCCGGGCTCGACTCCTCGTGCTCCGCATCCTGCTCGGCCTCCCACTCGGCGTAGGCGCGTCGCTCTCGGCGATCGCCCTCGACGATGTGCTTCAGCACGACATACAGCAGGAAGAGCATTCCTGCGCTCGGAATGAGCGTCTCGATCGCGGGCCACACGCCCTCAGGATAGCCCGGTGTCCTGTGCGCATCGAATCGTGCCGCGGGCGGCGGACCTCGCGGTCCGGCGATCAGTCGGCCGGGCCGATCGTCAGCGGCAGGTTGTCGATGAGCCGTGTCGTGCCGACCTTCGCGGCGAGGGCGAGCAGCGCGGGGCCGCGATACCACTCCGGCACCTGCTCCAGCGTGTCCGGATCGACCAGCACCAGATAATCGACGATCGCCAGAGGCTCGCGCACCATGACCTCGCGCGCCGCCCGGCGCACCGCCGCGGCGCCCTCACCGGCCTGTCGCTCACCCGCGCGCAGCGCGGTGGACAGGCTGAGGGCCGCCTCCCGGTCGGTCGCACTCAGGTAGGTGTTGCGGCTGGACAGGGCCAGTCCGTCGCTCTCCCGCACGGTCGGCACGGCCACGACCTCGACGCCGAAATCCAGTTCGCGGGACATCCGCCGGATCAGCAGCAACTGCTGGGCATCCTTCTGACCGAAGAGTGCCCGATCCGGACGCACCAGATGAAACATCTTCGCCACCACCGTCAGCACCCCGTCGAAGTGCCCGGGACGCGCGGCACCCTCCAGCACGTCACCCAGCGGCCCGGCGCCGATGCGCACCTGTGGCTCCCCCTCGGGATACACGACGTCCGGCGACGGCGCGAACACCAGATCGACGCCCTCGTCGGCACACCGTTGCACATCGGCGCCGAAGGTGCGCGGATAGCGGGAGAGATCCTCGCCCGCGGAGAACTGCAGAGGATTCAAGAAGAGGGTGACGACGACGTGATCGCCCTCGTCACGGGCGCGACGGATGAGCTCGGCGTGGCCCTCGTGCAGCGCGCCCATCGTCATCACCACGGCCACCTCGCCGGTGAGCGCCGCTCGCGCGTGGTGCAGCTCCTCCCGGGTGTGGGCGATCTCCGGGCTCATCGAGCCTCCTTCGGTCACGGGCACCGCACGGCACCTCTCGTCATCGGTCCTGATCGCTCTCGAGCAGTTCACGCATCGGCCGGCCGAGCTCTGCCGGAAGGCGCCGGCGGTCGATCGCTCGACGCGCCGTCGCGGCCGCAAGGGCACGGTAGGCCGACGCGATGTCCTCGCCCTGGCCGTCGGCGGCGTCCAGGTGCGCCCGGACCGTGCGGAGATCGCCACGCGACACCGGGCCGGTCAGAGCCTTGTCCCCCAGTTCGAGCGCATTGTCCAGCGACGCCTCCAACAACGGCCGCAGGAGACGGGACGGATCCTCGATCCCGACCCCCCGCAGGATCTGCTGCGACTGCGCCACGAGCGTCACCAGATGGTTGGCGGCGTGGGCGAGCGCGAGATGGTAGGCCGTCCGGTCACCCTGCGCCAGTGGGAACGGGTCACCGCCCAGATCGACCACCAGCGCCTCACCGACGAGGTCGGACCCGGGTGAGGCGGTCAGCGCGAACGGTGTGCCCGGCAGTCGGGCCAGGTCCTTGGCCGTCCCGGTGAAGGTCATCGCCGGATGCATCGCGACCGCACCCCCGCCGACGTCCACGACGGGGGCGAGCACGTCGATCCCGTGGAACCCGCTGGTGTGGACCACCAGGTGCCCGGCGCCCCAGGAACCCTGCGCGGCGAGCCCCGCGACCAGGTCGGCCATGACGTCATCCGGCACGCAGAGCAGCACGACCGGGGCCTGCCGCACGACCTCGTCGGGCGGCAGGACGGGCACCCCCGGTAGCAGCCGGGCGGCCCGCTCCTTCGACTCCTCGCTGATCGCGGACGTGGCGACGACGCGGTGACCCGAGCGGCGCAGCGCCGCCCCGAGCACGGAGCCGACCCGGCCACACCCGACGACACCGACCTCGAGGCTGGGGCGCTCGAGTCCTTCCGGCGAAGTGCTGTTCATCGCCACGACGCTAGCGCGTTCCGCCCGGCCCCATACACTGGGGCGATGACGCACCCCGCGGCCGGGAGGGACTGGGAGAGCGCCTGGCAGGACGCGCTCTACGGCGCCACGGGCTTCTATCGCCGCGCACGCCCGGCCGACCACTTCGTCACCTCGGTGCAGGGCATCCCGCACGCCGGCCGCATCCTCGCGCGAGCGGTGGCCGCGCTGGCGACGCGTCACGGCCTCACCGACGTCGTGGACCTCGGCTCCGGGCGTGGCGAGCTCTTGGGTCATCTCGCGCGCGAGTCGCCGCGGCTGGGGCTGCACGGCGTGGACGTCGTCGCCCGACCGGCGGATCTGCCCCGGGCCGCCCGGTGGTCGACCTCCCCGGGCGGTGGCCGGCTCCCGGACGGCCTGCGCGATCTCGACCGTGCCCTCGTGATCGCCCACGAGTGGCTGGACGACGTGCCCTGCCCGGTCGCCGAGCACGACGGCGCAACCTGGCGCGAGGTCCTCGTCGAATCCTCCGGCCGCGAGCACCGCGGCGAGCCACTGCACGGCGGGCCGCTCGCCTGGGCCGGCCGCCACGGCCCGCCCGCCCCCCGCGTGGGTGACCGTCTCGAGATCGGCGCCCCCCGCGATCGCGCCTACGGGCAGTTGTGCGCGCGAGTGCGCCGCGGCCTCGTGGTGGCGGTGGACTACGGGCACCGGTCGCGCACCGGGCCGCCACACGGCACGCTGACCGGCTACCGAGGCGGGCGGATGTGCCCGCCCGTCCCGGACGGGTCGTGCGACATCACGGCACACGTGTGCGTCGACTCGCTCGGTGCCGACGAGGCGATCAGCCAGCGGGATCTGCTCGGTGACCTTCCGGTCGGGTCGCCCGCCCCGCCCAGGGAGCTGGCGCACCGCGACCCACCGGCCTACCTGCATGCGCTGTCCGAGCACAGCACGTGGGCACAGCTGCGCCGGCCCGGCGGGCTGGGCGACTTCTGGTGGGCCATGACGGCCGTCCAGTAGATTCGGACGGTGACCACGACGACGGCAGGGCTCACCGCGGCCGCGTTCGCCACGGGACTCGTGCTCACCGCGGCATTGAGCCGCCGCAGCTACCGGAAGGACGGCGAGCCCCACCGCAGCCATCGCTCGCCGTGGTGGATCGCGCCGGTCCTCGCATCGGCGACCTACCTCGTGCTGAGCCGCATCTCCGCCGGCCCTGTCGCCGTCTGGGGCGTGATCACGGCCTACCTGGCCTGTCTGGCGTGGCTGTGCGCCGTGGATCTGGACGTGCACCGGCTGCCCGATCGACTGACCATGCCCTTGATGGTGCTCGTGCCCGCGGCCTTCGCGGCGATCTGCGCGGCCGGCGGCTCCTGGCACGACGAGGTCCGGGCGATCGAGTGCGGCGCCGCGCTCACCGCCGGCTTCGCCGTGTTGTTCCTCACGGCCGGAGGCGGGCTCGGGCTCGGCGACGTCAAGCTCGCCGCCTCGATCGGCACGGTTGCCGGCTGGTTCTCCTGGATGGCGCTGCTGGTCACGGTGTATGCCACGGTGCTCACCGCGGCGGTCTATGCCTGTGGTCTGCTGGTCACCCGCCGCGGTTCACGCACCTCGCGGTTCGCCTACGGCCCGTTCATGGCGCTGGGCCTGGTGCTGGCACTCGCCCTGGCGACGTGAGGTCACGGCACGACCAGCGACTGCACCTCCTTGACCTCGATGATCGAATTCGAGGTCTTCCTGAAGGTGTTGAAGGGAGCGAAACTCTTGCCGCCATCGGTGGACAGCGTGACCTTCCAGGTCGCGGTCACCGTGCCGTTGAAACGGTGTCGCGGCTGATTCACCGACGAGTGATGGAAGGTGTACCAGCAGGCGTCCGGCCGTGACGAGCGCGTGTCCGAGCGCTTGACCTTCACCCCCGGCCCGTGACAGTTCACCGTCCGGCCACCGGTGGGATCGACCGCGAACTTCGTGATGTGCGCACGCAACACGATGTTGTCGACGGTGACCTTTTCGGAGGAGTCCGTGCCGTCGAAGAAGGCGACATCCTGGTTGACCAAGGGCACGGCGGTCGGCGACACACCGGCCACGGGCACCGGGATCGTGCCGTCCTTCTCCTCCATCTCCACCAGTGCCTGCTGATGGATGGTGAGGAAGATGACGTGCGGCCCGTGCGGCGTGGGATCGTTCGGATACGCGGCGTATCCCCAACTGATCTTGACGCCGCCCGGCTTCACCTTCAACGTCTTGCGGTTGATGCCTGAGAGGCACTTGACCCAATACCAGGTCTCACTGTCCGTATCGACCAGGCCCAACGACCGCTTCTGTTGCGGGCTCATCTTCTCGTTCCAGCACTTGGGCACCGGGTCGCCCTTGAGGATCTTCTTGATCGTCTTGGTGCCTCCACCGTGGATGTGCCCACAGTTGACGCCGAGGAAGGAGGACGACGAGATGACCGAACAGTTGCCGATGGTGCGGTTGACATCCTGAGTGCCGGACGCGAGATCGACGACCCGGTGCCCGCGCTTCTTCTTCGCGTGGTGTTCGTGCACCTTCGCGTCGTGTCCGTGCCGGTGCTTCTTCGTATGGTGCCCGTGCCCGTGCTCGGTCGGGTGGTGCGTCCCATGGCCGTGGCCGGAGCCTTGACCTGGCGCCGGCCCGTGCGGGGTCCCCCAGCCGTAGGCCGCCGACGCGGGCGCGAGTCCCAGCGCCGCGACGGTGAGGGCGGACAGAGCCATGACGCGCTTCACCACGGCCTCCCTTGGACCTGCACTCCCGTGCAATCGAACGACGTACTCACGGTGATGTCAGCGACCTTCCATTTCCCGTGAACCTTCACCGTCTTCCACAGTGTCGGCTCGACCTTCTTGGCCTGAGGCGGCGTGTGTGCCCGGCCCTTGACACCCCACCCCTCGGCCCACACACAGACCTTGACGGTGTCGCCGGACGAGAAGCCCAGTGGCTTCAGCGGGAGCGGGCCGGGATAGCGCACCTTCAGATCGAGATCTCCCTCGATGGATCTCGTGGCGTGGCTCCGAGCGAATCCGGTCACGGTCGCGATCCAGGGCCCATAATGCGCCTTGCGCGCATTCACGGCCTTGCCGTATTCGACGGCGTATGCGCGGATCGCCTCGACCCTCGGGTCCGACTCGAACGGCGAGGCCGGGGGCCCGGTGGTCTCCGACCCGGAGGTGGTGGGCGTCGCCCCGGCCGCATCGTTCGATCCGGCCTCCGTGGCGCCCGCCGTCGCGCGGTCGGGTGTCGAGTGCGCGGCACCGTGGGCCGCACCACCGCAGGCGGCCAGGCCCATCGCGCACATGACCAGAACTGTTGCGCCGAGCGCGTTTCGCTCGACCCTCCCCATCAGGACTCCTCCCTCGTCATCGACGTCCAGGCGGAAGTCTCCCATACGAACCTGGAAAATTCCGGTCCGGGCGGCGACAAAATACGGGAGTGTTCATGTACGTCGTCGATGACCACTCCCGTCGAGCACATGGTTCGTCAGATGGTCTCCGGCGATCCCGTCGCTGCCGCGAGGTTGTTGTGCTGATTCTTCACATCGGTCTGCGCCTCGGTCAGAGCAGTGTGCAGCTTGTCGAAGCTCGGCTTGAACTGCTCCCAGGCCTGTCGGAACTTGTCTGCATTCGGGCCCTTCCAGACCGTGCTCCCGACGTGGTTGTCGAGCGTGGTCTTGAACGTGACCGCTTGACTTGCGTGGTCACGCAGGCTGTTGTGCAGGTTCCTCATGGTCTCGAGATCGCCGCCAACGTCACCCATTGACACCCCTCCTGGATTCGAATTGTGTTGTCAGGCGGCGATTGCCACCACCCGTAGCTCGTCGATTAACTCACACGTGACTGCGGCGGTCAAGAGCCGCACGCCCTGTCGAGTCTCCTTAATCACCGATAATATTCGCGCAGCGACGCGTGAGATCCTCATGATTCACACTGCGGTATCGCACTGCGCGATGCTCCTCGACGCTCGAGCCGACGACGAGGAAATGATCGGATGAAAATACTGAAAAGTCCTGTGCACCATCACCTTTCACAATAGACACTGCAGACGCCACCGTTGCGCCGGCAAGATCGGACAGCACGTCGTCCTCTGTCGTCAAGGCGCTCCGCGGGACGGTGAAATCAAGGCATTCCCGCACGTCCTGCACCGCGTGGTGGACCGGCGCAACCCACGAGACCACCTCCGGGACAAGCGATCGCCGAGCCTCCAGACGGTAGGAATGCATTCCGTCTGCGGAGACCTCCTCGAGAAGACCTATCGGGTGTGATGCGAGTGCATGGACCACACACCAGTCGGTGCCGACTTCGGTGACCCGTTCGCACAACACAATAGTGTTGGCATCACATCGTATTCGTAACAACGCCCCGAGGGCTGGATCGAGGGTGGACGCGGGGTCACCATCGAAGTCGAGACCGCGTGCGCGCAACATACGACGAGCCGAGTCGATACGCACCGACCGCTCTCGCGGGTCCATCTCGGAGAGTGCCGGGAAGGGTACGGCCTGAGGGACCGGCTCCATGTCCAGAGCCGCGAGCTCCTCGTCGGTCAGCACACCGAGTTCCAGTCGCCCGGACGCACCACACTCTTCATCCCACAGATCGATCTGTCGCCCGACGACGTCTTCGGCAGACACGGCCGACATTCCTACGTCGATCGATTCCGCACTGCTCATGCGCGCACCGCACCCGTCTGTGCAATGCGACGAACGTCGATGGGTGAGACCGGACCGGCGGTCATGTGGGGGCCGGCGTCGTGTCGGTTCGGGGCGCCTCTCAACGGCGTCAGGGCACGGCGTACCGGAGTCGCCGACATGTGGCGGCCGTCGGCGTGCAGCACGGTGGGCAACGTGGATCGCCGCACAGGAGGGCGCACCGGATCGGTGCGGGCGATCGGAGTCATCGGTCCGGTGTGCATCCGCCGGCTCGGGAGGAAGGGCAGGACCGGCGACCATCGAAGGGGCGGGCCGGATCGAGCGAGCGTCCAGTCCATGCGCACCTCTTGAAGGGCGGTCATGCACCGTTGGCGCGCGAAGCGCAGTTCGGCCAAGGCGGATTCGGCATCCGCGACCGACCCCGACGGGTGGGGGCCGCCGTCTCCGGGCGCCTGCATCCGGTGCGGTCCGTCCGACCCCATCGGAGTGTCCCGGGGGGTGCGCATATGGTGACGGTCGTCATCGACGCCGATCGGAGACTCGTGCGGGGCCTGCATGCGGTGCCCGTCCCGCAGCGGCATCGGTGTGTCATGGGTGGTGTGAGCCGGCGACCCGTCCGGGCCGTTCCCCGTGCCGTTCGCGGCCCGATCGACGGCCTCCTGCGCTCGCTCCAGGTGATTCGCGTAATCGAGCAGGGCGCCCTCGACGGTCTGCAGGGATCGGCGCAGCCGTCCGTGCCGCAGATGCACGTCTCGCGCGACCTGGTGGAATTGCTGGACCCGACCGGCGGGCAGGTTGGCCAGGGCGGCGTCACCGGCGGTCCGGGCGCGCCGACCGAACGCTTCCACGTGCCCGACGAATCCGCCGATGCGTCGGGCGTAGTCCCGCAGCTCCAGCGGGTCGCCGTCCGGCCGCGGAGGGATCTGGAGGGGCATCCTCGAAGCCATGTCAGCAACCCTCCCCCGTCGCCTCGCCCAGGCTCGAGGCCTGCGTGGCTGCGCCGGCGTGCATGACGTGCACTCTGCCCGAGGTCGTCGCGAAGACCTTGGCCAGTGTGTTGCCGACATCGACGACCTCGGCAGACAGCTCCGCGTCACCGGCGGCCGCCGCCGCACGGTGAGCCAGGCGGCGGACCTCCGGTCCGGTGAGGTCGAGATCGCCCTCGACCCGGCGGAGCAGGTCGGACTGCCGTCGAAGCAGCGCGGGATCGGCGAGATACACCCCGTCGGCCCTCCCCTCAGCCATTCCGACACCTCCCATTTCGAATCCCGTGCGCGGCCATTTTAAAACTCCTCGAGGGGGTCATGGTGAAAATCAACCCTCCGATTCCGGAAGGGCGACCTGTGCTCGTGCCACCTGCCCGGCGCGGACCAGATAACCGCTGCCGGCGGGCATCGGCTGGCCGAGCGAGGACCGCGGCAGGCTCACCCCGAACATGTCGGTGTCGGACGTGGACTGCGGACACAGCATGAACCCGGACCCGGACCGCTTGAGCGACACCGGCAGACCGCGGTAGGAACTGGCCAGCTCGACCGGTGATCCGGCCCCGACGAGCACCGATCCCGAGTCCCGCAGCCCGTCGAGATGAGTCTGCAGCAGCATGCCGAGCCAGCCGTCCAGGTCGACCAGCTCGAGGTCGTCGACGAGCACGGCGCTACGGTCCTCGCCGCTGCGCAACCCCTCGAGCAGGTCGGTCAATTCGGATTGCTCGTCGTCCTTGCCGGTGAAGCAGCCGTGCACGCCTTCGGCGCCGTCCAACGCCCGCAGTGCGCTCAGGCGTGGAGTGATCAGGACGACCTTCCATCCGGCCGATCGCACCGTGGTCGCGATCGAGAGCAGCGTCGTGGACCGTCCGGACGCCCGTGGCCCGGTGACCAGCAGGCCCGGGCCGTGGCGCAGGGCGTCCGGGCCCTGGAACGCGAGGGTGTCGCCCGCAACCGCGAAGGGGATGACCTCGTCGGGGATATCGTTGCCGAGGGTCCGGGCCTCGTCCACGGTGATGCGAGGAGGAAGGACGTCCACGCGGAACGGTCGCGCGTCGAACGGCAGGTCGGCATGCCGCTCCTTGGCCGCCCGGCCGATCTCGTGCAGCGCCGCGACCTGTGCCGTGCCGGTCGGGTCGGGATCGTGCAGGACCACGTGGAGTTCACGTGTGCCCCGGGCCCGGAAGGCACGCCCGTCGGGCATCGACGCCGGCACCTGTTTCGCCGCGAGCCCGACGGACATGAAGTCGTTCGGATCCAGCATCCGCAACATCAGCTTGTCCTCCAGCAGCGTGGAGATCCGGCCCATCGTCAAGGTTCGGTCACCGGTCACGACGATCTTGACGCCGACCGACGCTCCTTCCTGCAGCAGTTGCATCCAGCCGTCCACCACCCGGCCCGACTCGATGCTCTCGTAGGCCTGGTAGAAACCCTCCCATCGATCGAAGAGGACGACGACGTAGGGCAGGCGCTCCTGTGGCTCGACTCCGGAACGCTGTTCGGCGATGTCGGCGAAACCCTGGGTCGCCAGCGTCTGCTGGCGCTCCGAGACCAAGGACAACAACCGTCGTTGCAAACGCACCAGGCGATCGACCTGGTCCCTGGTCACGACGGCACCGACGTGCGGCAAGGAGACCAGGGGCATCAGGGCGTTGTTGCCGCAATCGACGCCGTAGACGTGCACGTCACGCGGGTCGGTGAGCGAACCGATGGCCCCGGCCAGGGCCCGCAGCACGTAGGATCGCCCGGATCGGCCCGCACCGACGATGGCCAGGTGACCGTCGTCCGCAAGGTCATACGATGCGAGGTCTCGACGTTGCTCTCGCGGAATATCACTCAGCGCAAAGGGGATCCGTAGGCTCTCGGCCTCGGTGCGAGCGTGCGGGAACTGCTCGATCACGTCGTCCAGAGTGACGGATTCGGGCAGAGGTGGCAGCCAGGGCGGTGGTGGCGCGGCGATGCCGGCGGCCTCGGATGCCGCATTGGCCGCGGCGACCAGGGTGGCCAGGTCGGACGGTATCGTCGCATCCTCCTCGGCCTCGTCCCCGCCGTCCCCCGCGGACGGGCGGGCGCCGAGCGCGCCGAAGTCCATGCTGCGCAACGACAGTGCCGCCGGGGCGTCGGCCGCTTTCGGCCTCCCTCCGACCCGGGCGGTCTGAAACGGGATCAGGCTGGAGTGTCCGAGCCGCGCATATCCTCGTCCGGGAGTGGACTTGGCGATCTCGGCCGCCGCGGGCGACTCGATGACATCGTTGGAATCGTCGGAGTCCGTGACCCGCAGGGCGATACGCAGGTTGGTGTTGGACTTGATCTCGGCACTGACGACACCGGCCGGACGTTGCGTGGCGAGGATCAGATGGACACCGAGCGAACGGCCCCGGCGAGCGATGTCGACCAGCCCCGTGACGAAGTCGGGCAACTCCGCCACCAGCGCCGCGAATTCGTCGATGATGATCAGCAGCCTCGGCATGGGTTCGTCCTGCGGACCCTTGGCCGCGAGATAGTCCTCGATGTCCTTGGCATCGGCCTCGGCGAGCTGGTGCTCCCGCCGCCGCAGTTCCGCGCCCAGACTCTCCAAGGCGCGTGTGGTCAGGTGTCCGTCCAGGTCCGTGACCATCCCCACCGTGTGCGGCAGGTGGTTGCAGTCCTTGAAGGCCGCCCCACCCTTGTAGTCGACGAGCACATAGTTCATCTCGTCGGGCCGATTGCTCGCGGCCAGGGAGGCGATGATCGATTGAAGCAGCTCGGATTTGCCCGATCCTGTCGTGCCCGCCACGAGGCCGTGCGGTCCGTCGCGGCGGATGTCGATCGCAAACGCCCCCTCGGCGCCCTCACCGATGACCGCCTTCGTCGTTCGCCCGATCTGCTGCCACCGCCGCAGAGTGCCCTGCTCGTCGGTGACGTCCAGATGCAACACGTCGAGCAGCCGGGACGACGAGGGCAGTGCGGAACTCGCATCCTCGTCGGTGACGTCGCGCACGGGCGCCATGGCGCGTGCGAGGCGCTCCGCCCACGACGCCGAGACGAGGTCGGGGCGCACCTCTTCGACGGCCCCGCGGCCGGACTGTGAGACGGCGGCGGCCGGTGAACCGTCGGGACGAAACCGCAGACTCGTGACGGCCTGGCACTCCTCCGGAAGGAGGCGCGGATCCTCGTCCAGACAGAGGAAATGGACGCCGGCGGACGGGCCGGCCTGCAGCAGCGTGACCATGCCCGGCAGCATGCGCAGGGATCTCGCCCCGTCCAGGACGACCAGGACCGGCGGCAGGCCGGGGCCGTCCGAACCCGACTCCCGCGCTGCCGCGAGCCGTCCGGACAGCTCGTTGATCCGCAGCGACCAGGTCTGCTCGTCCACGCCCAGGCGCGCCAGTTCCCCGACGTCCGGGTCGGCGCGCAGGTGGGGCAACCACCGGATCCACGACCAGTCCTCGGCGCGCTCCGCGGTCGTCATCAGGACCATCGACAGCTGCGTCGGTGAATGCAGCATCGCAGCCTGACCGATGACCCAGCGCGCGGACTCCGTGCGTAGCCGCCGTGGCCCGGCGATGCCGACGACGCCGGCCTCGACAAAGGACACGGTGACCGGCACGTCCGGGGCGGTCCACCCGACCTTGCCCTCGTGCTGCTCCCTGCTCGGGTCGGAGACGGTCACCTCGGAGACCTGATCGGCCGTGCCGAATCGGGCGACCATCCAGTCGGGGTCGGTGGGCCGGCGTTCCCAGAGCCGCGACCGAGGCCCGACCGCCGTCATGAGCGCCTCCCCGGGGTCGGCGAAGTCCCTCCTGCGGGCCGTGCGCTCCTCGATGAGTGCGTCGAGCGCCTGCGACTGGATGTGCCGCATACGCTCGGTCCAGCTCTTCATCGCCGAGCGGTGCATCCGGCGATTCATCTTGCGCTGGGTGGTGAAGGAACTGATCGCCATCATCGGCGAGATCGCGATGATCAGCAGCGTGTACATGTTCTTGGTCACCATGTACATGCCGACTCCCATGAGGGCCGGCAGGATGGCCATGGCCAGCGGGAACGGCTGCTTCTCGGTCTCCTCGGGCTTCTGCGGGAGACTGAACGAGGTCCGCCTGCTGGGCGGGAGCAGCCGAGGCGGCCGGTTGTAATCGAGCGTCCCGCCGGCCGGTGACGGTGACAACGACGCGTCCGGCTCCGTGGTGAGCGTGCGCCGCAGCAGGGTCGAACCGATGCTCAAGGTCTCGCCCTCCGGCCACGGTGTCCGCCCCCGCAGCGACCGGCGCTCCAGGTGTGCCAACGGCGGGGCGAGGGACGCGTCCACCGTCTGCACACCGTCGGGAAGGGCGCGCCGCACGGGGTCCTCGGGCACCTTCTTCTGCCACCAGTGCCTTCGCGGGGGAGGCGGTGTCGACGTGCGGTCGTCCTTGAGGACGATCGGGCCCGGGAGATCGCGTGAGCGTTCCGGCGCCGTGCGCCATGCGCGTTCGAGGCCGGGATCCGCCTGGATCCACACCTCCCCGGTGACGTGGACACCGACCGTCAGGCGCCGATTCGCGAGCAGCGGATCGTCGAGGACGAGATCGCAGTCCGAGTCGGCCCCGACGGTGTATTCGCCCGGATCCCAGCGCACGACGCGCCCGGCCGACGAGCCACCGCTCACCCGCACCTCCACCAGCCCGCGCGGTTCGGCAAGCACCTCGGGCACCGGCAGCCCGATCCCGAGCACGGCGCCGTGGCGGACCGCGCTGTCGACCAGGCGCTCCTCCGGCGCGAGCCGGCGGTCACCGAGATACAGCTCCGGCGGCGGCCCGTCGAGCGGCCGGCCCGGGGTGTCCGGCACGACCTGCAGCGTCGGGGGTCCGCCGGCGGTCGCGGGTGCGGCGACCGCGGCGGGGATCCGTGCGGCGAGGGTGGCGGCGAGGTCCGCGACCGTGCCGTCATCCTCCGTGTCGACCACCAGATCGGTCGTGTCGTCGTGCGTGACGACCGTCAACAACAGGCGCATGTATCCACCGGCTCAGCGGGCCTCACCCGAGAGCGTCACGGTCCCAGTCCGGTTCGAGATGCTCGACGACACTGCTCGTCTCCGGCTCGAGCCGCTGGCCACGCAGTGCGGACGACATCCGCTGCACGCACGCGCCCACGCCGTCCGGATCGCCCGGGGTGATCAGCTTCAACCGCTCCCGCCACAGGATCTGCGCGGTCGGCACACCGATCAGGCCCTGCTCCAACGCCTCGACGGCACGGTCGCGTTGATTGCGTCGGACGAATGCCGCCGCCCGCGTCCTCGCGAACGTCGTCAGGGTCGCACGGGCATCGCGCGCTCCTCGCAGGAACGCCAACCAGGTGTAGCGACCGACCGGCGTCCCGGAGAACACTTCTCCCGTCACGCGGGTGAGGCAGTCCACCAGCCGCTCGTCGTCGCCGCACGCCGCGGCCGCGACGAGCTCGGCGTGATCCACGAACACGTCGTCGGTCAGATGCCACAAGCCGTCCTCTCCGAGACGCAGACGGGCCCCGTCCGGCCCGCGCCCGAGCCACTCGGCGGCCTCGCCGATCACTGCGGACACCACATCCTCCTCAACCCCTCGGGGCCACAGGCTCGAGGCGAGCACGCTCTCGTGCAACCCCTGGGGATGCAGCGCCGCCATCACCACGGTCTCGGTGAGCACGTCTTCGTGAGCCGACGCGAGCGGGCCCGGGGCCTGCACCCGCACCGGCCCGAGCAGGCGCACCTGCACGACGGCATCACGTGGCGCGGGGCCGCGATCGGCATGGGCGACGCCACGGGCGGCCGCCCCGTCCACCACCTGTGCCGGAGTCGCCACGGCGATCTGCTCGGCAGCCGACTGCGCACGTCCGCCGGCTTCACGCATCAGTTCGGCGATCCGTGTCGTCGCCTCGACGGTCCACCGGTTGGCCGTGCCCTCGACACCGAGCACTCCCAGGTCGATCGCGCCGTCGGAGTCGACCGTGAACCGCCACCGAGCCGCCACCACGTCTCCGAGGGCCAGCACCGTCAGCGGACTCCGCCCCTCGCGCTGCAGGCCGGCGATGCGCTGGATCTGCGAGGCGGTCGGCGCCGCGGACAGCAACAGGATCTGGGGCGCGAGATCACGGTTGCGGGTGCGCGCTCGCCCTTCGAGGATCCCGGACACGCCCAACTTCTCGACGAGTCGATCCGCCCGCCCGAGGCGGCCGGCGATCGTCTCGAGAGCAGTGTCCACGTCGTCGGAGCGGGTGAGACGGTCGGAGTCGAGCATGTCGATGCCGTCGGCGAAGCCGACGGCCGTCACCTCGACGTGGTCGGACCACGCATGGGTGAGCACGTCGGCCGCACACGACATGACGACTTCGCGAGCCACCCGGTCGTCGCCGGCGAAAGAAACCGGCCCCGTGGCGTACTCGAGATCCACCAACACATCGAAGCCGTGCGACCGTGCGACCGGCACCAGTGCGGGATAGGGCGCCGGAGCGGTGCTGGTGATCTCCCCGAGGTCGGTCCTTCGCACCTTCCACGATGCGCCGTCGTCGGCCGCGACCCACGGTGCGGTCGGCGCCTCGGCGCCTCCGACGAGGTGCAGGATGAGCTGGTCGTCGTCCGCGTAGGCCACGGCCACATCCGGCATCAGGAGGTTCTGGGCCCGACGCGACTCACCGAGGATGCGCAGCGCGCGGTCGATGAACGACGCGCGGTGCACGTTGGCGGCCAGCCGCAGTTCGACATCGGATTCTGCCGGTTCGCCATGCGGGCCTCGCCGACCGGTGAGCGCGAGCAGGACACCGGCGAGGACGAGCGCTCCGCCGAATTCCGTCGCATGCCTGTCGAACAGACCTCGACTCGTGTCCCCGTCCTGGTGCGCGGACTGCTGCACCGTGCGCTCGAACGTGGGCATCGTCACCGCCGGCGGCGTGTCGGCCGCCGGATCGGCACGGCCCTCGGGCGTCGCGGAGTGACGTTCCACGGTGTGCACTCCGGGGCCCGTCGCATCCGCGGGGAGCCGTAGCCGCCATCCCGCCTGGATCAGGTCGGCGTCGACCAGGCGACGTCCGTCGGCCTGCACCCGGTCCTTGTTGAGGGCGAAGATCTCCTTGTATCGCAAGGGATCTCCCAGGTGGCGTTCAGCGATGTCCCAGAGTGTGTCGTAGTGCCGCCCGTGATGCGGTTGGACCGTGTAGTACTTGACGGCCGACCCGGTCTTCGCCGGCGTCGAGTCGTCCGTCGTGCCCCGATCGTGCCCGCCGACCCGGTATCGCGCGTGCGCCGCGTCGCTGGCCTCGGCGGGGTCGACGCGGTCGTGATGCACGGCCGGGACGAGCGGCGCCGTCTGCGTGACCATGCTGCTCGCCGTCGCCGGCGCCGCGCCCGCGGTGCCGGTGATTCCGTGGCCGATCGATGCGGCGCCGGTGAGCAGCAGGGCCGTCGCGATCAGCTTGCGGGCGACGGCCTGCGGACCCCCTCCGAAGAAGACGGCGGCCGGCACACGCCCGTGCCGCATCGCATGCCATTCGGCGACCAGGCACACGACGAAGTGTGCCCAGACGAGCCACACGATCGCGGCGAAGACCTTGATCACCGTCCCGGTCGTCACATCCGCGGTGAGCCACGAACGATCCGGCATCGTGGTCGGCAGCGGATTGCCGACGAAGGTCACCAGCGCAGCGGGGATCCCGATCACGAGCACCGCGATCCCGAGAATGGATGCGCAGGCCTTCACCGGATGCCGCTCGCCCGAACGGCCGTCACGTGGCAGATGATCCGCCCGTGCGCGCCCCGGTGACTCTGTCGTCATCCCCATGAGTCCTCCCACTTACGTCGTCGTCCGCTGCTCCACCCTGCCGGTCCCGGTCACCGATCCGGCCCCGACAGACCCTCCACGGGTCTGGCCCGCCCGTCACCCGACGCCGACAGCGACGTGATGCCCACGATACCCAGCAGCGTGGCCGGGATCCGCATCGTCACGTGGGCGTGCACCACGAGGCGCTCCGAACCGTGGTCGTGCGCCGGCTCGATGCCGACCAGCCCGCACGACGTGACCGCCGGGTCCGCGCTCACCTTGCGGCAGTAGTCTGCCACTCTTCGGCGCACGATCTGGGGATCGAGGGCGAGGTGATCTTGGCCGAGGTCGATGCCCTGCGCTCCCGACCGGGCCGCCTCCTCGGCATACGCGACCGCCTCTCCCCGCTCGTCGAGCTGGCGCGACGCGTCGATGATCAACCCGCCGAGCACCAGCAGCACCAGGGCGATGATGGGGATCGCCGGAGCGATCGAGCCGCGCTCCGGGTGCCGGACCGCCGAGGTCACACGGATCATCCGTCGATCCCCCGGTTGGGGTCGAGCGGCGAGGTGAATCGCGAGGTCGGGTGCATCGTCACATGAGCGAAGAACATCCCGGCGTCCGCGAGCGAGTAGTGACACGTCGCGGTCACCGTCACCTCGGCGCCGGGCGTGAACGGATGCGACACCGTGATGTCGAGACTGTTGCGGCAGGCCTCGACCGGGACGGCCTCCCGGACCGTGCGGCGCGCATCGGAGACCGCCTGATCGTAGGACCGCGCCACCGTCGCCGCACGGGCGGCGTCTCGCGTGCCCGAATCGAGCGTCCCGTTGACCTCGGCGACCCGCCCGTAGGCGACGATCAGCCCCAGCAACGCGAACACGACCAGGGCGAGAAAGCTGAATTCGATCGCGATCGACCCCTGATCCGATGCCTCCGACCGACGTCGGCACGCCGCCCTCACGGCTCCCTGAACCTCTCCACCGTGCCGGAGGCGCTCTGCGTGACGGACCAACTCATCGGGATCAACGTGACGACGTCGCCGCTGACCTGGACCGTGACGGTCCCGGCGTCGTCGTCGTAGCTCGACGTCACGCTCGGGTGCCGCAGCGCCTGCCCGCCGACCTGGTGGGCGTATCGCACGGTCGCCGCGTCGACGCGACCGACCATCGACGTGTAGGTCGCCCGGTCGGAGGCGAGGCGCAACTGCGACACCCCCTCACGCGCGGCCGACAAGGCGGCGGAACGGCCGTAGAAGTAGAGCGCCGCCTGGATCGCGAAGAAGATCAGCAGGATCAACACGACACCGATGATGGCCAGTTCCAACGATGCCGAACCGCCCTCGCGGCGCCGAGTGCGCGCGGCAGACACTACTTGCAGCTGCTCCCGGCGGGGAGGTTGCCGCACCTGGTCACCTTGGCCGCGTTCTCGGTCACCACGTGGTAGACGACGGCGCCGATGGCGGAGGCGGCCACGACGACGATGGCAGCGATGATCGCCCACTCGAGCGCCGATGCACCGCGATCACGCACCTCGTCACACCGGTCACGCATGCCGGCGACCATCATCAGCGCGAAACGAAGCATGTGGGATCTCCCCTCTTCCCTTGTTGTTGCGGTTGATCCACCACATCGGCCACCTCGCGGTCGGCCGAGCGGGGCAAGAGTATCGAATGATTCCGCGTCATGCGGTTCCCAGCAGTCGGGTGATCGCGGGATAAGCCAGATAGATGAGGAAGGCCGTGCACAGCAGCAGCTGCGCGACCAGCATCGACTGCGAGCGCTCACCTTCGTCACCCTCGGCCTCGGTCAGCTCCTTGCGTCGCATGGTGGCCGCACGGGCCGCGAGCGACTCGCGGATCTTGGCGCCGTCCTCTGCGGCCAGCCCGAGCGCGGCCGCCAGGTCCTTCAGCTCGTCGAGTCCGATCTGCGCCCCGAGCTCGCCGAGCGCCTCCCATGGTGTGGTGCCCATGAGCCGCGCATTGGCCAGGGACTGCCGTATCCGCACCAGGGACCAGTGATCACTGATCGACGCGGCGGCGAGCAGCGCCTCCGGAAGCCCGCGGCCCCCGGCGAGATTCATGGCGACGAGATCGAGGAAGATCCCGACGGTGCGCCGGAAGTCCCGCCGGCGGGCGGCCGCCTCCGACCGCAGCGCGAGGTCGGGGATGAAGAAGCCGAATGCCCCCAGGGCCAGGGCGAAGACGACGGGCACGGCCCCGGCGAGCTCGATCCCGACGAGGGCGAGGATCGCCCACACGATCGGTGCGCAGAAGAAGAACGCCAGGCCCAGGACGATCTTGAGGGCGAGGAATGCTCCCACGCTGCGGCCCATGATCGCCAGGTCGGCGCGCACTCGAAGGAAACGCCATCCGTGCTCGGCCGCGGACACCTCCAGCCGATCCGCGAGGCGCGCCATCACCGTGCGGGTGCCGCCGCTCATCCCCGCGAACGTGCTGTCCAGTTCGGTCATGGTGTGCGTGGACATCGACCGCCGGCCGTGTTCGATCCGGGCGAGCATGGTGTCCAGGCCGGGCTCGGGCCGCATGAGGATCCGCACCACGGCATACACTCCGAGACCGGCCATGCCCCCGAACAGGAGAGACAGCAAGGTCATCCGCTCACCTGCACACCCTCGTCCTCGACGAGGAACCGGTCGACCTTCTCGGGCATGGCGAGACGCCGCAGCCACATCAGGCCGGCGACGAACACGAGCGCCACCACGAGCAGCATCACCTGGCCCAGCACCGAGTCGTACGCCGCGACGTATTGGTGATTGACGACGGCCATCCCGATCATGACACTCAGCACGATCAGCAGGACGATGCGGACGGAATGGCGGATGCTGCGGCGAGAGGCCTCGATGCGGCGCCGCATATCGAGTTCCTCGCGCGTCGATCGCGCCAGGGCGCTCAACACGTCGTGCAGACCGGGCCCGCGCAACCGCGCGTTGAGGACCAGTGCCGAGCAGATGATGTCGGCGCTGGGATCGTCCAGGTCGTGCGCGAATTTCATCAGCGCCGACGGCAGCGGCTCCCGAATGCGGAGCCGGTCGACCATGAGGTTGAGGGCCGGACGGATCGCCGACCCGGCATTGGCGGTGGTGGCGGGGATCGCCTGCTCGAGTCCGTTGGCCCCGGCGATGGTGTCTCGCAGCGACTCCGTCCAGGAGGCCAACGCCTCGAGCCGCGAGATGGACAGACGCTCCTCCTTGTTGTTGCCGGCCAGGTTGTCCCAGTAGGCCGCGAGGAGGCCGAGGCCCACGGCCGCCACGACCCAGCGGGTCACGACGAGCATGACGACGCCGACGACGAGTCCCCGCACCAGCCGCCCGGTCAGATCTCCGGTGGCCTTCCGGCGCAACAGATTCGGTTTGCCGCGATCGCGCTCGGGCAGGCCGACGACGGCGAGGACGGCCACCGTCAGACCGAGGCCGACCACCGCGCCGAAGGCCAGCGCCGGCAGCGAGGAAAGCATCAGACGCGCGCCCCCATGGTCGGGGTGTAGCCGTGGGGTTCCAGGTCGGCCAGGCACGAGATGGGAGCGTGTGTGACCGCCATCCCGCTCGTGTCGGGGGCGAACACCTCGCTGGACAGCACGCGCCCGTCCACACCGGTGACCTCTCGGATGCTCTCGATGCTGCGCCGCAGCGTGCCGCCGTGCTGGTAGTCGTTGTGCTTGCGCAGGAACACCACGAAGTTGATCGCGCCGGCGATCAGCATGTGGGTCGCCTCGACGGGCAGATGCTCCTCCGCCTGCAACGAATACGTCGAGATGCGGTTGAAGACCTCCATGGAGGAGTTGGCGTGGATCGTCGACAAGGATCCGTCGTTGCCCTGGCTCATGGCATTGAGCATCGTGACGATCTCGTCGCCGAGCACTTCACCGACGATGACCCGGCTGGGGTTCATGCGCAACGAGCGGCGCACCAGGGCCGCCATCGTCACCGCGCCCTGCCCCTCGGAGTTGGGCAGCCGCTCCTCGAAGGCGACGACGTTGGGGTGGTCGTCCTCGAACTTGTCCAGGCCGAGCTCGAGGGCCCGCTCGACGGTGACCAACCGTTCGTGGGCCGGGATCTCGCCCGCGAGCGCGCGCAGCAGCGTCGTCTTGCCGGCATTCGTGGCTCCGGCGATCATGATGTTCTTCCGCGCCGCCACCGCCGCTTTCAAGAATCGCGCGACCTGCGGCGACATGGTGCCGGACCCGACGAGGTCGTCGAGTGTCACCCGGCCCAGACGGGCTCGGCGAATCGACAGCGACGGTCGCTGGCACACCCCCATCACCGCGGACAGGCGCGAGCCGTCGGGCAGGCGCAGGTCCAACTGCGGATTGGCGGAGTCGAACGGTCGGGAGGTGATGCCGACGTTCGCGGCCAGCACCTGGATCAGTTCGATCAGTTCCTCGTCGCTGTCGGCCACCGGGCCCGCGAGCTCCTCGCGGCCGTCGGCATATCCGACGAAGACTCTGTCGTGGCCGTTGATGTCGATGTTCTCCACGTCCGGGTCGTCCAGCAGGGGCTGCAGCCGCCCCACGCCGAACAGGGCGGCGTGGATGGCGGAGGCGATCCGCTCCTCCTCGACGGCATCCGGCGGTGCCGCCCCCCGGCTGATCTCGTCTCGGGCATGGTCCTCGAGCACCTGCACGATGACCGAGCGGGCGAACTGGCGCTCGTCCTCGGCGCTCATCGCCGGCCGGCCGGAGGCCTCGTCGTGGCGTCGTTGTTGATTGAGTCGATCGGCTACCTTGGCCCGAAGCCGGCGGACCAGTGCGACGTCCTGCGGATCGCTCGGCGGGGCCTCCGTGGCGCTCACGACGTCACCTTCTTCCGCCGGTGACGCTCTCGTCGAGCACGTCGCGTCGACACCTTGAGCCGGCGGGACATCCGGCTGTCGTCTCCGGTGGGTCCGTCCTCGGTCCCGTCGCCCGGATCGATCTCCTCGTGCGCCGACTCGTCGTCGACGTCGCCGCGCACCTCGGCGGCGAGCCCCGGCGCGGACTCCAGCAGGCGCCCGACCACCTGGGTGCCGGATCGGGCCAGCAGTGTGTGCTCCGGGCGACGCACCGGGATGCCGTCGAACATGCGCGCCGCACGCGGATCGTGCGCGATGGCGCCCACGTCGGTCATCCAGTCGATCGTGGTGCCGACCGACTCGGCGGCCGTCTCGGCGCGGCGCCGCTTGTCCACGTCCTCGATCACGGTGTATCCGGTCCACGGGCCGACGTCGTCCGGTCCGGCGAGAGCGGGCCGCAGGGTGTCCATCCGCTCGCGGGTGTGCAGGACGCCCGGGACGGTCGGGCGGAGCACGGTGAGCAGCGCGTGCGCCCGCCGCACCAGTGGCAGGTGGCTGGACGCCGTGTGGAGCTGGCCGACGTCGACGATCACGTCGATGTCCCGCAGATCCGCGAGCACACGGCCGATCTCGTCCCAGAGGCCGCCGACCGCGGACGCCTGCTCGGGTCCGGCGAGTCCGGTCAGCACGAGTTGGCCGCCCTGGGCCCGCTCGGACGCCTCGAGCACGGTGTCCGGCGACAGCCCGCGCCGGGCGAGCGGAAGCAGGCGCATGAGGCCGCCGTCCCGATCGAGCGGGCGGCCCTGCTCGCCGGGCATCCGCAGGGCGATGTCGCCGCCCATCGGGTCGGCGTCCACGAGCAGGGACTCACGGGGCCACAAGGTGGCCAGCAGCATCGCGGTGGTGGTCGCGCCGGGCGCGCCCTTGGCGGACATGATGCAGATCAGCGCCACGGACTACTCCTTCGCACCGACCAGGTCGACCTCGGGCACGGTCCCGTCCGGCATCCGGGTCACGGCGAGCTGTTGCGTCGACGCGTCGGCCACGATCCGCTTGACCTTCTTGTCGGGCACGAGCAGGGTCAGCGCAACCGTGCTGTCCCCGCCGGAATCGTGCGCGGCGGCGTCGACGACCCGTGCGGACTTGAGCAGCCGGGTGCCCGACTTCACGCCATGGTTGTCCCCCGACTGGTTCTTGCCCGCGACGAAGTAGACCGCCACGACGTCACCCGGTCCGATCCCGGACAGCGACTGTGTCCGTGGCACGACCATTCCCACGAGTTGGGCTCCCTCGGGCACCTCGTGGCCGACCTTGAACATGTCACCGTTGACGAGCGTCCCCTGGGGAATGGAGGTGGTGGCGTAGGAGCCGAGATAGGCGGACTCGTCGCTCGCGGACGCCACGGACGCGTCGCTGCTCGCCACCCGGGCGACAGTGAAGTCGGCCCGGGTGACCTGGTGCCCGATCGGGATCGATTTGGCCGCGACGAGCACGTCGACGCGCTGCCCGCTGCGGTAGGCGACGAGTGCGCTGCCCAGCGCGCCGCCCAGGACGAGCAGCAACGCGAGCGCGATCAGCGCCGGTCGTCGGTCATGTTTGCGCCCCGGCAACCGCGTGGTGCCGGCGGCGGACGTCTTGACGTCGGTCACCTGAATCCCCTGGCGTGTGGATGATGCGTGGGCCACGAACCCACCGTGCGGGCTACGGACCATCGTCGAGAGTAGCGGATCGACCCGGGCGCGAACCTTCGCGGCGGTGATTGAATTCGCACGGACCGGGGGCCGCCGGGCCCGCGCCGGTGCCCTCGGAAGCCGGTCAGCCCTGCGCCGGGCGGAGCGTCTGGAGGATGGCCTCGGCCTCCTTGCCGGTCAGCCCGCCCGGTACGCCGAGGGACCGGGTCAGGACCAGCAGGGTCGATTTGCTGCCCATCGAGACCCCGACCGCCCGCACCTCGACCTTGCGGGGGCTGCAGTCCGACTTCTTCGGATCGCCGACGGTCGCCACGATCGTCGACTCGATCGCCGGGAGCCCCTGGACGCTGGTCTGCCGTGTCGTCACCGAACTCTCCCGGGCGTGGCTCTTGTTGTCCTTCTCCAACGCGATGGCGTCGGCGAACTTCTTTGCCGCACGCGGAGTCTCATCGGCCGGATCCATCGTCCCGATACCGTAGAACCCGACGCCCGCCTTGCCGACGTTCTCGTTGGTGTCACAGAAGCCGAGCTTGTATGCCGAGGCGCTGCCGAGCGAGATGATGTTCTTGCCGTTGCTGTCCTCCCACCCGAGATCGAGACCGTGCCCGTCCTTGCGGCTCGTCCAGTCCTTCTTCGGCACGTCGTAGGCGGCGGAGGCCAGCTTGGGTCGCGCCAGGACGGACTGCCATCCCGGCTGCAACGGGCGCACCGTGGTCGGATCCTCGCTCACGCTCGGGTTGACCCACGTCTGCGCGGACTGCGAGGCGCTGCTCGTCGTGGCGGCCGCGCGGCTGGGTGTGAGTGGTCCGGCCTGCTGGTCGTTGCCACCGCCGAACACGTTGATCCCGATCACGCCTGCGACGATCACGATCGCCACGACGATCGCGACGACGGCGAGCAACAGCCCGCGCCGACCGCCGGCGCCCTCCCGGTGGCTCGACGGCGGCCCCGTCAGGGCCTCGCCCGACGCCTCCTGATAGCGCTGGTAGTACCGGTCCTGCGAACCGGATTCTCCCTCTGGCGGCTGTCCGCCCCGACCGTCTCCGCTCACGGCATCCACGGTATCGAATCGTCGGTATCCCGCGGCGAAGGAAGTCTGCTCGTGTCAGCCCCCGGCGGGCCGAAGGGTCTGGATGATGGCGTCCGCCTGTGCGTCCGTGAGGGCGTGCGGCACGTCCACCGCACGCACCAGCACGAGCAGTGCCGCCGAGTTCCCCATCGTGACTCCGACGGTGCGCACCTCGAGCTTCTTGGCGTCGCAGCTCTTCTCGTCGGGGTCACCGTCGGTGGCCGTGACCGTCGACTGCACGGCGGGCAGCCCCTGGACGGTGATGCCCTTGGTCTTCACCTCGCTCGTCGGCGCGTGCGACTTCTGGTCCTTCTTCACGCTGATCGCCTTGGCGAATTCGCGCGCCACGTCGGGGGCCTTGTCGACCGGATCCATCGAGCCGATTCCCCTGAAGCCCACGAATCCGAGGACCGCCCCGGGGTCGGTCTTGCAGTATCCATGGCGGTATCCCGAGGCGCTGCCGACGGTGATCGGGTTGTCCCCGGCCTCGTTGGTGAAGCCGTAGATCATGTCACCGGGCTTGTACCAGTGCGCGTTCGGCACATCGTAGGCGGCCGAGGCCAGGTTCGGCCGGGCCAACACCGAGGTCCATCCCGGTGAGAGCGCGCGGACCGTCGTCGGGCCGCTGTCGGCGCTCGGATTGGTCCACGTGTCCGTCGTCGGATCCGTCGGCCGCGACGTCGGCGGCGGCGCCGACGTGGCAGTCGCCCCGGCCCGCACCCGCTGCTGCTCGTCGCCGCCGAGCAGCGTGACGCCCAGCACGCCGGCGGCCACGACGACGGCCGCGCCGACGGCGACGAGGGAATACAGCACGCCCCTGCGCCGGGTGCGCACCGTCTTGTTCGGCGCAGTCACCGCCTCACCGGAGGCCTGCTCATATCGCTGGTAGTAGCGCCGCTGGGAGCCGGGGTCGTCACCGGGTGGGCTCCCCTGTGGCCCGGGTGGAACGTTGCTCACCCTCCCACGGTACCCGCCCCGGCCCCGCCGGCCTGACGCTCTCGGTAGGCCGCGACATTGGCGCGGTTGCCACATCCGGCGTCGCAGTAGCGCCGGGAGCGGTTGCGGGACAGATCCACGAGGACGTGGGGGCAGTCCGGCGCCGCGCACCAGCGCAGTCGCCGCAACTCCTTGGCACGCACGACGTCGACGACGGCCATCGCCGCCTCGATCGCCATCCGTGTGCCCAGCGGGGCCTGCGGAGTCGTCGCGTGCAGGTGGTAGTCCCATTCATCGTGCCGCACCAGCTGCGGCACGGCGCCGGCCTCGCGCAGCAGGTCGTTGACCAGGGTCACGACCTCGTCCTCGGCCGCACCCCACAGCGCCGAGAGCCGGTCACGGGCGGCCACGACCTCTCGGCGTTCCCGCTCGTCGTGGCGCCTGCTGCCGGTCCAGCCCCACCGGTCGACGAACTCCTCCAGACCGGCGAGATCGGCGAGGTCGTCGGTGTCTCCACGGCCGGTGTTGACCAGCGAGGCGAGCGTCGCGAGCGCCACATCCGTGTCATGAGTGAACAGCACTTTGACTCCTGTCGGCGGACCTTCTACCATCGTGCCAGACAGGACCGTAACATCATGTTGCCCATTACAGGTCCGGTGGTCCCTTCCCGACCCGCAGAAAGAGGTGATCGACGTGCCGAAGACGATCCCGATGGCCACGGCCGGCGCTCCCGCGACCGTCCCCGCGCGCCGCACCTCACCGACCGCCGCCGTCGGGATCGCCCTGCTGTCGGCGGCCGCGTTCGCGACCTCGGGCCCGTTCGCCAAGGCGCTCATGGATGCCGGATGGTCGCCGTCCGCCGCGGTGACGGCCCGGATCGGCATCGCCGCGCTCGTCCTCGCCTACCCCACCCTGCGTGCGCTGCGCGGCCGGTGGCACCTGCTGCGCAGCCGCTGGCCGATCATCACGCTCTACGGCCTCACCGGTGTCGCCGGCTGCCAGTTGGCCTATTTCTATGCCGTGCAATACGTCTCGGTGGGCGTCGCGCTGCTGCTGGAATACCTCTCCCCACTGCTGATCATCGGCCTCTTCTGGATCCGCTACCGGCGGTCCCCGGGGCACATGACACTGACCGGCGCGGCCCTGTGCATGGGCGGCCTGGTGCTCGTCCTCGACCTCGTGGGCGGCGCCCGCATCTCGGTGCTCGGCGTCGTGTGGGGCCTGGGTGCCGCCTGCTGCTCGGCGTGCTACTTCCTGATCTCCGGCCGTGCCGACGAGGATCTCCCGCCGATCGCGCTCGCCGGCGCCGGGATGGCGGTGGCGACCGTCGTGCTCGGCACACTCGGACTCATCGGGCTCACGCCGATGCGGGCGTCCACCGCCGACGTCGTGCTGGCCGGCCACCACACCTCGGTGTTCGTGCCGGTGCTGTGGATCGCGGTCGTCTCGGCCGCCTTCGCCTACGTCGCCGGGGTCGTCGGCGCCCGGCGGCTCGGCGCGCGCGTCGCCTCCTTCGTCGCGTTGTCCGAGGTGATCTTCGCGGTGCTGTTCGCCTGGGCGCTGCTGGGCCAGATGCCGCTGCCGGTCCAACTGGCCGGTGGTGCCCTGATCGTGGCCGGCGTCGTCCTGGTCAAGATGGCACCGGATCACCTGGCAGACTGAGGCCATGGCACAGCGCGAGCTCACGGTCGGCGTCGGAGCCGGTGGGCTGGCCACCAGCGACATGGTGCTCAACATCGGGCCGCAACACCCGGCGACGCACGGCGTCCTGCGGCTGCGGGTCACGCTGGACGGCGAGCGGATCGTCACCGCGGAGCCGATCGTCGGCTACATGCACCGTGGCGCGGAGAAGCTGTTCGAGGTGCGCGACTACCGCCAGATCCTCGCCCTGGCCAACCGGCACGACTGGCTCTCGGCCTTCAGCAACGAGATCGGCCTCGCGCTCACCGTCGAGCGGATGCTCGGCATGGACGTGCCCGAGCGGGCGACGTGGACCCGCACCCTGCTGGCCGAGCTCAACCGGGTGCTCAACCACCTGATGTTCCTCGGCTCCTACCCGCTGGAGCTGGGCGCGATCACCCCGATCTTCTACGCGTTCCGCGAGCGCGAGGAGATCCAGCACGTCATGGAGGAGATGTCCGGCGGGCGGA
>CAZMLG010000014.1:0-31471 GCA_964566985.1 uncultured Intrasporangiaceae bacterium
CTAGGACCTGTTACGAAAGTGGTGGGTGTGGTGTCGGCGTGTCTTCTGGCGTGAGGTGAGGCCTCCCGCGTAACGCAGTTGGTGTCAACGCCAATACGCCACTGCAGGAGGCCTCGGTGCCCACCATAGATGCCACATGCCGCCATGACCTGACCGACGCCCAGTGGGAGCTATTGAAACCACTGCTACCAGCGGCGTCTCGGCGCGGACGACCCCGCACATATCCACTGCGAAGCCTGGTCGACGGCGTGCGCTACCGCGCCCGGGTCGGCTGCCCATGGCGCGACGTGCCCGATCGGTACGGCCCGTGGTGGCGCGTCTACGCCCTGTTCACGTGCTGGCAACTGGCCGGCGTGTGGGAACGCGTCGAGTCCGCCCTGCTCGACGCTGCAGACGCGGCCGGGAAGCTGTCCTGGCAGGTGTCCGTCGACTCGACCACCGCACGCGCGCACGTGCACGCCGCGGGAGCCAGGCGAGACAGCACCGACCGCGTTGCGGGGGAACCAGATCACCACGCGCTGGGCGTCTCCCGCGGCGGCTGGTCGACCAAGACCCACGTCGCGATCGACCAGCACCGCGGCGTGCTGTCCTTCACCGTGACACCGGGCCAGTACGGCGACTCACCACAGATGACCACCGTGCTGGACGGCATCCACGTGGCCCGCTGCGGACGCGGTCGCCCGCGCACCAGGCCCGACCGGGTCCTGGCCGACAAGGCCTACTCCTCTCGCGCGAACCGGCGCTGGCTGGCCACTCACGGCGTTCGCGCGACGATCCCGATCCCAGCCGACCAAGCCGGTCACCGTCAACGCCGCGGCTCACACGGCGGACGCCCACCCACCTTCGATGCCGAGCGGTACAAGGACCGGCACGCCGTCGAGTGCGGCATCAACATCCTCAAGCACTACCGAGCCTTCGCGACCAGGTACGACAAACTCGCCGTCCGCTACACCGCCACCGTCCGCGTCACCATCATCGATCACTGGCTCAAACGACTTTCGTAACACGCCCTAGCGGTACCTCACACCTATCGAAAGGATCGTTCATGGCTCGGAAAGACTGGACACGGAAGGGCCGGCGTGGGGCTCGCGGCGTCGCGGTGGTCGGGGCGTCTCTCGCGATCGCCACGGCAGCAGCGGCCTGTGGCGGTGGCTCGGGTGACAACTCCGCGGCGAGCAACGGCTCTGGCAAGACGTTGCGCATCGCCTACCAGGTGATCCCGAACGGTGCGCCGATCGTCAAGCACCAGAAGTGGTTGGAAAAGAACCTCAAGGGTGTGACCATCAAATGGCATCAGTTCGCCGCAGCTCAGGACGTGCTGACGGCACTGGGCGCCGGATCGGTGGATGTCGGACTGATCGGCTCCACGGGTGTGGCGACCGCGGTTGCCAAGGGTCTCGACTTCGAAGTGCCGTGGATCTATGACGTCGAGGGTGACAACGAGGCTCTCGTGGTGCGCAAGGGTTCCGGCGTCAACTCGGTCAAGGATCTCGTCGGGAAGACGATTGCGACACCGTTCGGTTCGACGACCCAGTACAGCCTTATCGCGGCGCTGAAGGATGCAGGCGTATACGGCAAGGTCAAGGTCCTCGACATGAAGCCTCCGGAGGCGCTCGCAGCGTGGAACCGCAAGGACATCGTGGGTTCCTACATCTGGGACCCGACGCTGTCGCAGATGAAATCTCACGGCGGCAAGGTCATCGTCTCCAGTCGGCAGATGTCCAAGAAGGGCGTGCTGACCGCCGACCTGGCGGTCGTGAGCAAGTCCTACGCCAAATCCAATCCCGACATCGTCGAAGGGTGGCTCAAGCAGCAGGATCGGGCGGTCAAGCTCATCAAGTCCAACCTGCCGAAGGCCGCGAAGATCGTGGCGAAGGAGTTCAGCATCAGCCCCAAGGACGCCCAGGGCCAGATGAAGGGCCTGGTGTTCTTGACCGGCAAGCAGCAGCTGAGCAGTAAGTACCTCGGCTCCGGCGGCAAGCCGGGTGACCTGTCGAAGACACTCTCGAAGACCTGCTCGTTCCTCAAGGACCAGAAGTTGGTTTCCGACTGCCCGGGTCAGTCCGCGTTCGACGAGAGCGTGAACGGCACGTACCTGAAGAACGCCACCAAGTGACATAGGAGAGCCGTATGGCAGTTGTAGGTGGACAGATGACATCGGCGGATACGTACTCCGAGACCAAGCCGCACACGGTCGAGATCAGTGGGGTCGATCATTACTACGAGACGAGGAACGACCGGATCCATGCACTGAACAATGTGGATCTGACCATCGAGTCGGGTGAGTTCTGTTGCATCGTCGGTTCGTCAGGATGCGGCAAGACCACTCTGCTACAGATGGTCGCCGGGTTCCTCACCCCGACCGAGGGCACCGTCTCGATCGGCGGGCAGCCGATCAAGGGCCCTCATCGCAGTCGGGGAGTGGTGTTTCAGAGCCCGACGATGTTTCCCTGGCTCAACGTCTTCGAGAATGTGGCGTACGGGCCCAGGATGGCCGGGGAGCACAAGAAGTCCTACACCGAGCGTGTCGACTACTACATCGAGTTGATGGGTCTCAGCGACTTCAAGAAGCGTGCTCCCTACGAGTTGTCGGGAGGTATGCAGCAGCGCGCGGCCATCGCGCGAGTCCTCGCCAACGATCCCGAGGTCATCCTGATGGACGAGCCGTTCGGTGCCCTCGACGCGATGACCAGGGAGCGTCTGCAGGAGGAACTCCTCCGGTTGTGGCGCTCGACCAAGAAGTCGATCCTGTTCATCACGCACAGTGTCGAGGAGGCGGTCTTCCTGGGCACTCGGGTGATCGTCATGAGCCCGCGGCCCGGTGAGATCATCCTGGCCAAGAACACCGACCTGAACCTCGCCGGGGAGGATGGTCAGCCCTCGCTGCACATTGCCCGACGCGACGACCAGTTCAACGCCGCGCTGCAGGAGATCGATGACTACATTCACGACATACGGCACTGAGTAGCGCCGGTGCGGCCGGTGGCCGGCACTCCGCCCGTGGGTTGGTAACATGTTACTCATGGTGAAAGAGGGCCGGTCGCTCGCGCTCGACGTGGAACAGCGGGTGCGTTCGTGGATCCGTGACGGATCCCTGCGGCGCGGCGAGTGGTACTCGGTGCAGCAACTGGCCGACCGGTTCGGGATGTCCCGAAGTCCGGTCCGCGAAGGTCTGCTCTCGGTCGCCGACGCGGGCCTCATCGAGTTCACCCGCAACCGCGGCTTCGAACTGGTCGTGCCCGGTGGCCGGGACGTGGCCGAGATCTTCGCGCTGCGGTTGGCGTTGGAGCCGATCGCCGCCCGCCGCGCTGCTCAGACCCGCACCGCGGCGGACTGTGCCACGCTGGAGCACGTGGCCGACGCCATGCAACGGGCGGCACGGGCGGATGACCCTTCCGCCTTCGCGGCGCACGACCAGCGACTGCATCAGGAGATCATGCGCATCGCCGGGAATGCGCGCGCGACGCAAGTCGTCGAACGGCTGCGCGACGTGACGAGAGTGCTCGGGCCCTCCACGGCGGTCCCGGCTCGCTCGCTCCTCGACATCCTCGCCGAGCACCGGCCGTTCGTCGACGCCATCACGACCAGGAGCGCGGCCCGGGCGGAGATGTCCATGCGCCGCCATCTCGTCGCGACCGGACGGTTGCTGGTGCGTCAGTGTCAGGACGAGGGGGACGAGTCGGCCCTGGCGCTCTGGAACGAAATCGTCGACGAGGATCTGTGATGTCGCTCAGCGGCTGAGCGAGGAGTCGTCCGGGATGGCGTGTGCCACCTCGGTGGCTGTCGCCACCACCTGCGGTCCCAGTTCGGCGATGCGTTCGCGCCGCATACGCACGGCCGGCGCCTGGAGCACCACCGCGGCGTGTGCCTCACCCGATTCGCCGACCACCGGTGCCCCGACACAACGCACGCCCTCGACATTCTCCTCGATGTCGACGGCGTAGCCGCGATCACGGATCTGCGCCAACTGCTGCGACAGCTGGTTCCTGGTGGCCAAGGTGCCCGGCGCGACCGGTGTCAGTCGCTCCGGAAGGCTGTCGACATAGTCGCGGCGCGCATCGGTGAACGCCAGGATCGACTTGCCCGAGGCCGTGCTGTATAGCGGGAATCGCGCGCCGATCGTCTGCTCGAACCGCAGCGGGAGCGTCGACTGCACCCGCAGCAACACCACCGACTCACGATCCTCGCGGATGCTCAGGTTGACCGACTCATGCGTCCGGTGCGCCAGTTCGCGCATGGCGGGCAGAGCCTTGTCCAGGCCGAGCACACGCTGTGCGGCCTGCCCGAGCAGGGCGGTGCGCGCGCCCAGGTGGTAGGCGTCGGTCACCGGGTTGCGCCGGACCATTCCCTCGGCCGCCAAGGCCTTCGCCATCCTGGCCGTCGTCCCGGCCGTCAGGCCCGTCGCACCCGCCAACTCGGTGATCGTCAGCTCGTCGTGTTCGGAGAGGGCGACCAGCAGGCTCAGTGCCCGGCCGATGGCCTGAGTGCCGGGGGGGAGCGGTGGAGGGTTCGAGCGCATGTCCGACAGCCTACTGAAACCGCATCGCCGACCCTCTTGTGATCTGACTCACAGATCTATATCGTGGCGATCATCGTCATAATATGGAGGTCACCGATGAACCCGATCAACGAATCCGTCTTCACCTGGGCTGCCCCACCACTCAAATTCGGCGTGGGCGCCCTCGATGAGGTCGGGGCCGAAGCCGGTGCGCGCGGAGCCCGGTCCGCGCTGGTCCTCACGGACTCACGCGTCGCCGACACCGGGATCCCTGCCCGGGTGCGCGCCTCCCTGGAGTCCGCCGGCCTCGAGGCGGACGTCTACGACCGGGTCGGGGTCGAGCCCACCGACGACTCGATCGCCGAGGCCGTCGACTACGCCCGTACCCGGGACTGGGACTGCTTCGTCGCCGTCGGAGGCGGCTCGTCGATCGACACCGCCAAGGCTGTCAACCTGCTCACCACCCACGACGGGCAATTGTTGGATTTCGTCACACCGCCGATCGGGCGTGGCCGGCGGCCGACCACGCCATTGAAGCCACTCATCGCGGTGCCGACCACCGCCGGCACCGGGTCGGAGTCGACGACCATCTGCGTGGTGGATCTGCTGTCGATGCACCTCAAGGCCGGCGTCAGTCACCCGGCCCTGCGCCCGTCGCTGGCGGTCGTGGATCCGACCACCACCGTGACGTTGCCCCCGGAAGTGACGGCCGCCAGCGGGATGGACGTGCTCTCACACGCACTCGAGAGCTATACCAGTGTGCGTTTCGACGCCAAGCCGGCGCCGAATGACCCGATGACCCGACCTGCGTTCTGCGGGTCCAACCCGATCAGCGACGTCTGGTGCGAGATGGCACTGAAGCTGGTGGGGGCCAACCTTCGGCAAGCGGTCATGAACGGCCGCGACATGGAGGCACGCACCCAGATGGCACTCGCCTCGACGTATGCCGGGACGGGGTTCGGGAACGCCGGCACCCACCTGCCGCACGCCAACGCCTACCCGATCGCCGGCGCGGTCAAGGCCTACAAAGCGGTTGGCTATCCGGAGATGCCGATGGTGCCTCATGGCCAGGCCGTATCGGTGACAGCACCACAGGTGTTCCGGTGGACGTATCCCGGAGACCCGCAACGCCACCTGCGTGCTGCAGAGCTGTTGTCCGGCCGCAGGTTCACCACGGTCGATGGCGCCGAAGCACTCGCGAGCACCTTGCGCGATCTGATGCGCGACATCGGGATCCCGTCGAGCCTGCGTGACTTCGGCTATGTCGAGTCGGACGTCGACGAACTGGTCGGCGGATCGATGAAGCAGACTCGTCAGCTGTCCGTGGTCCCTCGCCCCGTGACCGCCGAGGCTCTCGGCGAGATCTTCCGTGCCTCATTCTGAGGAGATCGATCATGACTGAACGTGCTGACGATGTCATCTCCGACAAGCCGCCCGGCCGCCGGCAGCTTCGGACGGTTCTCCTTTCCTGTGTCATGGGCACGACCATCGAGTGGTACGACTTCTTCCTCTACGGTGTCGCGGCAGGCCTCATCTTCAACAAGCAGTATTTCCCCAGTCACGATCCGGTGGTCGGGACCCTGCTCGCGTTCGCGACGTTCGCCGTCGGATTCGTCGCCCGCCCGATCGGCGGACTGATCTTCGGGCATCTCGGTGACAAGGTGGGGCGCAAGAAGAGCATGGTCATGACCATGCTGATCATGGGGGTGGCCACATTCCTCATCGGATGTCTCCCGACCTATTCGACCATCGGTCTTGCCGCTCCGATCGCGCTCGTCCTCCTGCGGGTCCTTCAGGGCCTGGCGGTCGGCGGGGAGTGGGGTGGGGCCGTGCTCATGTCGGTCGAATATGCGCCGAAGGGACGGCGGACCCTGTTCGGTTCCGTGCCACAAATGGGCCTTGCAGTCGGCCTGATGCTCGGAACGGGGATCTTCGCCCTGGTCGGAGCGGTGATGCCCGAGGTTTCATATACGGCTTGGGGCTGGCGCATCACCTTCTGGTTGAGCCTCTTGCTGGTGATCGTCGGTATGGTGATCCGCTTGAAGGTGATGGAGTCACCTGCGTTCCTGGCGCTCGAGAAGGAGCAGCAACGTTCCAGGATTCCCGCCCGTGATCTCGTGTCCGAGCCGGAGAACCGGCGCAACCTGTGGCTGGGAATGGGTGCTCGATGGGTCGAGGGCGTGGCCTTCAACGCATGGGCGGTGTTTTCGATCTCCTATGCGTCGGGAACCCTCGGGATGGACAGTGGGTCGGCCTTGATTGCCGTCATGATCGCTGCCGGTGTGCTGCTGGTGTTCATCCCCATGTGGGGATATCTCGGAGACAAGTTCACCAGCCGCCGCACGTATGCGTTGGGAGTCGCACTGGCAACCCTCGCCCCGTTCGTCGTATTCCCGTTGATCAACACCGGCAACGAGTTGATGCTCGGTATCGGCATTGTCTTGGCACTGGGTGTCTTGTATCCGGTGTTGTACGCTCCCGAGGCCGCCCTGTTTGCCGACCTCTTTCCGGTCAACGTGAGGTACACGGGGATCTCGGTGGTTTATCAGATGTCCGGGATCGTGGCATCCGGGCTGACTCCACTCATCCTGACGTGGCTTCTCAAGCGGGGAGGCGGAGGCGTCTCGTTGATCATGGGGTACTTCGTGATGACCGGTGTGATCAGTCTGGTGTGTACGCTCCTCATCCGTCCGCAGCGCACGATGAAGGCGAGCACCGAGCGAAATACGGCGGGCAGGGCTCGCCGTGTCCTGAGCACATGATCCGGCCGTCGGTGGCAGTCCCGGTTCGGCGCTGCCACCGACCCGCGCGGTTCCGGAGAGAACGACGAAGGTCAGTGCTGGTTCTCGGGCGCGGTCCCTGACGTCACGAACAGCGGAAGGGATCGCCCCGCGAGGCTCCGGCGGGTGCGAGGCAAGGCGGCCGCTGTCGACGCGAGTGCGGCTGACGTGGCGCAGTGTGGATCCGTCGCCATCAGTGGCACCCCCTCGTCGTCGGCCACCCGGAGGGACTCGTCGAGCGGGATCTGTCCGAGCAACGTCGTGTCGAGAGATTCGGCGAGGTCCTGGCCCCCACCACTGCCGAACACCGACCCGCTCATGTTCTCCACAACACCCGCGAGCGGCATCCGTGAATCCGCTGCCATCCTTCCGATGCGTGCGGCGACGGTGGTCGCCGCACGCTGCGGTGTGCTCACCAGCAGCAGCGCCGCATCGGGAAGCAGTTCGAGGACACTCAGCGGCACGTCACCGGTGCCCGGGGGAAGGTCGACCAGAAGAACGTCCGGGTTGCCCCAGCAGACGTCCTGGAGCAACTGCTCGAGCGCCTTCTGCAGCATCGGCCCCCGCCAGACCACCGGTTCGTCCTCGGACACGAAGAAGCCGATGGACATGAGGGTGACCCCGTGGGCGGCCGGTGGAAGCATGAGTCCCTTGAGGGCGATCGGTGCCTCGCGCAGCCCGAAGAGGTGGGGGATCGAATAGCCCCAGACATCGGCATCGAGCACGGCCACGCGCTTGCCCGTGCGCGCCAGTGCCACGGCGAGGTTGGCGGTGACGGTCGACTTGCCCACTCCTCCCTTGCCCGAACCCACGGCATACACCTGGGTGGGTGAGCCGATGCCGCCCGGGCGGGGGCACGCTTCTCGCATCCTGCGGGCCAGGTTGGCGCGGGTTCCGTCGGTCGGCGGGACGAGCTCCAGGTCGAGGGCATGAACGCCGGCCAACGGGCGAACCGCCGCTTCGATCGCGTCGCGGAGGCGCTCCTGGTAGCCACGGGCGGACAGCAACACCCCGACCTTCACGGTGACGTGGCGTCCCCGAACAGACGCGTCCTCGACGAGCCCCAGTTCATCGAGTGGCCAGCCGGTGAACGGTTCCGCCACCTGCCCGACCGTCTCGCGCAGGTCGGGGCCGGCGGCCGTGGACCGACGGATCATCGCTGAGCTCGGAACGCCTTGCGGCGCGGTTTGACCGGCCGGGTCAAGAACTCGGGGCGGCGCCATCCGTCGGCGCTGGGTCCGGGTCGGGTCAGCTCGAGCCATTCCCGATAGACCTCGCGCGACTTGCGGGTGTCGACCACGACGTCTCCGTATCGATCGCCATCCTCGGCCTTCGTCAGGGCGACCTTCTGCAGCCAGCAATGCATCCCCGAGAGCGGGTCGGGCTGCACCGGGAAGGCGAGGTTCTGATGGACTCCGGGATCCTCCCAATAGATCCGTGAACTGTCCGAGTCCTTGCTCGCGAAGGGCTGGATGCCTTCCGAATACCGCAGTCGCCACACGCCGTCCGAGGGGTGCTCGAGGTCGACCATTCCGCTCGCCCATCGGCTGCCGCCGCCCTCGGTGAGGCGCCACCGTCCCATGTGGTGGCTCATCGCGATCACCCCGGGCCTGATTCCCTGGTGCGCCCAGATCCGCGCGACGTAGTGCCCGATGCGGGTGGTCACCCGCACCAGGTCGTCCGTCGCAAGACCGAGCCGCTCGGCGTCGGAGGCATTGACCCAGATCGGATGAGTGTTGCTGATCTCGTTGAGATACTTCGCGTTCGCGCTTCGGGTGTGGACCAGAGTGGGAAGCCGGAACGTGGGCACGAGCACGAACTCGCCTGCGTCGCTGTCGACCTGACGATGCGACACGTGCGACTCGATGTATCCGGGCGTCGCCTGGTCCGGCCACCCGAAGTCGGCCATGGAGGTCGAATAGAGCTCGAGTTTGCGACTCGGCGTGAGCCACCCGGCGACCTGGGAGCCGTCGTCCAATCGGACGCCGACCGACCCGGCCTCCCCGACGAGCGGCGGCGTGGACTCGTCGTCGGTCGGCTTGCGCACCACACCGTCGTCATCGAGGTAGGTGCCTTCGAGTTCGGCGTCCGTGAGAGGCCGCTCATCCTGGCGGTAGAGGTCCTTGGCGACCTCCACCACGCCGTACTTGCGCATGTATCCCAGGGGAGACAGCCCCTCGGCCTCGGCCTTCTCGGGCAGCCCGGGCACCTTGTTTTCGAATATCCAGCGATACCAGTCGTCCACGGTGATCTTCTCGCCGGAGCGGTATGGCGACTCGAAGTATTGGCGGATCCCGAGCTCACCGTCCGGATCGATGCGCCACGACAGGTCGAACCAGAACTCGTTCTCCTCCCAGACCTCGCCGGGATTGGTGTCCCGTGTGTCTGAATAGTCCATGCCCAGCTTGTCCATCGCGACGCGCCGCACCGGCTGGCGGAAGCCCAGCCATCGGCCGGCGTGGGTCTCGTAGGAGTGCGTATCGTGCCGCTCGGTCGAATGGCCCATGGGAAGGACGTAGTCGGCGAACGTCGCGGTCTCCGACCAGGTCGGAGTGAGCGCGACGTGCAGACCGACCTGGTCGGGGTCGGTGAGTGACTCCACCCAACTGAAGCCGTCCGGGTTGGTCCAGACCGGGTTGTAGACCCGAGAGAAGTAGACGTCGATCTTGCCGCGACCTTCGGCCAGGAAGTGCGGCAGCAGGATCGACATCTCGTTGGTCGACATCGGGTATTCCGTCGGCCAGATCAGCTCGTTCCACACGTCGTGTCCCGGGGGCATCGTGAACCCGTGTGGCACGAACTTGTCCCAGCCGTTGGGGCTGGTCCCGCCGGGGGTGCCGACGCTCCCGGTCAGCACGTTGAGGAAGAACAGGCTCCGCGCCACCTGCCAGCCGCCCAGGTTGCCCGCGGTGGCGGACCGCCACACGTGCGCCGACAGTGCACCATCGCTGGTCGCGACGATCTCGGCCAGCTCGCGGATCTTCGCGGCAGGCACTCGTGCTTCCTCTGCGGCGAACTCGAATGTGTACTGCGCGTAGTCCTCGGCGAGCCGCGTCACGAACGTGTCGAAGTCGAGTTCGTCCTCGGGATGCAGTTGCGTCAGATAGGTCTTCCAGTTCACCCAGCGCCGCATGAAGTCTCGGTCGATGGCATCGGTGGCCAGGAGGTGTGCTGCCACCGCCAGCAGGATCGCAGCCTCGCTCCCGGGCCACGGGGCGAGCCACAGATCGGCCTTGGCAGCGGTGTTGGACATCCGCGGATCCAGGACGACCAGCTTCGCATCACCGTCGTTCTTGGCCTCCATGATGCGCTGTGCGTGCGGATTGAAGTAGTGCCCCGTCTCCAGGTGCGACGAGAGGAGGAGCAACACCTTCGCGTTGGCGTAGTCGGGCGACGGACGGTCGTAGCCACCCCACAACCCGTAGCCGAGGCGTGCACCCGCCGAGCAGATGTTGGTGTGGCTGTTGTGCCCGTCGACGCCCCACGCGGACAGGAAACGTTCGGCGAACCCGTCCTCGCCGGGTCGCCCGACGTGATACATGATCTCGTCGCGTCGGTCCTCGACGATGGCCCTGCGGATGCGCGCGGCGATATCGTCGAGCGCCTCGTCCCAGGTGCACGGTTCCCACTCGCCGGCACCGCGCTCACCGGCCCGCTTCAACGGATGCAAAATTCGCTCCGGGTCGTTGACCTGGTTGATCGTCGCCGGGCCCTTCGCGCAATTGCGTCCGCGGGAACCGGGGTGAGCCGGGTTGCCCTCCACCTTCGTGATCGACAAGTCGTCCTTGGCGACGTGCGCCAGCAGCCCGCACGCCGACTCACAATTGAAGCAGGTGGTCGGGATGAGCATGAACTCCCGACGCACCTTGCGTGGGTGCGCTCGCGCGTCGGAGGCCATGTAGTGGTCCCACTCCTCGGGCGGCGGGAAGTTGGCCAGGTGCTCGTGGTGGCGCTGTCCCGGCAGATCGGGGCGGCCCTGTCGCTGGTCCGGGGTGGTCGTCATACGATCTCTCCTCTTGCTCAGGACAGCGGAACGTCTTGCGCGGCACGCACGTAGGCCGTCTCGTAGGCCAGCAGTGCCGGTTGAGCGATCAGGCCCGCGAGGGCGGCCAACCACGGTGCGGCCCCGGACCCACCCCACGACACGGCGCACAGGATGACGGCGACTGCCGTGGGGACGATCGAGCCGACCCAGAACAGCCGGGCGTAGCGGCCCCGCACGATGATGTCCGCCGCGACCTTCGCGCCGCGGGTGTGATGTCCACCGAACAGGTCGACCAGGCTGATGAGGATGTGCAGCAGACCGCCGACCGCCACGCAACGAGCGATCAGGGCGATACCGGAATCACCGACACCGCAGGCCAGCCCGACGACCGCCATCGCACCGCCACCGACGAACAGCGCCTGCACCAGCAGGTGGGGCAGCAGCCAGGACGACTGCCACAGGTCCCGCCCCTCGGCCTGACCGAACAGGAACGCCGTGTAGCCGGCGACCAGCGCGCTGGGGATCAGCACCGCCCAGGCGAGCGGTGTCCATGCGCCGTCGAGGCCGCCGACTCCGACGATGAACCATGCGAGCGACGCCGCACCGAACAGCAGCAGGCAGTAACCGCCGAGCACCAGCCAGGAGGACGAATGCGGTTTGGTGAACAGATAATAGAAACGGTCGGGACGCTTGAGGTCCCAGACCAGCAGCGCCCCGGTCGCGCCGACCCCGATCGCTCCGAGGATCGGTGCGACGATGTCCCCGGCGACTCCGAGATGCGAGCCGAACAGCACGGCAAGGGCGGCCACGAACAGAGCCCCTCCGCCGAGGCCCTTCGCCCACAGATAGGTGATGACTCGCCAACCCCAGGGGCGGGGGTGGGCGGTGTTCAACGTGGTGTGGGCCGTGGGGTCGTCGCCGGCGAAGTCCCCGGATGTGCGCAGCCGTTGCTCGTCCGGTCGTGCCCACAGGTAGGTGTCGGACACCGGCGCACCGAGCGGGTCCAGCGTGGCTCGCTCTGCTCCCAGATAGAACACATTGGGCCCGGTGTTCTGCTCTGGGGCTCGCACCTGGCTGGGGTTGTCGGCCAACAGCTTCGAAATGCCCGATTCCGAGTCGTCCAGGTCACCGACCCAGATCGAATGCGTGGGGCACACCGTGACACAGGCCGGCTCGAGGCCGTCGTCGACACGGTGCGCGCAGAAATTGCACTTGGCAGCGGTGTGCGTGTCCTCGTCGATGTAGATCGCGTCGTAGGGGCAGGCCTGCTGGCATGACTTGCAACCGATACAGCGTTCGTTGTCGAAGTCGACGATGCCGTCGTCGCGTTTGAACAGCGCCGAGGTGGGACAGATCTTGACACACGGTGCATCGGTGCAGTGGTTGCACCGCATCACCGCGAAGTCCCGGGTGGAATCGGGGAACGTGCCGGAGTCGACATACTTGACCCACGTGCGGAACTGCCCCAACGGCACCTGGTGCTCGGTCTTGCAGGCGACCGTGCAGGCATGGCAGCCGATGCACGTCCGCTGGTCGATCGCGAAGCCATACCTCATGTCGACCATCGTGGGGGATCGGGTGAGTGTCGCGCTAGACGACACCTGGGCATCACCTCATAAACTGTGGTTATGACCGAGCGAGTTCCGGACCTCACCGCGTTGCGCCTGCTGCTCGACGTGCGCGGGTCGGGCAGTCTGGGTGGGGCCGCCCGGTGCCACGGCATCAGTCAACCGGCCGCGAGCAAGCAGATCGCCCGCCTGGAAGGGGACCTCGGGTTGACGTTGCTTCATCGCTCCGCAACGGGTTCCAGTCTCACCGCCGAGGGACGGGTGATCGCCGACTGGGCGGGCACGGTCCTCGACGCACTCGACCATCTGATGGGTGCCGCCGGGTCCCTGCGCGAAGGTGTCAACAGTGATCTGAGGGTCGTGTCGAGTATGACGATCGCGGAACACCTGATGCCGAAATGGCTGTTCGAGACACGCACAAAGCATCCCCGGCTCCATGTGGGACTCCAGGTAGCCAATTCACGGCGGGTGCAGCAGCTCGTCCTGGCCGACGACGCGGACGTCGGGTTCGTCGAAGGCCCCGATATCGACGAGCGGCTGAACATGCACGTGGTCGCGATCGATCGGCTGGTCGTGGTGGTCGCGCCGGACCACCCGTGGGCAGCCAGGAGCAGGCCCCTGGACCGCGGCGAGCTGATGGCGGCGCCGCTGGTGGTGCGGGAGTCCGGATCCGGGACCCGGATGACGGCCGAGGGGCTGCTCGGAAGCGGCCACGTGGAGCCGTTGCTCGAACTCGGATCCAACGAGGCGGTGAAGGGCGCGGTGGCCGCCGGTGCCGGCCCGGGCATTCTGAGCACCTTGGCCGTCGACATCGAACTCGGCCAAGGTCGACTGACCGAGATTCCGGTCTCGGGAGTCGACATGTCGCGCCGCCTCAACGCGGTCTGGCCCCGCGGTCGAGAGCTCAGTGAACCCAGTCGCTGGCTGCTGCAGGCGGCGTCGGAGCGGTCGGTCGCGGGATGATGCGAGGTCTCAGGGGCGGCCGCCGCGCGGGACCACCATGACCGGGCACGCGGCACGGCGCACGAGTTGTTCCGAGACGCTGCCCAGCAGCACGCGGCGCACCGGGCCATAACCGCGCGATCCGCAGACGAGCAGTTGACAGTCACGGTCGTCGAGGGCGGCGAGGGCGTCCACCGCATCGCCGGACAGGACCTGTCCGTGCGCCTCGACATCGGACGGCAGGGTCGCGATCGCCTTGTCCAGTTCGACCGAGAGCCGCTCCTTGAACTGGCGCATGTAGGAGCGCTCAGCCCAGGCCCCCGCCGTGTGGCTCCCGCCGGGAGGCGAGGCGACGGTGAACACTTCCAAGGATGCTCCCGCACGCCGGGCGAAACCGGCCGCCTGGCGGAGCGCCGCGCGCCCGTCGTTGGTGGGAGTGAACGCGCATCCGATGCGGGAGGCCGGAGGCAGGACCTGTTCCCGGATTCCCCTCGGGGCGAGGACGATCGGGGCGGGAGCTCCGTGCAGCAGGTGATTGGCGGTCCGCGTGTTGCCGACACGGCGGTGCGGTCCGTGCCGTCCGGATCCGATGACGAGCATCGACGCGTCCTCGCGCCCGGCGACGGAGTCCAGCCCACGAGCGGTCGAGGTCGCGCCGATCGAGCGGAAGTGTGCCGGCTGGCCGTCGAGGATCTCCTCGGCGCTGGACAGCGCGTCACGCGCGGTCTGCTTCATCTCCTCGAGGTAGCTGTCCCCGATGCCGGGCAACACGGGCACCGACTCCTTCGGATAGGTCGCCACGACCAGCAACGGCTCGTCGACGGTGCGAGCGAGCCACGACCCGAGCGCCAACGCATCGAGGGCACCGGCACTGTTGTCGAAGGCGACGACGACAGGTTGGGGGGTCATTTCACCACTCGTTTCAGCATGTTCGGGTCGACGACCTTTTCGAACTCTCCCAAGGTGGGGACGGGCTGGTAGAGCTTGTACTCCTTCAAGAACTTGGCCGTGCGGGGGTAGTCGTGCAGGAACACCGCGGCGTCGGTGATCTGCTTGGTGACGTTGCCCGTGGTCTTGTCGGTGCCGAGATACCGGGGCGTCAGTTGTTGCTTCGCGTTGACGAAGGCATACCCCTTCATCTCCTGCAGCGCTCGGGCAGGGCTGATGTTCAGCTCCGCTGCGACCGCCTTGGCCGCCGCGGACGGGTCCTTCTGGTAGAGACGGACCGCTCGGTCCTCCTGCGTGAGCCACGTGGTCACCACGTCGGGGAAATCGTCGGCGAACTCCTCCGAGACGATGCCGAGGTCGGCCGTGATGATTCCTTCGCGGGCAAGCTGCGCGCTGGTCAGCAGCACCCGGCCGTCCTTCGCCATGATCTTGTTCAGGCTCGGCTGCCAGGTGTAGGCGGCATCGATCCGACCCGAGTCCCACGCCCGCACGATCTGATCGGGTTGAAGGTCGACGATGTCGACCTTCTTGGAATCCACGTTCTTTCGCTCCAGCGCCGCGAGCAGGGCGTAATGAGTGGTCGAACCGAAGGGCACTGCGACGCGCTTGCCCGGCAGGTCGTGGAGGGAGTGGATGCCGCCACCCTGGTGGACGACCAACGACTCGGCGTCACCGATGACATCGAAGATCCACGCCACCTTGTAGGTCAGCCCGGCGGGTACACCGACCGCGATCGAGCTGGTCCCGGCGAGTCCGACATCGATGTCGTGATCCGCGACGGCCTTGTTGACGGCGGCTCCCGAGTCGTAGCGGATCCATCGGATCGGGATGCCGAGTGCCTTCTCCAGCCAGCGGTTGTGCTTGACGATCAGTGCGCCGTTGGGGATGCGTTGATAGGCGATACGCAACTCCGGGGGCGTGCCGGACTTCGAGGTGTTGTCCGACCCGGAGCACGCGGCCACCAAGGTCGTCGCTGCCAGCCCGGCGGCACCGGCCATCACCTGCCGCCGGCCGGGCATGCCGTTCCGGGCGGTCACGGGACCTCCTCCCCTCGGGAGCGGCCGAATCCTTCGCGTGGTTGATCATGCACCACGTCGTCCTCCTCGGTCGAGACGGCGGGATCGAAGGGGGCCTCGTTCACCGGTCGCCCGGGCTCCTCGGGGGTCGGGTCGTCGTCCGGTGCGGGCGATCCGGCGCGTTTGGTCCGCAGTTTGAGCACACCGTAGACGCAGATGAGGAAGACGAGCGTGATCAGGCTGAGAAGGAACTGGGTGCGGGTGTCCGGTGAGATCCCCATCGCGACGATGACCGCGACCATACCGGCGATCGTCAGATACGACAGCCACGGGAAGAGCCACATCTTGAGCGTGAGCTTCTCCGGTGACTCGCGCTCCAGCCTGCGGCGAAGTCGGACCTGAGCCAAGGCGATCAGCAGATAGACGAACAACGCGACGGCGCCGTAGGAGTTGATCAGGAAGGCGAAGACCGTGTCCGGGGACAGATAAGACATACCGATCGAGATCAAGGCGACGACGGTGCCGATCAGGATCGAGCGCACGGGCACGCCGCGTCCCGACAGCTTGACCAGGCCACGAGGGGCGTGCCCCTTCCGAGTCAGTGCGAAAAGCATGCGCGAGGCGGCGTAGAGACCGGAGTTCAACGACGACAGGACCGCAGTCAAGATGATGGCGTTCATGATGTCGCCTGCGGCACCGATGCCCATGCGATCCAGCACCGCGACATACGGGCTGCCCAAAACCGCCTGACTGTTCCACGGCATGATCGTGACGACGAAGAAGATCGACCCGACATAGAACAGCAGGACGCGGACCACGACCGCGTTGGTCGCCCGCGCGACCATCTTGGAGGGCTCGGACGACTCGGAAGCCGCGACCGTGACCAGTTCCACTCCGACGAAGAACGCTACGGCCGGCACGGCCTTGCCGATCACTTCACCGATGCCGTTGGGCATGAACCCTCCGGCGTTCGTGAGATTTCCGATGCCGGCGTGGGCGTTCGGCAGCCAGCCCAGAACGTACAGCGCGCCCACGAAGATGAAGACGATGATCGCGGCCACCTTGATACTGGAGAACCAGTATTCGAATTCACCGAAGGCACGGACCGAGATCAGATTGGTCGTCGTCATCATGGCCAGGAGGATGAGGCTCACCAACCAGATCGGGGCACTCGGAATCCACTTGCTCAAGACGGTCGCGCCGGCGACCGCCTCGACCGCGACGACGATCACCCAGAAGTACCAGTACAGCCAGCCGATCACGAAGCCCGCCCAGTCGCCCAGGCCGACGCGTGCGTATTCGTAGAACGAGCCGACGGCCGGCACGGCGGTGGCCATCTCGCCCAGCATCCTCATCACCAGCATGATCAAGAGGCCGGCGATGAGGAACGAGATCAGCGATGCAGGGCCGGCGGCGTGGATCACGACGCCGCTCCCGACGAACAGTCCCGCGCCGATCGTGCCGCCGATCGAGATCAGCGTCATGTGGCGCTGCTTGAGGCCTTGGTTCAGGCCTGCGGTCGATTCCTCCGCGCTCATGCGGGCAAGCCCGTCCTGCCGGTGGCCGGTGCGGACCGACCGATGAGCCTCGTCCCGCACCGCAGGGGTGAGTCGGACGTCTGTGGTTCCATGTGCCCTCCGTCTCGTTGGCGGCAGAACTGAGTGTGCCTGGCGTGTACGTGACACCCCTCACATCAGGGGTGGGCGTCCTCACACGGTAGAGACAGATCGTCGGCCTGCTGAGGACCAGATGTCGGTCATTTCGTGGGTCCAGCCCGCGCGCGGGGCGCCCTGGGCCCGACCGACGCCGTGATGACGCGGTGGCACGCTAGTATTTACGAGAGGATTGGTATTTCTCTTCCGGCGGCAGGGAGAGGACCGGTCCGTATCCCATGAATCACCATGTGAGACGAGGCAGAGGATGCTGGCGAGCGCACTGGAGCAGGAGCACCGCGACATCGACGCGGGGATCGAGGCCTACACCGCGGCCCGCGAGCAGGGAGGCGACGACGTGGCCGCGCTCACCCGGGCGATGGAGGCTCTTCGCCGGCACATCTACCTGGAGGAGGAGTTCATCTTCCCCACCCTGAAGAAGGGCGGCCTGATGGCGCCGCTGTTCGTCATGGTGCGTGAGCACGGTGAGCTGTGGACGACGATGGACCGCATCGAGGCGGCCCTGGCGGACGGCGCGTCCGGCGACGACATCGCGAAGGAGTGCACCGGGCTGCTCGCTCAGCTCGACTCGCACAACTCCAAGGAGGAGCCGGTGATCTATCCCGCGGTCGACGGCGCCCTCGATGACGACGCGACGGAGAAGCTGTGGGCGTTCCTCGACTCGGGCCGCACCCCGGACGGCTGGGTGTGCGAGCGCGCAGGAGCCTGACCGTAGACTGAACGTCGCCTTCCCGTCACGTCACAACCCATCTGGAGAATCTGCGATGCCTGCTGCCGCCCACGCCGTGCTGCTCGGGGTGTTCACCCTGTCCTCGGCCATCTGGATCGGCGGATACACGGTCCTGCCCATCATCGCCCGAGTGGCGACCAGGGAGCTCGCGCCGGCGGATCGCGTCATCTTCTTCCGCACGCTGGGCCGGTTCTACGGAACGATCGGCACGGCGGCGCTGATCGTGGCGCTCGGCACCGGTGCGGGCCTGATGACCCAGACCACGTGGGGCGCCACGGCGTGGGTGGCCGTGGCGGTGGCCGCGCTGCTGGTCATCGCCCTGATCGTCGGCATGCTGCAGGCTCGCGCGATGACGCGGATGCGGCGGCAACTGGTCGAGCAGCACGATGACGCCTTGTCGGCCCGCATCGCGCGTGAGGCGCGCCGGGCGACCTTCCTGCGCGCCGGCCTGGGGGTGCTCACGCTCGTGCTCATCGGGCTGGGCTCCGCGATCGCCAGCTGAGCGGACGGCCCCCGGCTGTGGAACACTCGCCGTATGCAGCCGCGCTACCCATACGCCCAGATCGAGGATGTGCCGGGCGACATCCGTGAAGCCATCGAGCAGGTGCAGGAGAAGTCGGGTTTCGTGCCCAATGTCTTCCTCCTGCTGGCCCGGCGACCGGCCGAGTTCCGCGCGTTCTTCGCCTATCACGAGGCGCTGATGACGCGGGAGGAGGCGCACCTGTCCAAGGGCGATCGCGAGATGATCGTCACGAGCGTCTCCGGAGCCAACAACTGCACCTACTGTGTCGTCGCGCACGGCGCGCTGCTTCGCATCTACGAGAAGAAGAAGCTCGTCGCCGACCAGGTGGCCACCAACTACCGCACGGCCGACATCACCGACCGGCAGACGGCGATGCTCGCCTTCGCACACAAGGTCAACGCCGCCAGCCACGAGATCGAAGACGCCGACTTCGCCGCGCTGCGCGAGCACGGATTCGACGACGAGGACGCCTGGGACATCGCATCCATCGCGGCGTTCTTCGGCCTGAGCAACCGGATCGCCAGCACGACCCGACTCCTGCCGAACGACGAGTTCTATCTGATGGGTCGCGTGCCCCGCCAGAAGTAGCCCCGCGCGATGCGGCCCGCCGTCGCGCCCGGCGCCGTCGTTGGGACAATGGGTCGATGCGATTGATCACCGCCAACGTCAATGGAATCCGCGCCACCGTGCGCCGTGATGGCATCACCTGGCTCGCCGGTCAGCAGGCCGACGTCATCGCGCTGCAAGAGGTGCGGGCCACGCCGGAGCAGATGGCCAAGGCGCTCGCCGGCACCGCCCTGGAGGGGTGGAACGTCGCCCACCACCCGTCGGACCAGGCGGGCCGCGCCGGCGTCGCCGTGCTCTCCCCGCATCCAGTGCGGCGGCGCGACTCCGGCCTGGACGCCTACGAGGCGACAGGCCGATGGCTGGAGGCCGACGTCGAGGCTCCGGACGGACCCCTGACCGTCGTCAGTGCCTACGTGCACACGGGGGAGGCGGGCACACCGAAGCAGGAGGACAAGTACGCCTTCCTCGAGGCGATCAGCGGCCGCGTGCCCGCTCTGCAGGAGCATGGCGCGACGGTGATCACCGGTGACTTCAACATCTGTCATCAGGAGTTGGACCTGAAGAACTGGAAGGGCAACCGGGGCAAGGCCGGCTTCCTGCCGGAGGAGCAGGCCTACCTGTCGGGATGGTTCGAGCAGGGCTGGGTCGACGTGGTGCGGGCACATGCCGGCGAGGTGCCCGGACCGTATACCTGGTGGTCGTGGCGCGGGAAGGCGTTCGACAACGATGCCGGATGGCGCATCGACTATCAGATCGCGACGCCGGACCTCGCGTCCACGGCGAAGGAGGCGTTCGTCGGCCGCGCCGACAGCTACGCGCAGCGCTGGAGCGATCACGCGGCCGTCGTCGTCGACTACGCCCGGTGACCCCACCGGCTGATTGAGCCGTCGAGCGTCCTGCGTGTCCCCACCGGCTGATTGAGCCGTCGAGCGTCCTGCGTGTCCCCACCGGCTGATTGAGCCGTCGAGCGTCCTGCGCGAGACGTGTCGAAATCCCGTGAGCCGAGCCCGGGGCCCGACCCCCGGTGCCTCCTTCGGCGCTGCCGTATCATTCGGCCGTGTCCGTGCCCGCCGCCTCCGCCGATCAACGATCACCCTCACGGCTGTCTCGACTCCAGACCACGCTCCGCTCGTTCGGTGCCGCGGTCGGTGCGTGGCTGCGGCGCCGCAGCTACCTGCAGAAGTGGCTCGTGCTCGGTGTGGCCATCGGCATCATCGCCGGTCTGGGCACCGTCGCGTTCTATCTGGCGCTGCAGGGTGCCGGCAGGCTGTTGCTGGAGGGCATCGGAGGGTATGCCGTGCCGACCTCGCGCGGCGAAGGTGGCGGATCGTTCGGGGACGGAGCCCATTTCAGCCGCTGGTGGGCGGTGCCGCTCGTGGTGGCGCTCGGCGGACTGTTGTCCGGCCTGATCATCGCCAAGCTCGCGCCGGAGGCCGAAGGACACGGCACGGACGCCGCCATCGACGCCGTGCACCGCAATCCCCGAGGCATCGCGGCACGCGTCGTCGTCGTGAAGATCATCGCCTCCGCCATCACGATCGGGTCCGGCGGCTCGGGCGGCCGGGAGGGGCCGACCGCGCACATCTCGGCAGGATTCGGCTCGCTGCTGGCGCGCACCCTCGACCTCTCGCCCGAGGACGGGCGCATCGCCGTCTCCATCGGCATCGGGTCCGGCATCGGAGCGATCTTCGGGGCGCCGCTCGGTGGGGCGGTGCTCGCGGCCAGCCTGATCTACCGCGACGACTTCGAGTCCCAGGCTCTCATCCCCGGACTCATCACGTCGATCGTCAGCTACACCGTCTTCGGGTTCCTCCTGGGCTTCCAGCCGATGTTCGGCTATGCCCTCCCCGACTATCAATTCGACCAGCCCATGCAACTGCTCTGGTTCGCCGTGATCGGGGTCATCGCCGGATTCGTCGGTCTGCTCTACAGCGGCACATTCCATCGCTTCGCCGGGTGGTTCCGCGGGTGGCGGCTCAGCCCGATCGTCAAGCCGGCCGTCGGAGGTTTCGTCGTCGGTGTCATCGCGCTGGCCATCCCGCAGGTGCTCGGCACCGGCTACGGCTGGGTGCAGGCGTCGCTGTCGCGTCACCAGTTGCTCGGCATCCCGGTGTGGATCGTCCTCCTGTTGCCGTTCGCACGGATCCTCGCGACGGCACTGTCCATCGGATCGGGTGGTTCCGGAGGTATCTTCGGCCCCGGCATGGTGATCGGGGCCTTCACCGGAGGCGCCATCTGGCGACTGCTGGAGACCGTGTCCCCGGCGGGTGTGCCGGACAGCCCCGCGCCGTTCGTCATCGTGGGGATGATGGCGTGCTTCGGCGCCATCGCGCGAGCTCCCCTCGCGATCATGCTCATGGTGGCCGAGATGACCGGGAGCCTCAGCATCCTGGCACCGGCGATGGTCGCGGTCGGGCTGGCCTACCTGATCGTGCGGCACACCGGCCAGACGATCTATCGCAGCCAGCTGACCAACCGAGAAGAGGCCCAGGCCGCCCGACTCAAGCAGGGTCTGCCGCTGCTGGGCCGGGTCGAGGTGGCCGACGCGATGTCGCGCCCGCGCCTGGTGCTGAGTGAGTCGGCGTCGCCGGCCGAGGCACTGACCCAGTTGCGGCATCAAGGTGTGCCCGGTGCACCGGTGATCGACGATCGCGGGCAGTTCCTCGGCATCGTCGAGACCGAGACGCTGGAGCGGCGCGGCGGCAGCGCGCCGGTCGGACGGCGCGTGGACTCCGGTGCGGCGACGGTGCCGGTCGACGCCAACCTCGACCAGGCGATCGACGCCATGCCGGCCGGCACGCACTGGCTCACCGTGCTCGACGACGAGCGGCACGTGCACGGCATCGTGGCGTTCAGTGACATCGTGCGGTCCTATCACCGTGTCACGCGCGCGCAGGCCCGGCAGATGTCACGCGTCTCCGGCAATGCGACGGTCTTCGAGGTCCACGTCACGCCGGATGCACCGATGGTCGGGCACGCGCTTCAGGAGGACCTGCTGCCCGACGGCGTCATCGTCATCTCGGTCCGCCGCGCGGACGGTATGCAGCTCGGCCTCGGATCCGTCAGGGTGCGAGCGGGCGACGAGGTGACGGTGTTGTCCCGCCCGGACAGCGCCGAGATGGTGCGTGATCTGTTCACCGGGGCGCCCGCGCCGTCCCCGGGATGAGCTGCACGGGTCGGCCCGGCCGCGGTCAGGCGATCATGTCGCCGTGCTGCGCGAAGGCTGCGGCGATCGCGGGTCGATCGAATCCGTCGGCGACCAGCACGGTGAGCAACAGGCGAGCCTTGTAGGCGTCCAGGAAGCCCGCCGGCACGAGCCCTTTCTCGAGGAGGTCCGTTTCGGAGCCGGGAGCCCAATAGGTCCTCCTCAGGGCGGATCCCGCCCCGGTGCGGCTGGCGAGCACGACCGGCATACGCTCCGCGAGCCCGCCCAGGCGAGAGGCGATCCGGCCGGGGACGTGTCCGGCGCCGAAGCCTGCGACCACCAGGCCGTCGCAGTCCTCCACCGAGCGCAACAAGACCCCGTCGTCCCCGAGCGTCGTGACGATCAAGGGCACCCGCGCCTCGAGACGGTCGGGTGTCGGCAGGGCCGGGCGGCGGGCGATGGTCGTCAGGCGCACCGGAACTCCCTCGACCATCCGACCGAGCGGGCCGGCGTTCGGTGAGGTGAACGCCGCCGGGCTGGTCGTATGCCGTTTGGCGACGTGCCGTGCCGCATGGATCTCGTCGTTCAGCACGAGCACCGCTCCCAGGCCGCGCCACCGACGCTCGGCGGCCGTCTGCACCGCCGCCAGGAGGTTGGCGGCTCCGTCGGGGCCGGCGAGGGTCGGCCCGCGCATCGCGCCGGTGAAGACGACCGGGCGGTCGTCGTCCCAGAGCAGGTCGACGAGGTAGGCCGTCTCCTCCAGAGTGTCGGTGCCCTGCACCACCACGACGCCGTCGGCGTCGCTCGATCGCGCGGTGCGCAGCACCTCCAGCACGTCGTCGAATGCCAGTGAACCCCCCGGGATCGCTTGCAGGTCACGCACATCCAGCTCGATGCCGCAGGCGTCGAGACCGGGCACGCCGGCGAGCAACGCCTCGCCGTGCAGGCGGGCGGTGGTCCCGTCCGCCACCGCTCCTGCGCTGATCGTGCCGCCGAGGAAGAGGACAAGGACGCGTGGAGGCATACCTTGACGATATCGTCAGCATGTACCGGACCATGCACGATCGTGAGGAGTTGGACGCAGCGCGATCGGGACGACCACCTCGCCGGCCGCGGCACCATCATAATCAATCAGGCATGCCATGCGCTTGACCGTGCGCGGGATGATGGAACTGTCCATGACGTCGAGCCAGGAGAGCGACCCAGCGACTCGCTACTCCAGATTGGGCAATTTGTCATCGACTCGGGATGCAACCGGACCTTCTCGCCTGGGACGAATCGCAGAGATGGATCAGCCACGGCAAGGGATCCGTATTTCATCCTCGACAAATTGCCATTGTAGGGCTATCCATCTGAGCGACCTCGTTTTTGGTCGGTGATGGCGACTGCCTGACGCCAGGGCCGCTGTGTGCGTGGGCGATCCAAACCGGGTGGGTGGCCTCGGCGACCGGGCGGGACGGGCGAGATCTTATTGGGCTTGGAGGTCACGATGAGGTCACGGTAGCGCACCGGGTCGTGGTCGATAGCCAGCTGCATCACAAGCAGTAACACCAGGCCGCGGCTACGTGATCGGCGGCGGCTGAAGCGGAAGTAGAACCCGTCCAGGTAGCCGACCAGATGCTCGATGCCCAGCGCACCCTGATGCGTGGACAGGAGCCACCGCTTCGCCATGGATCTGACGCGGTGGACGCTCGGCAGCAGCTTGTCGATGTCTTCGCCGAGAGTTTGGCGGCGCGCTCCGCGCGAAGGAAGGAGAAGGGTACGCCCGCAAGGCAACGCAGGCCGGCGGAAAGCTCGTCGAGGGCGCCACCGTCCAGGGCTGGAAAGCCGCCCTGGGCGCCTTCGCCATGACCTACCCGAACGCCTCGAAAGCTACCAGCACTGAACAAAGAAACCGAACTACTTACACAGAGAACTTGACAGCCTCATGGTTCCCCCGCAGGCGGGAGGTGCCCCACCTCCGACGCGCACGCCGGGCTGGTCGAGGCGATCGGGGCGACGCTGCCGAACGCGTCATGGCAACGGTGTCGCACGCATTACGCCAAGAACCTGCTCGACGTGACGCCGAAGTCCTCCCAGGGCTGGGTCAAGGCACTGCTGCACAGCGTGTACGACCAGCCCGACGCCGACGCGGTACGTGCCCAGTTCGACCGTATCCTCGACGGGCTGGCCGGGAAACTCCCCACCGTGGCCGAGCACCTGGAGGATGCCCGCGAGGACGCGCTGGCGTTCACGGCCTACCCGAAGGTCGTGTGGAAGCAGGTCTGGTCAAATAACCCGAACGAGCGGTTGAACCGCGAGATCCCGCCGGCGCACCGACGTCGGCGGGATCTTCCCCAACCGCGACTCGGTCATCCGCCTGATCGGAGCCGTGCTCGCCGAGCAACACGACGAATGGGCCGAACAACGCCGCTACCTCGGCCTCGACGCCATCGCCGCCGCGCAGGCCGTCCTGGCCGAACGCATCACACAAGCTCAACAACTCGAGCAGACCCCCGATCAGCCGGTCATCGCCGGCGATCTCACCGAATAGACCACCCGAAGGGTTCACATCCTGATACACCACCCCGAAGGACTTGACCCGGTCAGTTCGGCCTGCATCCCGCGCTCTAGGACGCGCTTGCTCATCTCCGGTAAGAACCCGTCCTGACCGGTCAGCCGCAACTGGCCGTCATCGATCCGGGCCATCAGGTCATCGAACAGGCCGGCATCGACCATGCGATTGACGGCCTCACGCGCACCCTCAGGCGATCGCGAGACCTCACCAAAAGCGGACTCGCCGCCCCGGCCCGTTGAGGCGTCCCTCGCAGTCTGTTCACTCGTGGTCCTGTGCATACTCCTCAGTCCAACAAGGAACCAACTTCCACAGACCATCTGACACGCCCTTCGAGGCGCGAGCGCAGCCAACCAACGCCGGACATTCCCGTAGCGCCGGCTTGACCAGGCCGCCAATCGACCGGATGACCGCCGCAGCACCACCTCGGCGCGGGCACGAAGCGCGCTCCGAGCGCCATCACGATCCTCAGCCCGGGATCATTACAGCAGAGAACTCACTATCCATTCCGATGGATCCATTCCGATGGATGATTCGAACCCTTGCGCGGTTGACCCGCCTGGACCACGGTCATCATCGGAACACCACAACCAGACGTCGAAGGAAACCACTCATGGGATCTACCAATATCACCCACAGGATCCGGCATACTTCTTCCGCGGTCGTGGCAACCGCCATCCTCACTGGCCTCGTGGCCGGATGCGGCAGCAGCGCCAGTACCACAGCCCCTCCAAGTGGCTCAATGGATCAGGTCCAAGCAGGCGTCATCCCAATCTTGGACGTGGCGCCGATCTATCTAGGTAAACAAAAAGGGTTTTTCAAGGCCCAGGGTATCGATCTGCACCTTACTCGGCTTGGCAGCGGATCAGACATAGTTGCAGCCGTGCAAAGCGGGCAGACCCAGTTCGGGTTCAGCAGCACCGTTCCATTTATGATCGCCGTCTCCAAGGGGCTACCCCTAACTGCAGTGGCACCTGGACTGGCATCTACCGGAGAGCCAGGGAAAGACATCGGAGCTATCGCGGTCGCCAAAGGCTCTAAAATAAACACGGTATCACAATTAGCAGGCAAGACCTTCGCTACGAATTCAGTAAGTGGCCTCTGCTCCGTAGCCGTGAATGCGACCATGCGCAACGACGCCCCGCACTCAGCCAAGCCAAAATATGTCGAGGTGGAAGTGCCCGACACGATCAATGCGCTCAATAACCGGACGGTGAAAGCCGCCTGCATGGTGGAGCCTTTTCTGAGTCAATGGAAAGCCTCCGGGGGAAAGACGATCGCATCTCAGTACATCGATCTCGCGCCCGGTACCAACGCGCTGATATCACTATATTTCACGTCTGACAAGTTGAAGCAAAAAAAACCGAACCTCGTCAAGCGATTCACTATCGCCATAAGGAAGTCTCTGGAATACGCCGAGAGCCATCCCGAGGACGTCCGGGCAGTCGTCCCAACATACACCAAGATCCCGGCATCCCAAATGAATAAGGTAGTCCTCCCGGAATTTCCAAGCAAGTTCGGAGCGCCAGAGGTAAGGTCCCTCCAGAAAATCGCCAAGAACGTCAAAGCAGATGGCCTGGTTCCAAACACCTTTGACGCGCGCGGGATCCTTCCGTGAGGATGGTATATGGGGTCATTAACCGGGCTCTAGGGGTGATCATCGTACTCTGCCTATGGGAACTTCTACCTCGCATCGGACTAGTCTCTGAAGCCGCTGTCCCGCCCCTCAGCACGGTCCTCGATACTCTCTTCCATGAAGCTTCCAACTCTGAATTTTGGGGCGCCATAGGCGCAACGCTCACAGGATGGGCGCTAGGGCTCATCATAGCCGTCATTTGCGCGATACTTCTTGGTTTAGTGATTGGAACATCATCCCTACTTAGTACGATGTGCGAAGCGCTGGTCGAATTCATGAGGCCGATACCGTCGGTAGCATTAATTCCCCTCGTGGTCCTGATTTGGGGGACCGACATAAAGTCAACACTGACCCTTGTCATCTATGCATCATTCTGGCCAATGTTGCTGCAGGTCCTCCACGGAATACACGAAGTGGACCCGGTGATTCGCGATACAGCGAGATCCTATGGGCTCGGAAAGATCCGGAAAGTATTCTTCGTGACCTTTCCGAGCGCTCTTCCATACATAATGACAGGACTCCGTCTAGCGGTGACAGTAGCTCTAGTCCTTGAAATCACGGGTGAGTTGGTCATCGGAGGTCGAGGCCTAGGTGAGCTGCTACTCGTGTCTCGCTCAAGTGGGGCATTGGCCAGCAGCTACGCTATCGTTGTGGTCTCCGGGATTCTAGGAGTTGTCGTAAACATGTTCTCGCTTTGGACTGAGCGATTCGCGCTCTATTGGCACCCATCACAACGTACTAGGCGAGCGCTAACATGAAACTTGCCCGCATCGTCCTTATCCGACTCACGATTCCAGTTGCACTGTTTTGTGCATGGTGGTTGTTAAGCGCGAGAAGTGAGAGCATTTACTGGCCACCTTTGAGTACGATTCTTAGCAAATTCTCAGACACTTGGTTAGGGCCCCGGTTCGCATCCGACGTTGTCCCAAGCATGACACGGCTCCTCGGTGGCTACATAGCCGCAGTTGCGATAGGGATCCTCCTCGGATTACTAGTTGGCCTGTTCCATCGCTTGAGTACAGCGGCTGAGCCGGTCTTGGAGTTCTTCCGTGCTCTGCCACCACCAGTGCTAGTGCCGATTCTTCTGGCTATTTCTGGAATAGGTAATACAACTAAACTTTCCGTGATAATACTAGGGTCCCTTTGGCCGGTACTTCTAAACACGGCGCAGGGCGTACAAGCAATAGATCCGACGCAGTCCGAGACGGCGTCGTCTTACCGTATTACCGGATTGCGACGAATACGATACTTAGTTCTCCCCGCGGCCTCGCCGCAGATTATGACCGGAATGAGGCAGTCACTGTCGGTTGCGATTATACTCATGGTGATCAGTGAGATGATGGCTTCAACCGGAGGTATAGGATACTCAATTATCCAGTTCCAGCGCACATTCTCTCTAGTGCAAATGTGGACCGGAATATTGTTACTTGGAATAATCGGAGTACTAGTTGCACTATTATATCGCGTGATCGAGCATCGTGTTTTATCCTGGTATTTCAGAATGCGTACGACTCAACAGAGGTGATGTTAGGTGATGGACGATCCGACGACTAGCAGGGTCCACGTCAGTTCACTGCAGAAGGTATTTCGATCGGGGTCTGGCGAGTTCGAAGCATTGCATGACGTGACGTTTAGTGTTGCAGACAGGGAATTGGTTTGCCTGATTGGCCCCTCGGGCGCTGGGAAATCTACCCTTCTTAAATGTATTGCCGGGCTTTTACCGCCCACTTCGGGCGACATATGGGTAGACGGGGAGAGAGTAAACAGTCCTCCGTCCGGAATGGCGGTAGTATTTCAGGAATACGGTAGGAGCCTGTTCCCGTGGCTGACAGTTCGTCAGAATGTGGAGCTGCCATTGAAACGAAAAGGCCTAGACAAGGACCGCCGTGCGAGGTTGGTTCAGGACAGCCTCACCGCGGTGGAACTTGCAGAGTTCGAGTCGTCGTACCCGTGGCAGCTCTCCGGGGGAATGCAACAGCGAGTGGCAATCGCACGAGCAGTTGCGTATGAGCCGACGGTTCTTTTGATGGATGAGCCGTTCGCGGCGGTCGATGCGCAGACCCGAGCTAGCCTTGAGGACCTCGTTCGCAGGTTGTGGGATACCTTCGAGATAACGGTTTTATTCATTACCCATGATATCGAAGAGGCTATCTATATTGGGACGAGGGTACTAGTCCTATCAATGGCCCCGACGGTGCTTTTAAAAGATGTAGCGATCCGGCTCCCGGACCGCCGCGACCAACTCTCGACCCGCAGTCTGTCCAAATTTCTTGACTATCGTGGTGAGCTCTACGAGTTGATCCAGCGGGCTAAGGCTCCGAGGGGCATGAAGGATGAAAGTATCATCTCAGCAGAAGCCCCCAGTCGGGCGATCTGATTCTCTATCGCCCAGGTTGTGGTGGTTTGTGTGCCTCGTGATTCGGTTATTGCGGACTGTGGGCAGCCGGAGGAGCTGCCGATGCCCTGAGGATGTGCGATACCTCATCAGGATTTAGATGGGCCGAATCTAAAGTCAGGATGAAGATGCGGGGACTTTCTGCCCGTAGGGTCGAGGAATGTAAGAAGACCTGGCTGTTTGGGTCCACTACGAGGACTGCGAGTCGTTGGGATTGGTCGGTGCGTCGCCGCCCCGCCCGCAAGCGGTCCTTTGGTCAAGTGGGGCGCTGAAGTCGTCAAGGTGGAGCTGCCTGGTGGCGATCCTTTTCGCTGGCGCCCTGGAGGTGTTCGACGAGAGTCCTCGCCTGTGTTCGCTGCCTACAATCGGGGCAAAAGAGTCTGACTCATGATCTCAAGAGGGAGGGGCAGAAGGTATTGAGACTGTTGCTGCGCAACAGCGGCGCCTTCGTTTATAACGTTCGGCCACCGGCGATGGCTCGACTTTGACCTGTCTCCCAACGCAGTCCTGAAAAGACACCCGGCGCTTGTCATCCTGGCCAGGATTTTTACATTGTCCTAGCCGCCATAACACTCGCGATCCTACCCGCGACTCGTGTGATAAGCGGCTGAATCTCACTGTACCTCGATAGAGGGAGCCTCGTCGTTGCACCAGCGACAGTAAGGGCGCCCAGCACTCCCCCACTCGGTGTCAACACGATACTTGCGAGTGCGGTGAGATCGGGTTCCAATTCACCGACGGAGGTTGCCCATCCAGATCCTCTCAGCGACTGTAGGGTCGCGTCATCAGGAAAGTCTGGATATGAGCTGACAATGGCCGATTTACGACAGCGCTTTCGCACCTGCGCATCGGAATATGCAAGCAGAAGCTTTCCGGATGCGCCAATGCCGAGGGGCAGACGGTGTCCGAGCCGAACTACTGGCTGAAGGGCACGAGGAAATGAAACCCCTGCAACGCAGATACTGTGATCATCGTCAGGGCAATGCAAGTGGACGCTTTCGCGAATTTCATCGCTAAGCTCCTTCATAATGGGTTCTGCAACAGGGCGTATCCCGAGTGCGATGTCAGCATCGTGCCCCCACTTCACTAGACGGTACCCGACGCTATAAGAGCCATCCGACTTCTTGCTCGCGATACCAAGAGCGACCAATTCGCTCAGCAACCGGTGAGTCGAGGATTTTGGTAGGTCGAGCTGCTGTGCGATCACGCCGAGCTTTGTCGAATGGCAATTTCGGTTTAGTACTTCGATTGCCTGTGTCGCTTTCTCGATTATCGTCATCACTTTCCTGCAGGTCGCGCTCGCTGGGAAAGATTGTGAGATATGGACTTTCCAACATCTCGAACCGCGCTCGCTAGTGCTGGATAGTTGGCGTTTCGCCTAGCATCGATGACTATACTTATAGTGGATCGAACTTGCCCAATATCGTTCAGGACAGGTGCAGTTATCCATGTTCTTCTGGCGTATACAGAACTAGCATAGCCTAGCTTACGAACTTGGTCCAGAGTTCTCCTAATTCGTGGCTCTGACGAGTGTGAAGCACCATCATCGAGCAACGGCTTTATCTCATCGAATGATGTATGTGCAAGGAAAACCAAGCCGGGGGCAGAGTGTCGTATGGGAAGGGAATCAGGCAACGGCCACGACGCCAACTCACTCTGTCCACCAATAGCGTCTGCCAAGACCATGCAGTCGCCATCATGAGATACGAGCGCCGTTACCTGACCTGTCAATGTGTACAGGTCAACGAGCGATGGGCGAGCGACATCCTTCAGAATTCGACTCCTCGGTACGTCGCTACCTAGACGCCAGAGACGACGGCCTAGCTGATAGCGCCCGCGACTCGATCTCTCGGCTGCGCCCAATGCTACGAGGCTTGCCAGGATGCGATGAGTGGTCGCTGGGGGTAGGCCCGTCCTTTCGCACAGATCGGCAATTGAATGCTCCCTCGGTGTGCTAGCGAGACAGTCGAGGATCTTAAAGGCACGACCGAGGACGCTTCGATGGTTCTCGATAGGGGGCTTGGCTGGCGCGATTGTCACTGTTCCTCGATCCTGAACGCAGTTCCATGTCGTGGAATATTGTTCTCAGCATAGGCCTCGCGCCTAACCTGTCAAGGCTTCGCCCTGACCGAGTCGAAGATTGAGCCCCGATGGGAGCAATTGGGCACGCCATGCCGAGATCGACGGCGGCGTTCGGTCGGGTACTACGAGCGACGACGCACAGCGGCTGGCTGAGCTCGTGCGTTAGGTCCGTGAGCTGCGCCGGGCCAATGAGATCTTGAAGACGAGCGCGGCTTTTTCGCTGCCGCGGAGCTCGACCGCAAGATCAAGTAGAGATGCCGATCGGTTCGGGGTCGAGCCGATCTGTGCCGTGCTGAAGGACGTCGCCCTCAAGATCGCCCTGAGCATCTACTAGAGCGTGTCTCCCAAATGCGGGGCTCGGTGGTTGAGATGGTGTGTGAGGCATGGTGCGTCAAGGACAGATTACGGACGAGTTCTGGGAGATCGTGG
>CAZMLG010000015.1:0-31230 GCA_964566985.1 uncultured Intrasporangiaceae bacterium
CGAGATGGCCCTGCTGCCCTACTCGAGCTCCGCTCGGTAGAGCACCGGAAAGGAGTTCATGATGAAGATCATTCTGACTCACGAGGTGGCCCGGCTCGGCGTGGCCGGTGACGTGGTCGAGGTCAAGGACGGCTACGCGCGCAACTACCTGCTGCCCCGCCACCTGGCGACCCCGTGGACCAAGGGCGGACAGAAGCAGGTCGACGCGATCACCCGGGCCCGCAAGGCCCGTGCGACCCGCACCCACGAGGAGGCCGAGCAGCTCAAGGGCAACCTCGAGGGCGCGACGATCAATCTGTCGGCGCGCGCCGGCGAGTCCGGTCGCCTCTATGGCGCCGTGACGACCGCCGACATCGCCGATGCGGTCAAGGAGGCCGGGGTCGGCACGCTCGACCGCCGCACCATCCAGGTCACCACCCCGATCCGCACCCTCGGTGCGCACGAGGTGTCGGTCCGTCTGCACGACGAGACGCAGGCGACCGTGAAGCTCAACGTGGTGCCCGCCAAGTAGGCGCGACGCCCCTCACGCGTGCCCGGTCGGATCGATCCGGCCGGGCACGCGTGTCTGTTCGTGCCGGGGTGCGTCGCCGAGCGTGATTTCCAACCCCACGGGGGGACCACCGTGGGCGCGGCGGGCGCTGACGAGCATGAGGAATCGAAACAGACGGAACTGGTGGCCGTACTTGGCGGTCAGGGCGCGCGTGGCCAGGTGCCGTTCCTCACGCGGCAGGATGCGCGCGCGACCGGATTGCCACGGGCCGAGCGGCTCACCGTGGAAGGTGGCGGGCGCGACCCGGACGCGAGGGTCGCGGCGAAGACGTGTCACCTTCCATGACCGGCCGGGCGTGTAGGCATACCACCGTCCGTCGCGGGGCGCCAGCCAGATCGGTATCGACGTGGTCGAACCGTCGCGGCGAAGGGTCCGCAGTGCGAAGAAGCGATCACCGTGCGGATCGGCCCGGAACCGAAGCGCCGCAAAGCGGCGGCCTCGCCGTGTCCGGAGACTATGACCGACGTGCATTGCGCGGTGTCCTTCCGGCTTCCTTGCGGGTGGCAGCCCCTCGTGCTCGAGCCGGCTGGGGCCGGTAGAGCGCGGAGTCGGGTGCATAGGCGCCCGCGGCGCGGTAATAGATGTTGGTGACGGCGATCAGCACGACGGAGGTGACGGCATACATCGCGCTGCTGAGCGCCGGGACGGTGTCGACGGGCAAGGTGTAGGCCATGATCACGCGGGCGGCCGAGTCGAGGAGGGTGCCGGCGCCCCAGAGCGCGGTGGAGATGCGCCACATCCGGCGGAAGCGCGGTGCCCGCTCCCACACGCTGTCCCAGTCGGCCGGCCAGCCGAGGCGTCCTTCGAGCAGCGGGCGTGAGAATTGATAGGCCAGCGGGCGCCTGGCCCACAAGGAGCCGAAGAACCAGACGCCGGTGACCGCGGTCAGCCAGCCCTCCTTGGCCAGGAGGAATCGGGTGCTTCCGGTCAGCAGCGACACCCCCACACTGAGCAGCATGGTCGTGACCACGAAGACGGCGATCGCGTCCATCCGGCGCTGGGTCGCCACCACGACGACGGCGGTGACACCGGAGGCGAGCGCGCCCGCCAGCAGGGCGAGATACATCCCGACCCCGGCGCTGCGCAGCCCATAGAACAGGGCGAGCGGGACCACCAGGTCGAACACGGTCCGCGCCGCGGCGACCCCGCCGCCGTGGTGGCGCACGCGTTCCGGGGCGACCGCCTGAGTCATCGCGGAGCGTGCGCGGTGCCGGCGGCGAACAAGGCGATCAGCTCGCGCGCGTAGTGGGCGCAGTCCAGATCCGGCTCGGACTCCAGGAGGAACGGCAATCCGTCGACGGCGCGCTGGACGACCGTGGCCATGATGACCGGATCGAAGTCGCCGAAGTCACCGGCCGCCTGTCCGTCGCGCAGGATCTGCTCGACCGGTGAGACCACCTGGCGGTCGGTGTCGGCGTCGTAGTCCAGGCCGCCGCCGAGCAGGATCGCCATCAGCGCCGTCATCTGCGGTCGGTGCGCGTCGATGAAGTCGACCACGCCTTCGATGTAGGCACGGAGCCGGGCCGGGGCGGTCTCCTGGCCGTGCATCCGTTCGGCCATGACATCGCCGATCGAGACCATGACGTCCTTCGCGGCCGCGGCGATCAGCTCGTCCTTGCCGGCGAAGTGGTAGGAGATCAGTCGGGTGCTCGACAGTCCCGCGTGCTCGGCAATGCGTGCGAACGATGCGCGCCCATAGCCGTCGGCGGCGATCACCTCGATCGTCGCCGCGATGATCTGCGCGCGCCGCGCCGTGGATGCGGCGGAATGTTCCACCCGATTTACCTGCATAGGTAACTATGTTACTCGATCAAGTAAAAAAGGGGAATCCCCCCACCGGGCGGGACGCTCACGTGTCCGGTTCGTGCACCTCCACGGCCAGCACGGTGGGAAGGTGCCGGGCGATTTCATCCCAGGTCCCGCCCTCGTCGCTGCTGGCGAAGATCGAGCCGGTGTTGGTGCCGAAATAGACCCCGGCGGGATCCTGCCGGTCTCCGCTCATCGCCTGCCGCAGCACGGTGAAGAAGCAGGCCTCCTGCGGTAGGCCGTCGCGCTGGGCCTCCCACGAGGCGCCGGCGTCGCGCGAGCGCCAGACGGCGGCCGCCGCGTCCGGTGGGAACCGACCCTCCATGTCGCCGTTGAGGGGCAGGGTCCAGATCGTTCTCGGGTCGCGCGGATGGACCCACAGGGGGAAACCGAAGGTCGACGGGAGGCCCGCGGTGATGTTGTGCCAGGTGCGACCGCCGTCCGAGGATCGCCATACCCCGTGGTGATTCTGCTGATAGAGCACGTCGTCGCGGCCGGTGGCGCGCTCCAGGTGGTGCACGCAGAAGCCGATGTGCCCGTCGGTCGCGGCCGCGGGGTGATCCTGCGCATCGCCCGCGTCGTCGCCGTGGGTCTGTGCGAGATCGTTGCGCCGTTGCCAGGTGACGCCGCCGTCCTCGGTGGCGAAGACCCCGGCCGCCGAGATGCCGACCCACACCTTCTCCGGGTCGTCAGGGTCGACCACGATGGTGTGGAGGACGAGACCTGCGGCCCCCGGGTCCCAGTCCGGGGCCGAGGGGTGGTCGGTCAGACCCTTCACGGTCTGCCAGGTGTCGCCGTCGTCGTCGCTGACGAGCAGCGTCGCCGGTTTCGTCCCGGCATACAGCCGGTCGCCGGTGTGGCCGAGCGACCACACCTGGGAGAAGTCGGTGCCGAATGGGACGGGTGTCTCGGTCCAGCCGATGGCTTCGGCGAAATCCGGGTCGTTCGCGGCCCATTCGTCCATCTGACCGGTGGTCAGTTGACGTAACTCCCAGCGGTGCCCGCCGTCGCGAGAGCGCCAGACTCCGGCGCCGCTCCAGTCGCCACCGCCTCCGGCCCATATCGTGCCGGTGGAGTGATCGGCCACGACGTGGTTGATCGGCCAGCCGTCGCAGAACGGCCCGCGGACGGTCCACGACGCGCGGTCGGTGTCGCCGTCGAGGACGAAGGCTCCCTTGGTCGTTCCGACCAGCAGGTGGAGGGGTGGGTGAGACATCGGGAGCCCTTCGTCGCGGCCGGTTCGTCCGGCGGTATCGGAGAAGCACTCATTGTCCTGGTGCCGGATGGGCACGGCAACGGTTTTGACGGGCTCCGTCGGGAATATGCGTCAGCCGTGGACGCCCTTCGACCACTTGTCGATGGCGGCCTTCGCCGTGACCAGGTCCGCCCCGGTGTGCTGCCGATAGAGCTTGATCGCCAGAATCTTGTTGCGCTTGGCGACCGCGGTGCCGATGGCCACGCGGGCCTCGTGCGTCAGGCGCACGTCGAATTCCTCGAGTCTCTCGTCGGACACCGGCTCGCCGCGGCCTCGGGTGATGAAGAGGCCGACGCAGATCACGACGACGACCAGCAGCACCAAGATCCACATGCGTCGAGCCTACCGACGCACATCCCGCCCCGGGGCTCGTCCACTCGATCGGGCGGGTGGGGCGGCTGCGGGCGCGAACCGCCGATCAGTGGTCGAAGACCGCCACGTCGATGGAGTACTGGTCGGCCCGGTAGCAGTGCTCGCCGTATTCGACGGGCACACCGGACACGTCCGACGCGCGACGGGTCATCGTGAGGACCGGCATCGAGCGGCTGATCTGCAGCAGGCGGCGTTCCTGAGCGGTCGTGGTGCGTGCCCCGATCTGTTGACGCGCCACCGACGGCCAGATGCCGCGGTCGCGCATCAGGGTATAGAGGCCGTCGGCCTCGAGGTCCGCGACGGACAGGTCGTGCCAGATCGGGGGAAGCCAGTTGCGCAGCACCGCCAAGGGCACGTCCCCGGCATACCTCAGCCGTTCGATTGCCACCAGCGGCGTGTCGTCCGGCAGGTTGAGCGCCGCTGCCGCGGCCTCGTCGATCGCCGCAGTATCCAGTGACAAGACGTCCGTGCGCGGCTTGCGGCCGGCGCGGCTGAGGTCGTCGTAGAGACTGGTCAATTCGGCCTTGCGGTGGACCATCCGGCCCGCCACCGTGGTGCCGACCCCCCGGCGCCGCACGAGCAGCCCCCGCGTGACCAACTCACCGATCGCCTGACGCACGGTCGGGCGCGAGACGCCCAACCGCTCGGCCAGCGTCACCTCGTTCTCGATCGGGTCTCCCGGCCGCAGGCGACCGCTCTCGACCGCGGCGCTGATCTGCTGTGCCAGCTGGTGATACAGCGGCACGGGAGAGCTGCGGTCGATCCGGAGCGGCATCGCTTTCGCGGGCATGCCGCCGATGCTACATCCGCGTCAGCCCTTTGTGTAAATGATCGAATGTCATGACAAATGCTTGACAGGACGTGATGAGGATCACCATGCTGGTGTCCACACGACTTTCCCTGCGGCGACAAGGTGGACCACATGCGGATCGGACTGGTGGGCACGGGACGGATCGGTGCCTTCCACGCGCGGACCCTGACCGACACGGACGGCGTCGACGAGGTGATCGTCGCCGATGTGGATGCGAAGCGGGCCGCCCAGGTCGCGCAGGACATCGGGGCGCAAGCGGCGCCCGACGTCGACGGGCTTCTCGCGTCGGGGCTCGACGGTCTGGTCATCACCAGTCCGACGCCGACCCACGCGCCCCTGCTGCGGGCCGGTGTCGCGGCCGGCATCCCGACGTTCTGCGAAAAGCCTCTGGGTGGGGACATCTCGGAGACCATCGACCTCGTCCGTGAACTGCAGGACGGACCGGTCCCCGTGCACGTCGGATTCCAGCGCCGTTTCGACACGGGCTACCGGCGCATCCGTGAGGCCGTCCGGTCGGGCGAACTGGGGTGGCTGCACAGCATCCGTGCCAACACTCACGACCAGGACCCGCCGTCCGCGGACTACATCAGGACCTCCGGAGGGATCTTCCGCGACTGCAACGTGCACGACTTCGACATCCTGCGTTTCGTGACGGGGCACGAGGTGGTCTCCGCGTATGCCACCGGAGCCAACAAGGGAGCAGCCTTCTTCGCCGAGGCCGACGACGTCGACACCGGCGCGGCGATCCTGACCCTCGACGACGACACCATGGTCTTCGTCTCCTCGACGCGCTACAACGGGGGAGGCCACGACGTGCGCTTCGAGGCGATGGGTGACAAGGGAGCCATGGCGGTCGGCCTCGACCGCACCTACCCGCTGCAGTCGGCCGAGGAGGGCGTCGACTTCCCCGAAGGGCCCCAGGTGTGGTCCTTCATGGAGCGATTCCTTCCCGCCTACCAGGCCGAACTCGCTGCCTTCATGAGGCTGGTCAGGGGCGAGATCGACTCTCCGTGCACCGTGTCCGACGCACTCGAAGCCTTCCGCATCGCCGAGGCGTGCGACCTGAGCCGCCACGAAGGACGCGTCGTGCACCTGAAGGAGGTGCCCACGCTATGAGCACCGAGACGACGCCGATCGGGTCACGTATCGCCGCCGCGCCGATCTCCTGGGGCGTGTGCGAGGTGCCGGACTGGGGATGGCAGGACACGCCCGAGCACGTCCTCACCGAAATGCGCGACGTCGGCCTGGCCGCCACGGAATTCGGCCCCGAGGGATTCCTCCCGGATGCACCGTCGGACAAGGCCGCCGTGCTCGCCGACCACGGCCTCGCGGCGGTCGGTCAGTTCGTCCCGGTCGTCCTCCACGACCCCGCGTTCGATCCCACCCCGACCGTCCAGGCCGCCATCGACGGCCTCATCGCGGCGAAGGCGACCACGGTCGTGCTCGCGGCCGCGACCGGGGTCGACGGATACGACGCGCGGCCCGTCCTCGACGATGCCGGCTGGGCGACGCTGCTCGGCCGCCTCGACGGGCTCAAGGACCTCGCGGCGCGGCAGGGCATCGACGCCACGCTGCACCCGCACGTGGGCACCATGGTCGAGACCGGAGACCAGACGGCGCGAGTCCTGGAGGGCAGCCGCATCGGTTTGTGCCTGGACACCGGGCACCTCCTGGTCGGGGGAGCCGATCCCGTCCACATCGCGCGCACCCACCCCGGCCGCATCACGCACGTGCACCTCAAAGACGTCGATGAATCACTCGCCGCCCGAGTTCGTTCCGGGGACATCGCTTACATGTCTGCCATCCGTGCGGGGCTGTTCTCGCCGCTCGGTGAGGGTGATGTCGACATCGCGGCCATCGTCGAGTCGCTGGAGGACCACGGGTATGCCGGCTGGTACGTCTTGGAGCAGGACACCATCCTCGAGGGGCCACCGACCGGCGGCGCCAAGCGGGCGATCGACGACGTGCGCACCTCGGTCGCCTACCTGCATGACGTCGCGAACAGGTTGACCCATGCCTGATCCGACCGGCCGGCACGAGAACGACGACCCCCTCGATCTGCTCACGATCGGGCGGGTCAGCGCCGACATCTACCCGCTGCAGACCGCGGTTCCGCTGGAGCACGTCGAGTCGTTCGGCAAGTTCCTGGGCGGCTCGGCGACCAACGTCGCGGTCGCGGCCGCGCGCCACGGCCGCCGAAGCGCCGTCATCACCCGCACCGGCAAGGATCCGTTCGCCACCTTCGTGCACGAGAGCCTGCGTGCCTTCGGCGTCGACGACCGCTTCGTGACATCGGTCGACGGGCCACCGACCCCGGTCACGTTCTGCGAGATCTTCCCACCGGACGACTTCCCGCTCTACTTCTACCGATACCCCAAGGCCCCTGACCTGATGGTGGAGCCGGACGAGATCGACCAACACGCGGTGTTTGCCGCGCGCATCTTCTGGGCGACCGTCACCGGACTGTCCCAGGAACCGAGCAGATCGGCACACTTCGCGGCCTGGCGCGCCCGGGGACGCACTCCGCTCACCGTCCTCGACCTCGACTGGCGGCCGATGTTCTGGGAGAGCGAAGAGGCAGGCCACCGCGTGGTCACCGATGCGCTCGACCATGTCACGGTCGCCGTCGGCAACCTCGAGGAGTGCCGTGTCGCCGTCGGTGAGGACGACCCCGACCGAGCCGCCGACGCCCTGCTCGAGCGCGGGGTCGAACTCGCGATCGTCAAGCAGGGCCCCAAGGGAGTGCTCGGGCGCACGCGCAGCGAGTCCGTCACGGTTCCACCGTTCCCCGTCGAGGTGGTCAACGGCCTCGGCGCCGGCGACGCGTTCGGGGGCGCCATGTGCCACGGCCTGCTCGAAGGATGGCCGCTGGAGCGGATCCTGCGGTTCGCCAACATCGCCGGCGCGATCGTCGCGTCACGCCTGGAGTGTTCGACGGCGATGCCGACCAGCGCCGAAGTGCAGCAGCTCCTCGACGCCGACCTTGCGGGGGAGACACCATGACCGGGCCTCACGACATCGCTCTCCCGCAGCGCCCGTCCGGGCGCCCCGCGGACTCGGCCGAGGTGCCTGCGTCGGTGATCGACCCGCGGACGCTCGCGCGCCTCACCGAGACCCGCGTCCGCGCCCCGGAGAGCATCGATCACGCCTGGGCACAGCGCACGCGGTGCGCGATCCCGGACGACGGCCGTCTGCTGCTCGTCGCCGCCGACCACCCCGCCCGTGGTGCCCTCGGTGTCCGGGGCGACCGCCGTGCCATGGCGAGCCGCAGCGACCTGCTGGCACGCTGTGTGACCGCGCTCGGTCGGCCCGGCGTCGACGGAGTGCTCGGCACCGCCGACGTCCTCGAGGATCTGCTGATGCTCGGCGCACTCGACGGCAAGATCGCCGTCGGGTCGATGAATCGTGGTGGCCTGCAGGGTGCACGTTTCGAACTGGACGACCGATTCACCGCCTACCGTGCCCAGGATCTGGCCGCCCGCGGGCTGGACGGCGGCAAGATGCTCACCCGTATCGCCCTCGACGAGGACGGCACCGTCGCCACCCTCGAGGCGAGCGCTCAGGCCGTCACCGATCTGGCCGACCACGGTCTGATGGCGATGATCGAACCGTTCGTGTCGGTCCGTGAGGGCGGACGCATCGTCAACCGACTCGATCCCGACTCGGCGATCCTGTCGATGCACATCGCCGCCGGCCTCGGGGCCACGAGCGCACGCACCTGGCTCAAGCTTCCGGTGGTCGACGACCTGGAGCGGGTGATGGATGCGACGACGCTGCCCACACTGCTGCTCGGCGGCGATCCGAAGGGCGACCCCCGGGAGACGTATGCCGGATGGGGGCGCGCCCTGGCGCTACCGTCGGTGCGAGGGCTCGTCGTCGGACGCGCCCTGCTCTACCCCCCCGACGGTGACGTCGCATCTGCTGTCGACATCGCCGCCGGCCTCGTGCACGGAGGTGACCGATGATCGACGACCACCGATGGATCCTGCGCCCCGACGCGGATGCGACCGATGGCGTGCACCTTTCGGTGCAGCCCAACGGGGACGACTGGAAGCACACCGGCCTGATCACCGTCGGGCTCGGCCGCGGCGCCGAGCACCGCGTCGTCACCGAGGAACGAGAATTCATCGTCGTGCCGCTGGAAGGTGCCGTCCGGGTCGAGGTCCGCGACGGTGCGGGTGACGACCACTCGGCCGATCTGCCCGGTCGGTCGAGTGTCTTCGCCGGGCCCACCGACGTCGCCTACGTCCCGAAACAGGCGAGCTTCACCGTCTCGGCGTCCGAGGGCGCTCGTGTCGCATTGGCCTACGCGGTCGCGGCGAAGCGCCCGGATCCACTGCCGTTCCGGCACATCCGAGCGGACCGCGTGCCGGTGGAGTTGCGCGGGGCGGGCCAGTGCTCCCGCGAGGTGCGCAACTTCGGCACCCCGGACGTCCTGGAGGCCGATTCGATCATCGCCTGCGAGGTGCTCACGCCTGCCGGCAACTGGTCGTCCTACCCGCCGCACAAGCACGACGAGGAGCGTCCCGGCAAGGAGACGCAACTCGAGGAGATCTACTACTTCGAGATGCGCAGCACCCCGGACGCCCCGCAGGATGCGGATCCGGTGGGATACCAGCGGGTCTACGGCACCCAGGATCGGCCGATCGACGTGCTGGCCGAGGTGCGCTCGGGCGACGTCGTCCTCGTCCCGCACGGTTGGCACGGGCCGGCCATGACGCCGCCGGGATACGACATGTACTACCTCAACGTGATGGCCGGGCCCGGCACCGAGCGTGCCTGGCTCATCTGCGACGACCCATCGCACGGCTGGGTCCGCGGCCAGTGGACCGGGGAAGACGTGGATCCCCGGCTGCCTTTCGGAGGTGCCCGATGAGGTCCACGATCCGCCTGACCGTCGCCCAGGCGACCGTCCGGTTCCTCACCGCCCAATACACCGAGCGCGACGGACAGCGGCAACGCCTGTTCGCCGGGATGTTCGGCATCTTCGGGCACGGCAACGTCGCGGGCGTCGGACAGGCCCTCCTGCAGAGCGAATTGAAGGACCCGCAGCAACTGCCCTACGTGCTCGCCCGCAACGAGCAGGCCATGGTCCACTCGGCCGTGGCCTATGCGCGCAGCAAGGACCGCCTGCAGACGTGGGCGTGCACGGCGAGCATCGGCCCCGGGTCGACCAACATGATCACCGGCGCCGCCCTCGCCACGATCAACCGGATCCCGGTGCTGCTGCTGCCCGCAGGGCCGTTCGCCACCCGGCAGACCGCACCCGTGCTCCAGGAGCTCGAGCAGCCGTATGCCGGGGATCTCACCGTCAACGACGCCTTCCGGCCCGTCTGCCGCTACACCGATAGCCTCTCCCGGCCCGAGCAGCTGCCCTCGGCGCTGCTCGCCGCCACGCGCGTGCTGACCGACCCGGTGGAGACCGGTGCCGTGGCCTTGGCGATGCCGCAGGACGTGCAGGCCGAGGCGCACGACTGGCCCGTGGAGCTGTTCGAGGAGCGCACCTGGCGGGTGCCTCGGCCGCCGGCCGAGCCGGCAGCGATCGACGAAGCGGCGACCATCCTGCGCTCGGCGAAGCGGCCGCTGATCGTCGCCGGCGGCGGAGTGCACTATGCGCGGGCCGAGGACGCGTTGCGCAGGCTCTGCGATGCCACGGGAATCCCGGTGGGGGAGACCCAGGCGGGCAAGGGTTCGCTGCCGCACGGCCATCCGCACGCGATGGGGGCGATCGGGTCGACCGGCACGACCGCGGCCAATGCGCTCGCTCGCGACGCCGACGTCGTGGTCGGCATCGGCACCCGTTACCAGGACTTCACCACCGCCTCGCGCACGGTATTCCGGCGCGACGGCGTCCGGTTCGTCAACCTCAACATCGCCCGGTTCGATGCGATCAAGCACTCCGGAGTGCAGGTCGTCGCCGATGCGCGCGAGGCGATCGAGTCGCTCACCGCGGCGCTGGACGGCTGGTCGGTCGCATCCGCCTACACCCGCGAGCAATGGAGCCTGTGGACGGGGTGGGACGACGCCGTGGAGGCGACCTACTATCCGGGCTCGGACATCATCGGCGCTCTCGCGCCGGGGACCCTCACTCAGGGCCAGGTGCTCGGCGCGGTCAACCAGCACAGCGATCCGCGTGACGTGGTCGTGTGCGCGGCCGGGTCGATGCCCGGAGACCTGCACAAGCTGTGGCGCGTGCGGGACCGCAAGGGGTACCACGTCGAATACGGCTATTCCTGCATGGGATACGAGATCGCCGGAGGCATCGGCGTCAAGCTGGCGATGCCGGACCGCGACGTCTTCGTGATGGTCGGCGACGGGTCCTACCTGATGATGTCCAGCGAATTGGTCACCGCGGTGCAGGAGCGCCTCAAGATCATCGTCGTGCTCGTGCAGAACCACGGATTCCATTCCATCGGGTCTCTGTCGGAGTCGCTGGGCTCGCAGCGGTTCGGCACCCGCTACCGCTATCGGGCCGAGGACGGACGCCTGAGCGGCGACCTGTTGCCGGTCGATCTGGCGGCCAACGCGCGCAGCCTCGGTGCCCAGGTCGTCGAGCCGTCGACGGCCGAGGAGTTGGAAGACGCCATCGCTCGCGCCAAGGAAGCGCCGGACGACGCGGGTCCGATCGTCATCCACGTGCGCACCGACCCGTTCGTGCACGCCCCGGACAGCCAGGCCTGGTGGGACGTGCCGGTCAGCCAGGTGTCCGACCTCGACTCCACCCAGGAGGCCTACCGCACCTATGCCGAACACAAGACGACCCAGCGGACCTACCTGACTCCGTCGGATCGGTCCACCGCCACCGACCACCAGCCATAGAATCAGCCCCAACGCCTCCGGCACCTCGCACATCGAAGGGAATTCGCCATGAAGAAGTCACGAAAAGCCGCAAGCGTCGCGGTCCTGGCCGTTGCCGCCATGACGCTCGCCGCCTGCAGCAGCTCCGGTGGCAAGAAGGCCGAGGAGTCGGCCAACAGCCAGGACTCCGGAGGCAACGCCGGCAAGGCGAACACCAAGCGGATCACCATCGCCATGGTCACGCACGCCGTGCCGGGCGACACCTTCTGGGACCAGATCCGCACCGGTGCGAAGGCTGCGGCCAAGAAGGACAACGTCAAGCTCGTCTACTCCAACGACCCGGAGGGCAGCAAGCAGGCGACCCTGGTGCAGAATGCCATCGATCAGCACGTCGACGGCATCGCGGTCACCCTCGCCCACGCGGACGCGATGAAGAACGTCGTGAAGAAGGCCATCAACGCCAAGATTCCCGTCGTCGCCTTCAACGCCGGCCTGGACGACTGGAAGAAGTTCGGGATCATGTCCTACTTCGGCCAGGACGAGATGATCGCCGGCGAGGAGGTCGGCAAGAAGCTCAACGAGCTCGGCGGCAAACACGTCGTCTGCGTCAACCAGGAGCAGGGCCACGTCGGCCTGGAGGCCCGCTGCGCCGGCATCAAAAAGACGTTCAAGGGCAAGTCGGAGGAGCTCTACGTCAAGAGCGCCGACATGTCGGACGTGAAGGCTCGAGTCACCGCCAAGTTGCAGTCGGATTCGAGCATCGACTACGTGATGACGCTCGGCTTCCCGTTCGCGCTCACGGCACTGAAGTCGGTCAAGTCCGCCGGCAGCAACGCGAAGGTCGCCACCTTCGACCTCAACGACGAGGTCGTCCAGGACATCAAGGACGGCAAGATCGAGTTCGCCGTCGATCAGCAGCCGTACCTGCAGGGCTACCTCGCGGTCGACAGCCTGTGGCTCTACAAGTTCAACGGCGCCGTGATCGGTGGCGGGCAGCCCGTGCTCACGGGTCCGGCCTTCGTCACCAAGGACAACGTCGGCGACCTGCCTCGCTTCAACTGACCACCTGGAGCAACGATGACTGACACGTTGACGAAGCCTCCGGAAGGCGAGGCGGCGAAGGCCGCACCGCCGGCGCGCGCCATGATGCGCCGGCTGCTCGGTCGACCCGAGGTGGGGTCACTCTTCGGGGCGATCATCGTCTTCATCTTCTTCTTCGCCGTGGCGGACCCGCTGCGCCAGGGAAGTTCGATCGCGACGGTGCTGTATGCGAGTTCGACCATCGGCATCATGGCGGTGCCGGTCGCGCTGCTGATGATCGGCGGTGAATTCGACCTCTCGGCCGGAGTCGCCGTCTACACCTCGGCGCTCGCGGCAGCGATGTTCAGCTTCCAACTGACCGTCAACGTCTGGGTCGGCGTCGTCGTGGCGCTGTGCGTATCGCTGTTCTTCGGCTGGTTCAACGGGATCGTGCGCACCAAGACCGGCATCCACAGCTTCTTGGTGACCTTGGGCACGTTCCTGATCCTGCAGGGACTCAACCTGGCCATCACGAAGCTGGTCACCGGTGAGGTCGCCACGACGAACATCTCCAACATGGACGGGTTCGACAGCGCAAACAAGGTGTTCGCGTCGTCCTTCTCGATCGGGGGCGTCAGCATCCAGATCACCGTGGTGTGGTGGATCGTCTTCGTGGCGATCGCGACCTGGATCTTGCTGCGGACCAAGGTCGGCAACTGGATCTATGCCGTGGGCGGCGACGAAGACGCGGCGCGCGCCGTCGGCGTGCCGATGCATTGGACCAAGATCGGCCTGTTCATGGCGGTCGGCTTCGGTGCATGGTTCAGCGGCATGCACATCCTGTTCGCCTTCAACTCGGTGCAGTCGGGCGCCGGCATCGGCAACGAGCTGATCTACATCGCCGCCGCGGTCGTCGGCGGGTGTCTGCTGACCGGCGGCTACGGTTCGGCGATCGGTGGGGCCTTCGGAGCATTCATCTTCGGAGTCACCACCCAGGGCATCGTGTATGCCGGGTGGAACCCGGACTGGTTCATGGCCTTCTTGGGGGCGATGCTCCTGCTGGCCGTCCTCGTCAATCTGTGGGTGCGCAAGCGCGCCGTCGAGAGGTGATCCCGGTGACCGAATCTAGCGCTGCGACACTCGAGCTGAAAGGCATCGGCAAGCTCTACGGCAACATCCGTGCCTTGAGCGGCATCAACCTATCCGTCGACGACGGGTTGGTCAGCTGCATCCTCGGCGACAACGGCGCCGGCAAGTCGACGCTGATCAAGATCATCTCGGGCCTGCACGGTTATGACGAGGGCGAATATCTGGTCGACGGCGAGGCGGTGCGGTTCAAGACCCCCCGCGAGGCGCTCGATCGGGGAATTGCCGCCGTCTACCAGGATCTGGCCCTCGCACCGTTGATGCCGGTGTGGCGCAACTTCTTCCTCGGGTCGGAGAAGACCAAGGGTCGCTGGCCGTTGCGCATGCTCGACGCCGAGTTCATGCGCCGGACCGCCGACGAGGAACTGCGCCGCATGGGGATCGAGTTGAAGGACATCGAGCAGCCGGTCGGCACGCTGTCCGGGGGGCAGCGGCAGTGCGTTGCGATCGCGCGGGCGATCTATTTCGGCGCGCGAGTGCTGATCCTGGACGAGCCGACGGCAGCGCTCGGGGTCAAACAGTCCGGTGTGGTGTTGAAGTACATCGCGGCGGCCCGGGACGCCGGCCTCGCCGTCATCTTCATCACGCACAACCCCTACCATGCGTTCGCGGTCGGTGATCACTTCAGCGTGCTCAACCGTGGGGAACTCGAACTGAGCGCGCCGCGTGCGGAACTCACCGTCGACAAACTCGCCCACCACATGGCCGGCGGGGACGAACTCGAGGCCATCAAGGACGAACTCGAGCGCAGCGATGCCTCAGGCAGAGTGCACACGGAGAGCATATGACGGTGAATGTCGGTGTCGTCGGCGTCGGCACCATGGGGACCGATCACGCCGAGCGACTGTCGGGCAGGATCGGGGGCGCTCGCCTCGCGGCGGTGTCCGACCCGGACCAGGAGCGCGCGCAGTCCGTGGCGGCACGATTCGACGGCACCCGCGCGATCGACGACCCGATCGCGCTCGTCGCAGACCCAGACGTCGACGCGGTGGTCCTGGCCTCGCCCGGATCGGTGCACGAGGAGCAGTTGCTCGCCTGCCTTTCGCACGACAAGCCGGTCCTGTGCGAGAAGCCCCTCACGATGGACGCGGAGTCGTCGCGGCGGGTGCTGGACGCCGAGCGTCGGGCCCCCCGGTCGCTGATCCAGGTGGGGTTCATGCGCCGGTTCGACCCCGAGTATGCCGAGCTGAAGCGGCTGGTCGATGACGCCGCATACGGCAGGTTGCTGTTGCTGCACAACGTCCACCGCAACAAGACGGCACCCAACGCGGGCTTTCGCAGCGAGATGATCGTGCGGGACTCGCTGGTGCACGAGGTCGATGTGGCCCGGTGGATGTTCGGGGAGGAGATCACACGGATCACCGTGCATCGGCCGGCTCCCAGCTCGCTGGCGCCGACTGGCGTGCAGGACCCGCAGGTGGCGATCTTCCACATGGCCGGCGGCGGTGTCGTCACCAACGAGGTGTTCGTCAATTCACAGCTCGGCTACGAGGTGCGGTGCGAGGCGGTCGCCGAGAGCGGGACGGGCACGATCGGTCGTGGCAGCGGGGTGTTCGCCCGCAGTGCCGGCCGCTGGGGTGGGGTGATTCCTGGCGACTACCGCACCCGCTTCCTGCAGGCCTACGACCTCGAGGTGCAGGCGTGGATCGACGGGATCCGCCGCGGTGCGCGGATCGGCCCCACCGCGTGGGACGGCTATGCGTCGACGGTCGTGTGCACGGCCGGAATGGAGTCGCTGCAGACCGGCCTCCCGGTCGACATCAGCCTCTGACCGCCGGACCCACGTGGTCGAACCGTGCCCGGCCGAAGTGCTGCTATTATGCAGGCAATGCTGCTAGACTGCAGGCATGGTGGCGATCACGGTCCGCAATATTCCGGACGAGACCAGGGATGAGTTGGCTGCTCGAGCCGCACGCTCCGGCCTGTCGTTGCAGGAGTACCTTCGGCGCATGCTGGTGCAGAGCGCGCGTCGCCCGGCGGTGGACGACCTCATCGCCCGTGCACGTGCCCGCGTCGACGCGACCGGCGCCTCGCTCGGTGCGGAGTCGATCCTGGCCGCCCGGGATGCGGACAGGCGGTGAGGCCGGCAGTCGTCTGCGATGCGTCGGCGGTGGTGTCCACCCTGCTGGATGCGGGCCCGGATGGGCGGTGGAGCGCGGGAGCACTCGTCGGGAGTGACCTCGCGGCGCCTCACCTGCTCGGCTTCGAGGTGGCCAACATCATCCGGCGTCACGACGCGGCCGGGCTGATCACCACCGATCAGGCCGCTCAGGCTCATGTGGACCTGCTCGACCTCGGCGTCGAGTATTGGCCCTACGAACTCGTGGCGCATAGAGCGTGGGAGCTGCGCACCAACCTGACGACCTACGACGCGTCCTACGTCGCTCTGGCCGAACTGCTCGGGGCGCCGTTGGTGACCCTCGACCGGGGCATCGGGCGCGCGCCCGGCGTCCGGTGTGAGGTGGTGACCCCCTGAACCGTCTCGGTGCGCCGAGCAGAAGTCTTCCCATCACGCCTGAGCTGTGCCAAACTGACGATGTGGGACCGGTCCCAAATGCGACCGGCGGCGCCAGGAGGATCCATGTCACACCGAGATCGACTCAAGCTCTACAGCCTCTACGGCCCGGCGAGCGACTTCGCGCAGGAGGCTGGCCTGACCGATGCCGACTGGTTCCGCAGCGACGTGCAGCGCAAGCGGATGAAGCAATTGATGCGCCGCAGCGACCAACCGGCCATCCGGGACACCGCGATCTGGCTGGGACTCATGATCGCTGCGGCAGGCGCCGGCGTCACCCTGTGGGGCACCTGGTGGGCGCTGCCCTGCTTCCTCGTGTATGGCGTGCTCTACGGTTCCGCCTCCGACTCACGGTGGCACGAGGCCGGTCACGGCACCGCGTTCAAGACCCGGTGGATGGCGAATGCCGTCTACCAGCTCGCGTCGTTCGCGATGATGCGTGAACCCACGATCTGGCGGTGGCAGCACACCCGGCACCACACGGACACCCTCATCGTCGGCCGCGACCCGGAGATCGTCGCGATGCGGCCGGCCCGGCTCGCCCGGATCCTGCTCAACCTCGTCGGCCTCGTCGATGCGCCGATCGCCCTGTGGCTAATGGTCATCCATTCGATCGGACGGCTCACACCGGAGGAGCGCACGTTCGTGCCCGACTCTGAGCAGCGTAAGGTCTTCCGCACCAGCAGGATCTGGCTGGCGATCTACGTGCTCACCATCGCGGCGGCGGTCGTCTTCCAGAGTTGGTTGCCCATCGTGCTGATCGGCGGCCCGCGCTTCTACGGGTGCTTCATGCACGTGATCTACGGCCTGACGCAGCACTCCGGGCTGGGGGAGAACGTCATCGACCATCGGCTGAACACCCGCACGGTGCTGATGAATCCGGTCAATCGGTTCCTCTATTCCAACATGAACTACCACGTGGAGCACCACATGTTCCCGATGGTGCCCTACCACCGGCTGCCCGAGCTGCACGAGGAGATCCAGCACGACCTGGCGGTTCCGTATTCCTCGCTGTGGGCGGCCTACCGGGAGATCATCCCGGCGGTCCTGCGGCAGCTGAAGGACGAAACCTACTTCATCAAGCGAGAATTGCCCGAGGGTGCTGCGCCCTACCATGGACCGGTGGACGGGGTGCTCCCCGAGACCCGGACCACGATCCAGGCATGACGACAGCCCGACAACGACGAATCATCGGAGGATGACGTGTCCGAGTGGATCCCGGTGTGCCCGGTCGACGACGTGGACGAGGAGGACGTCGTGCCCTTCGAGCACGACGGCACCGAATACGCGCTCTATCGCCTGGAAGGCGACGAGTTCTATGCCAGCCAGGCGTCCTGTACCCATGAGGAGGGGGCGCTGTGCGACGGCCTGGTCATGGACGGTGTCATCGAATGCCCCAAGCACAACGGCCGATTCGACGTGCGCACCGGCAAGGCGCTCGGAGCACCCGTGATCATCGACCTGACGATGTATCCTGCGAAGGTCGTCGACGGTCGCGTGCACGTCGACCTGGCGCCCTGAACGCGGTGGTGGCACAGCACGACCGGATCCTCGTCGTCGGAGGCGGCGAGTGTGGCACCCGTGCGGCGATGACCCTGCGCCAGATCGGTCACACCGGCCCGGTGACGGTCGTCGGCGACGATCCGCTGCACGCCTACGAGCGTCCTCCGCTGTCGAAGGTCTCGATGGCTGCCGCCACCGCCGAGGATGCGGCTCCCGTGCACCCCTACACGCGCGACGCCCTCACCGAAGCCGGTGTCACCGTGCACACGGGCACGCGCGCCGAGCATCTGGACCCGGCAGCCCGGGAGGTCACCTGCTCAGGGGGCGAGCGGCTGGCCTACGACCGGCTGCTGCTGGCGGTCGGGTCGGAACCGAACACCCTCGCGGACCTTGCGCCGGTCGCACCCCTCACTTTGCGCACACACGCGGACGCCGAGCGAATCCGCCGTCGCCTCACCGAGGGCGGGCACATCGCCATCGTCGGCGCCGGGTTCATCGGTCTGGAGCTCGCGGCCGTCGCGCGCGGGCACGGGTGTCAGGTGACCGTGATCGAGACCGCACCGCGTGCGCTGTCACGCATCGTGCCGGAGGCCGTCGCCGACCAGGTCGTGGCCCTGCACCGCGAGCACGGGGTCGACCTGCGTTTCGGCGACGCCGTGGCCGAGGCACACCGCGCCGGCGACGCGACGCGTCTCGTGCTCGCGAGCGGCGACACGGTTGACGTCGAGACCGTGGTGCTCGGCATCGGTGTGCACCCACGCACCGAACTCGCCCGGGCGGCCGGCCTGGCGATCGACGACGGCATCCGCGTGGACGACCGGCTGCGCACCAGCGACCCCAGAGTGTTTGCGGCGGGCGACTGCTGCTCGGTCCCGCTCCCGCTCTTCGGCGGGCGGCGCGTCCGCCTCGAGTCGTGGCGCGCCGCGCTCGACCAGGCGGTCACGGTCGCGCACAACCTGGCCGGGGAGGATCTGCGCTACGAGGCGGTGCCGTGGTTCTGGTCGGATCAATACGACCAGATGGTCCAGATGGCCGGCCTGCCGCAGTATGCGCAGCGCACGGTCGTGCGTGAACGCCCCGACGGCGGGCACACCTACTTCGGGTTCGATCGGGCCGGCCGATTCGTCTCGGTCGCGGGGTTGGGTCGCGGCCCGTCCGTCGCCAAGGACGTGCGGATCGCCCAGCGGATGATGGAGCGCGGCCTGCACCCCACGGAGGACCAGGTGAGCGACACCGGCCGCTCGCTGCGCGATCTGATGCGCGACCTCGATCGACCCCAGTCGGCCCCGTGAGCGAGGGCGCGAGTGTGCTATCCACACCACCACGGGCGGTTGAGTAGCGAGCGTGGCATCCGCGTCACCACGGATGGTTGAGTAGCGAGCGTGGCATCCGCGTCACCACGGATGGTTGAGTAGCGAGCGTGGCATCCGCACCACCACGGATGGTTGAGTAGCGAGCGCCCTGGCGCGAGCGTATCGAAACCCGGTGAGAGGTGCCCCGGGCCGACTGGGCAGCGAGACTCGCGAGTTTCGATATTCAGCCATCCGAGCGGGACTCAATCGTCACCGGGGCACGGACCCGTCGAATCGCGCACCACCAGTGCCGGTGGCACGAGTCGCACGCGCGCCTCGAGTGCCGGGTCGGCCATGCGCTGCAGGAGGTGCGACGCCGCCTGCTCGCCGACCGTCGTGGCCGCGACATCGACCGTCGTCAACGGCAGGTAGCGCATGTGGGCGACCTGACTGTTGTCGAACCCGACCAGCGAGATATCGTGCGGCACCTGCAGTCCCACGTCCCGTGCCGCCGACGCCGCCCCGGCGCACACCGGGTCGTTGACCGCGACGACCGCGGTGGGCCGCGGCCCGGGGCGGGCGAAGAGCCGCCGCGCCGCGGCATACCCGCTGTCCTCGGTGATCTCGCACTCCTCGATCGTTGCCTGCTCGGCGAGCCCGTGTTCGTCCATCCATGCGCGGTAGGCCCACCGGCGGATGTCGAACGTGCGGCCTCCGCGGCCCGACAGGTGCGCGATCCGCCGGTGCCCCAGCGAGGCGAGATGGTCCAGTCCGAGCCGGATCCCGATCGCGTCGTCCTGGGTGACGACGTCCGCGCGCGGCAACGCGAAGTCCTGGCTGCCCGCGACGACCGTCGGCAGCCAGGAGGCAGCCTCGCCGAACATCGGTGATCGAGGCATCGATCCGGCGAGCACGAGCCCGTCGACCCGCATCTCCATGAACGCTTGCAGCAGGGGTTCGTCCCGGGCGCTGTCGAGGCGGGCATCTCCCACGAACGCATGCATGCCGCGCGGCTGCAGCGCCTGGTTCAGCCCCTCGAGGAAGTCGGCGAACCACGGCTGACTCAGGTCGGCCACGAGCACCCCGACTGCTTGTGTGCTGCGCCGGGTCAGGTTGCGTGCCGAGCGATTCGGCCGATAGCCGAGCTCACGGATCGCGTCCTCGACGGCCCGGCGCCGCTCCGGGCTGACGTGTGGCGATCCCTGCAGCACCCGGGACACGACCGACTTGCTGACGCCCGCGTGTGCGGCCACGGCCCGCAGGGTCACCGACCGCTGCGCGGCACCTGTCGGTGGCTCCTCCGCGGCCATCACACGCTTCCGAGATCCAGTGCGGGGCGCGGTGCCAGACCTGCCGATTCGTAGGCCATGTCGACCGATTGCATCTGGGCGACGGCGTCGTCCAGATCGATCGGCAACGGCGCACCTTCGCGCAGATGGGCGGTCAGCGCCTCCAGTTGACAGGTGTATGACGAGCGGTCGCCGAGTCGCTCCTCGTGCTCGCCGTCCGCGGTGGTCACCGTCAGCCGGTTGTCGATATGGGGTTGCACGAAGTTGTGGGCCCGGGCGCGTCCGCGGTCGCCGGTGACGGTCAGCGAGAAGTCCCACTCGTCGGCCGCCATGTGTGATCCGGCGGTCGCGGTCGCCCCGCTCGGGTAGCTGAATTCGGTGGTGAGCCATTCGTCGACGCCGGGGTGCCCCTCACGCTCACCGGCCGTGGCGGACACCAGGTTGGGTGCGCCGGCATGGTGGCGGCCGATGGTGCGGACGGCGTGAAGGGCATAGCAGCCCAGGTCCATCGTCGAGCCGCCGGCGAGGCGCAGGTCCCAGCGCGGGTCGGCGTCGTCGGGCGCCGGCATACGCATCGGCGCGGTCACCGACTGCAACCGTCCGAGCGTGCCGTCGTCGAGGAGTTCGAGCACGCGGCGGAAGAGCGGATGGTGCAGATAGTGGAGCGCCTCGATCACCGTCACGCCGGCGGTGATCGAGGCATCGCGCACCATCCGGGCCTCGGTCGCATTGCTCGCGAACGGCTTCTCGCTGAGCACGTGCTTGCCGGAGGCGATGGCCCGCAGATTCCACGGGCCGTGCAGGGCGTTGGCGAGCGGGTTGTAGACCACCTCGACCTCGGGGTCGGTCAGGACGCCGTCGTAGCTGTCGTGCACGCGCTCGACACCATGATCATGCGCGAACCGCTCTGCCCGCTCGCGATCCCGGGCGGCGACCGCCACCAGCCGGGCGCCGGACACCTTCGCGGGTTCGACGATGGCGAGTTCGCTGATGCGGGCTGCTCCCAGCACTCCGATGCGCAACGGCTCCATGGAGCCTCAGCCTACGACGTGCGGGCGGTGGCGGGCGGTGCTTTGCTCGGCATCACCGATGACCCGGCTGCGGTCAGTGGCTCTCGGTCGCGTCAGCGCGCCGGGTGAGGCGCTCGTGCAGGGCGCCTGCCGAGGCCTCCTCGTCCAGGGCGGCGGCGACGATCTCGGCCTGGGTCTGCGGTGCCAGCCCGTCGACGGGCTGGTCCAGATCCAGGTTGGTGGGGAAGGAATAACCTTCCGCGCTCGAGGCGATGACGTTGGCGATCGAGTCCGCATCCAATCCCGCGCGTCTGGCGGCCAGCAGAGCCGGATAGATCGCTTCGCTCACCCGAGCCCGGTCGATGGTCTCCATCGCTCGGCCGAAGGCGGAGCTGACCTGCAGAAGGTTGGCCATGCGTTTGATGTCCGATGACACGTTGGACCCTGCCGCGTGGAACAACGCCGGGTTGAAGAAGACCGCATCGCCCTTGGTCAACGGCAATTGGATGTGATGGGAGGCGAAATGGTCGGCGAACTCCGGCCTGCGCCACGCGAGGTATCCCGGCAGATATTTCTGCGAGTGGGGCAGATAGAGCGTCGGGCCGCTCTCGATCGGCATGTCCACGTGGGCGATCGCACCCTGCAGCGTGAGCACGGGGGAAAGGCGATGGACGTGGGCGGGGAACGCCGCGGCGACGTCGTCGGACTGGAAGCCCAGGTGGTAGTCGCGGTGCACGGTCTGTCCCGCGCCGCCCGGATTGACGACGTTGATCTGAGAGGTCATCTGGTATCCCGGGCCGAGCCATGCGGCCGACACCAGCGCGACGATGTCGTTCGCGTAATAGTCGACGAAGGTCTCGGGGTGCCGGACCGCGAGCTTCTCCAGAGCATTCCAGAGGCGGTCATTGGCCCCCGGCTTCGCGAAGTGGTCGCCCGCGGCCGTGCCGGCCGCGCGTTGCTCCGCGATGAGGTCGTTGAACGCCGCGGTCGCCGCATCGATGACCTCGGGCGTGAAGGCACCGGTGAATACCACGATCCCAGGCCCGTCGTCGATGGCTCGCACGATCTCGGAGGTCACCTCGCGCCGCCCACCGGTGGTGGCGACCTCCGCTCGGACCTGCTGTGCGTCATACACGACCACCTGCTGTTCGATCCCCGAGGAGTGCGGATAGTCGTGCGGATCGGTGCGCTCGGCGACGACGTCGAGCAGGTCGGCCAACCGGACGTCCTCGGCGCTCAGCCAGGCCGACTCGACAGGGGTGGCGGATTCGACCGTCATGGGAACCTCCGATGGATGGGGCGTGTTTCCAGTATCCCGTCGCCGCGCACCCCCGACGCCGGCCTTTCACCTCAAAAAGACCTCAACGCACCTACACTGTCGGGTATGCCGAGCGGTCACCGCCTGCGCGACGTCGCCGACCAGTCCGGGCTCAGCCTCGCGACGGTCGACCGGGTCCTGCACCGGCGACCGGGCGTCAGCGCGCGGGCCGTCCGGCAGGTGGAGCAGGCACTGCTGGACCTGGATCAACAGCAGCGGCAACTGCGCCTGGGCGCGCGCACCCTGATGATCGACCTGGTCATGCAGGCGCCGGAGCGCTTCAGCTCCGCCGTGCGGGAAGCACTCGAGGGGGAGCTTGACGGTGTGCGCCCGGCGGCGGTGCGGGCCCGGTTCGATCTGCGCGAGAGCGGCGACGTGGCGTCTCTCGTGGCCCGGTTGGATGCCGTCGGCCGGCGCGGGCGCACGAGTCACGGGGTGCTGTTGAAGGCGCCGGACGACCCGGCGGTCGCCGCAGCCGTCGATCGCTGTGCGCAGCGGGGGATCCCGGTGGTCACCCTGGTCACCGACGTGCACGACTGTGCCCGGATCGGCTACGTCGGGCTGGACAATCGCGCGGCCGGCGCGACCGCCGCCTACCTCGTCGACCGATGGCTGGGTGACCGGCCGGGCTCGGTGCTCACGACGGTGAGCCGCGCCGCCTTCTTCGGCGAACGGGAGCGCCGGGAGGCCTTCGTCGCGCATCTTGCGCAGTTCACGCCGTGCCGCCGCGTCGTCGCGGCGGACGACGCCGACGGCCTGGATCCCCTGGTGGCCGAGGCCGTCCGTCAGGCGTTGCAGCGGCATCCCGACGTCGTCGCGGTGTATTCGATGGGTGGCGGCAACCGGTCCGTCCTCGACCAGTTCACCGCGTCGGGTCATGAGGCGAGGGTGTTCGTCGCGCACGACCTGGACCGCGACAACGTCGACCTGTTGCTCGAGGGAAGGGTCAGCGCCGTGCTGCACCACGACCTACGGGTCGACATGCGCGCGGCGCTGCGGCAGGTGCTGCGCCACCACGGGCTGCTGCCCGGCGCGCCCGCGTCGGTGCGCGCCAACGTGCAGGTGGTCACGCCGTTCAACCTGCCGGCGCGCTGGTCCGTGCGGTGAGATCGGCGACGGTGGGATCTCCCCGAAGCACTACGGACAGAACGGATCGAGTGGTCACACGTGGACGGTTCCGCCGACCAGGGAGCGTGCGTTGGTGACCACTCGAGGTGTCCTCAGACACCGACACACCGGCGTCGTCACCCCTGCGAGTGCCGTGCCGACCGCACCCGCGAGGGCAGCGCGCCGGTCACCAGCCATCTGTCGGTGCGGGCGCGCAGGCCGAGCGCGATCAGGCGGAAGGCCATGAACGCCCCGAACGACCACCACAGGACCGTCAGGGCGTGCGCGACGCCGCCGGCGCGCAGCCCGCCGGCGTGCGCCCACACCAGCAACAGCACAGGGACGTAGGCGACGAGCACGGCCGTCTGCAGCACGGCCAGGGCGGTGCCGTCCCCGGCCCCGATGAGCACACCGTCGAGGACGAACACCAGGCCGCTGATCGGCTGGATCAGCGCGAGCACGATCAGCGCCGCCGAGAGGGTGTGCTGCACGCGCGGGTCGCCGGTGAAGGCCAACGGCAGCACGGTGTGGACGACCAACAGCACGGCGGTCAGCGCCAGACCCATCCACAGGCCCCACCAGAGCATCTTGGCGGTCGCCCCCCGCGTCGCGTCGACCTCGCCGGCGCCGAGGGTCTTTCCCGTGATCGCCTGCGCGGCGATCGCGAGCGCGTCGAGGGCGAAGGCGAGGAAGCCGAAGATCGTCAGGGCGACCTGGTGCGCGGCCAGGGGGACGGTGCCCAGGTCGGCGGCCACCCAGGTGGTCAGCAGCATCGCCGCCCGCAGCGCCAGGGTCCGCACCAGCAGCGGTATGCCGTGCCTCGCCGACCGCAGCACGCCTGAAGGATGGGGGCGGACCCGCGCGCGAAGGCGGTGGGCGCGGCCGAGGACGACGATCATCAGGCCCACGGCATACCCGCTCTGGGCGACGACGGTGCCGATGGCCGAGCCGGCGATGCCCAGGTCGGCGACGTAGACCAGCAGGTAGTTGAGCACGACGTTGGTGCTGAAGGCGCTGACGGCGCCGATCAACGGGGTGCGGGTGTCTTGGAAGCCGCGCAGGACGCCCGTGGTGGCGAGCACGACGAGCATGCCCGGGATACCGAACGCGCTGATGCGCAGATAGGTGGTCGCCTCGTCGAGGGCCTGGGGCGCGGCGCCGAACAGCGCGCAGATGGGTCGGGCGGCCAGTGCGGTGACGACGGTGGTGACGGCGCCGAGCCCCAGCGAGAGCCACACGCCGTCCATGCCGGAGCTGACGGCGGCGCCGCGGTGGCCGGCGCCGAGCTGCCGGGCGACCAGGGACGTCGTGCCGTAGGCGAGGAAGACGAAGATGTTGGTGGCGGTGAGCAGCGCCGCGCTGGCGACCCCGAGCCCCGCGAGCGGCGCGGTGCCCAGGTGGCCGACGATCGCGGAGTCGGCGAGCAGGAAGAGGGGTTCAGCGACCAACGCGAGGAAGGCGGGGACGGCCAGGCGGAGGATCTCGCGCGCGGGGATCGCTGTCACAGGGCCACGGTAGAGGGACCGTTCCCGGATCGCCCAGTTGGCGAGACGATCGAGTCTCAGGATTCGAGATGACACCGGTGGCGGCGACCTCGGTTCCCGGGAAAGCCGCGGAACCCCGCGATCCCCGCGATGACGGGGAAATATCACGGAATGATCACGGTGCGTGCGCGTCAGCCTGTCGATGCCCTGTGTGACGTGAGTGACACCGCCGCCACGCCGAATCCGACCCCGGGGTTTGGCTCGCGCGCGTTATGGGCCATCATCTATGGCTGTGTCGCCGCTTCGGGGGAACTGGCGACACCGGCTAACTCCATCGCCCAGGAGCGGCGTGTGCCTGGAGACGGCCGTGCCAGAAGACGACATCGCCTCATAAGGAACTACTCGAATGGGCTCATACACCCCCCGTCATCTCAAGCGTGAGCCGAACTTCGTCGGCTCCGTCCTCGGCCGTCGCGGCCTGGCCCTCGCCACCGGCGCGGCCATCGCGGTCCCGGCCATGGCTTCCATGGGAAGCGCCGACGCGACCCCCGCACCCGCCGGTGCGTCCGTCCCGGCGTCGGCATCGATCCCGGCCGCCGCGAGCGCACCGTCGATCGTCCACACGAAGAGCTTCACCTACAACGTCAGCGTGCTGCACTACGGCTCGCGCGGCCACCTGGTCAAGACCGTCCAGCGCCGCATCGGCGGCCTCGCGGTCGACGGCAGTTTCGGCCCGAAGACGCTGCGTGCGGTCAAGCACTACCAGCGCACCCACCACCTCGCGGTCGACGGCTACGTCGGCCCGCACACGTGGTACTCGCTCGGCGGCTTCCCCGGTTACGGCGGCGGTTCGGGCGGCGGCACCACTGCCCCGCCGTCGCGCAGCGGCGGGCACAGCTCCTCTGCGGTGGTCAACGTCGCGAAGCGCTACCTGGGCGTTCCCTACGTCTGGGGCGGCGCGAGCCCCAGCGGCTTCGACTGCTCCGGCTTCATCCAGTACGTCTTCCGCCAGGCCGGCATCAGCGTGCCGCGCACGGCCAGCGCCCAGCAGCGTGCGGCGCGTCGCGTCTACAACCCGCGCCCGGGTGACCTGGTGTTCTTCGGCTACCCGGCCTACCACGTGGGCATCTACGTCGGTCACGGCAAGATGGCCTCCGCGCACAAGCCCGGCACCGTCACCGACATCGGTGGCATCTGGGGTGCGCACACGTTCGGCCGCATCGGCTGATCGGCCGCTGCGGGCCACACGGCATACGGCGAGGGGATCCTCGGTCATCGGACCGGGGATCCCCTCGTGTCGTGGTCGGGAGGGGGTCAGGTCGGGCAGGCCGGCGGTATGCCGTGTCCAGCGTCGGGGCCCGGCCGCGGCCGAGGCGAGCGCGCCGCGGCCGCGAACACGGCGAATGCGAGGACGGCGAAGGTCGCGCCGAACCCGATGCGGAACGACCAGAGCGAGACCGAGGTGAGGCCCCACGCGACCCAGGCGACGACGGTGATGGCGCCGGGGACCAGGCCGTAGACGGGAGCTGCTCGGCCGCGGCGGCGCAACAGGAGCCAGGTGGTGACCCCGGCGACGACGGGCACGCCCGGCAGGGCGGCCCACATGACGACTCCGGACCAGAACGCGTGCGCGTCGGGCACGGCGTCGCTCAGCAGGGACAGGACGGCGTAGCAGCAGGCTACGGCGACCAGTGCGGTGAGGGTGCGACGTGAGCAGGTCGCCCAAGAGATGTTCATCTCTTGATGGTCCTGCCGGGGTGCGGCGTGCGCCATGGGTACTTCTACGCGGTCGACGGGGTGGAGCGGGCTTGTCTCACTTAGTGAGACAGATCACGAAACGATCTCGGATTCGGCGTGTTGTTCGAAGAAGAGGTCGGTCTGGTGTGCTAGACGGCCGATTGCTGCGCTCGCGGGCCCCCGGAACCCCGCCTCATTCGGCCCCACAGAGGCTTGAGTCACATCATTCACACCAGTCACACGTCAAACACCACCCCGGCGTGTCGCCGAATTCATCGGGCTCCTCGCCTTTCACAGGCACCTCGGCGGCGGCATAGTGCTCACCGTGCAGTCGTCGCTCGGGGGCGGGTCGGACGACTGCCGGTCGGCCATGTGCCGATCCGTCTGTCCGCGCGAAACTGAGAGGATCGCATGAGCACGATCACGTCTCCTCGACATCTGCGTCACCGCCCCGGCCTGGCCGCGAAGGCCAAGCCCCTGATGTCGTCCCGCCGCACGTTCGTCGTCACCGGCGCCGCCGTCGGTGCACCGGCGACGATCGGGGCCGGCCTCGTGGCCGCACCCGCCCACGCTGCGGGGGTGGCCTCCACGCCGGCCTCGGCTCCCGCGGCCGCCGGCGTCCACGCCCCGGCCACCGCGACGCTCCCCGCATCGCCCTCCGCGGGCGGTGAGGTCGTCGTCCTGCACTACGGGTCCACCGGATCCCTGGTCAAGACCGCGCAGCGCCGCCTGGGCAAGCTGGCCGTGGACGGGAGTTTCGGTCCCGCCACGCTGGCCCGCGTCAAGGCCTACCAGCGCTCGCATCATCTGGTGGTCGACGGCTACATCGGCCCGAAGACCTGGGCCTCTCTGGGTGGCTTCCCGGCAGAGAGCAGCGGACCGCCCTCCACGCCGACACCGGGCAAGAACACGTGCTCGGTCACCGTGGTGCGATACGGGTCCAACGGGTCCCTGGTCAGGACCGTCCAGCAGCGCCTGCACATCAGCGCGGACGGCAACTTCGGGCCCGGGACCCTCGGTGCCGTCAAGGCCTTCCAGCGCAGCCACGGGCTCGCGGTGGACGGGATCGTCGGACCGGCGACGTGGAGCGCGCTGGGCGGCTTCCCGTGCGGTTCGTCCACTCCGGCACCTCCGCCGTCCTCGCCGTCGGGTGATCTCGACCAGGTGGTGGCGATCGCGAAGCAATATCTCGGGGTGCCCTACGTCTACGGCGGCGAGAGCCCGTCCGGCTTCGACTGCTCCGGCCTGACGATGTACGTCTATGCCAAGGCGGGCATGAGCATCCCCCGCACGGCCAGCGCACAGCAGCGCGCACTGTCGCCGACCAGCCACCCGGAGCCGGGGGACCTGGTGTTCTTCGGTACCCCGGCCTACCACGTCGGGATCTATCTGGGTGGCAACAAGATGATCGCCGCGCCGCACCCCGGCACCTCGGTGCGGATCCAGCAGATCTGGAACACTCCGAGCGGCTACGGCCACTTCGGCTGATCGGAGCGCGTCGGGCGCGACTGGGGAAGGTTTCGCGCGGCGTGATGAGGAAGGGCCCGTCCGGCAGACGCCGGGCGGGCCCTTCCGTTGTCTCAATATATGAGAATCGTGGAAAAATCTTGCGCCGGGCGTGTCGGTGTGCTTATTGAGCACTGAATGGTGCTATAAGCGCAGAATGGCGGGGTTTTTGACCCGTATCGCCGAATTCTCAGTTTTCACACGAATCACATTCGTCACACCAAGCTCTCAGAACCTCTGATTGCCCAGGTTCCCCAGGGGGCTCAGATAGTGCATAGTCCAACGAGAGCTGTGTGTCGGGGGACACTCGTCGGCTGCTGAAGGTGCCGGTTTGTTTCGGTTCGATCGTGAGGACTGCCAGGAGGATTCGCTGTATGTCGCAGGTGCCCCGTCATCTGAAGAAACGCCCCGGCCTCGCCGGCACCGTCGTCCCCGCCGTCACGTCGCGGCGCACGCTGGTGACGACCGGTGCGGTGGCCACCATCCCCGCCGCCGGCGGCATGGTGGCCTCGTCCCCGGCATTCGCCGTAGTGCCGCAGCAGGGGGTGAAGACCGGCGGTGTGGCCCAGGCCGCGTCCGCCGCGGTCCCCAGTGCGGTGCAGACGGCCGCGAAGGGCAAGGTCGTCGTGTTGCACTACGGCTCGAAGGGTTCGCTGGTGCGCACGCTGCAGCGGCGCCTGGGCGGGCTCGCCGTGGACGGCCACTTCGGCCCGGCCACCCTGGCGAAGGTGAAGTCCTACCAGCGCTCACATCGGCTGGTGGTCGACGGATACGTCGGCCCGGCGACATGGAGGTCGCTGGGCGGGTTCCCCTCCGGTGGCGGATCGAAGCCCAAGCCGGCGTCGTGTTATGTGCACGTCCTGCGTTATGGGGCCACGGGTTCACTCGTGCGCACTGCGCAGCGGCGCCTGGGCGGCATCGCCGTGGACGGCCACTTCGGACCGGGCACCCTGGCGCGGGTCAAGTCCTTCCAGCGGTCCCACCACCTCGGCGTCGACGGTGTGGTCGGCCCGGCGACCTGGGCGGCACTCGGCGGATACCCCTGTGACGGGGGTGGCGGTGGTGGTAGCGCGCCGACGCCGAGCGGGCCGGGTGACCCGAACGCGAACTACCGGCTGCCGTTCCCGTCGGGCGACACCTTCAAGATCACGCAGGGGCCGCACGGCAAGTACAGCCACAACTCGCCCTACAACAAGACCGCGGTGGACGTCGGTATGCCGAAGGGCACGCGGGTGCTGGCCGCGCGGTCCGGGACGGTGTGGGCCACGGGCTACACGAGCGCCGGAGGCGGCCGCTACGTGCTCATCAAGGACGCCTCGGGGCTGTGCCAGGTCTACTTCCACCTGAGCGCCTACCAGGTGGCGCCGGGGCAGCGGGTCTCTCAGGGCCAGCGGGTCGCTTCGTCGGGCAACTCGGGTGACTCGACGGGTCCGCACCTGCACTTCGACCTGCTCAACTGCTCGACCTGGAAGAGCGCGAAGATCATGCCGACGGTCGCACGCGGCACCTCCTATCCGACCGGGACCTACATCACCAGTCACAACTGACCTGAGTCGCGCCTGGGCGGCTCACCCACCCGGCGGCCGACCGCGGATCCGTGTCCTCGATCCGCAGTCGGCCGCCGGGCCCTTTCGTCGGCGCCCGCTCCCTCCCACACGGATGGTTGAGTAGGCCGGAGCGACGAAGGAGTGTAGGCCGTATCGAAACCGCCGCAGCCGACCCCCTCGAAGCCCGCCCACCACGCTCCCGCGCCCGGTGACGAATGTGACATCTGAGCATCCGGTGGCCCGGGTGCTTGTGGGTAACTTCCGTGCACTCGACACGCCGAAAAGTTTTTGTTGTCCACAGTCGGTGGATTTCATCGCTGCAGGTCAGAGGGCACTTTCCATTTCTTTACCCAAGCTATCCACAGGGGTGCGCACAATCTGTACACACCCGTTTCGGCGTGTGTGCACACGTTATCCACACCCTCTGCACACCCCGTCGTCGCGGGGGTTTGGCGTGTCGGTGCGGCACGGCATACCGTGCGTGAGGACCCTTCCCCGGGATCCCTCGACGGGGCTGCACGGGAGCGGTTCGTGCACAAGCAGCCTTCCACCACGCTCGGGCTGTCAGTGGTCGATGCAACGGTTTCGTCAACGAGTTCGCGGGAGGTGCCAGGTTGTCGATCGCCGAGCTGGAGGGGGCCTACGGAGGTCCGGAGTCGAGCGGCTCCCAGGGCCTGGTGCCACCGCAGGACGTCGATGCGGAGCGCTCCGTGCTCGGTGGGATGCTGCTGAGCAAGGACGCCATCGCCGATGCCGCCGAGACGGTGAGCGGCACCGACTTCTATCGCCCTGCGCACGAGCAGATCTACGAGGCGATCATCGAGCTCTACGGTCGCGGGGAGCCGGCCGACGCGATCACGGTCGCCGACGAGCTGGGCAAGCGCGGTGAGCTGCAGCGCATCGGGGGCCAGGCCTACCTGCACGAACTGATCCAGTCGGTGCCGACGGCGGCCAACGCCGGGTTCTATGCCTCGATCGTCGCCGAGCGCGCCGTGCTGCGCAGGCTCGTGCAGGCCGGCACCCGCATCACCCAGATGGGGTATGCCGACGGCGCCGGTGACGTCGTCGACGTCATCAATGCGGCCCAGGCCGAGATCTTCGGCGTCACCGCCGGCAAGGAGGCCGAGGACTACGTCCGCATCGGTGACGTGATCGAGGCGACCG